>NZ_CP083456.1:5000-305000 GCF_020229735.1 Deinococcus taeanensis | reverse complement strand
TCGTCATCGCTCAGGATATTCAAGAGCCTTCAGATGCGCTGGTTGTGGCCGCCAACCTGCAAAAGGCCTTGGGCGCCTCCATCGATGTCGGTGGGCAGAGCGTCTTCGTTACCCTGAGCGTGGGCATCACCTTTGCCCGGGGACGAAGTCAGGACCTGGATGCCGTCTTGCGTGAGGCGGACACCGCGATGTACCGCGCCAAGAGCGATGGCGGCTTCACCGTCAAGATCTTTGACGAGCGCATGGGGGAGCTGGCCTTTCGCCGGATGAGTCTGGAGGCACAGCTGCGGCAGGATCTCAGCGATCACGCCCCTGCTCTCTGGGTCGCCTACCAGCCCATCGTCGATCCACTCACGACCAGGATCGTTGGCGTTGAAGCGTTGGCGCGCTGGAACCACCACGGGAAGGCCGTCTCGCCCGAGGAGTTCATCCGAATCGCGGAGGAGTCTGACCTCATCCATGATCTTGGCCTGCGTGTGCTTCACGGTGCGCTGGCGGCCACTGCCACCTGGGCGCCACTGCACCCTCACCTGACGCTGGCGGTCAACGTGTCACCGGTTCAGCTCCGGCGGGCTGACTTCTGCGCTCATGTGCTCGCCGCACTCAGGGCCCAGGACCTCCCCCCGCAGAGACTCTGCCTGGAGATCACGGAAAGCGGGCTCCTGGAGTCCGGCAGCGCGTCCATTCAAAACCTGACTGAACTGCATCAGGCAGGTGTCCAGCTCGCCGTCGATGACTTTGGGAGCGGATACTCTTCCTTGTCCCAGTTCCGCCGCTTCTCCGTGGGGCGCCTCAAGGCGGACAGGTCCTTCGCGGGAGACCTTCCGCTGCTTCGGGCGGTGGCCGACCTGGGGACCGCCCTGCAGTGCGAAGTGCTTGCAGAGGGCATCGAGACCGCGGAGCAGCGCGACAACCTGGTGCAGTTGGGGTACCGCCTGGCACAGGGGTACTTCTGGCACAGGCCCAAACCCACTGCCGAGATCGAACAGCTTCTGGTCAGCCAGGCCTCTCACGGCACCGCGTAAGACCTGCAACGTTGAAGGGAGGCGAAAGGATCAATGCCCCACTCAGCTGCCGGTGACCTCTTTGAACGCACGGCGTGATGATGGGTGCGCGCCCCATCGTGGAGGAGATTTCCCTGCCGACCCTGTCGCCTGGGCCTCGACACCAACCCAGCAGTTGAGCAGGCCTGTCGGCAGTTCAGCCCCCCTGTTCAAGCGAGACCGGGCCCCCTCACAGACGCCGGGTCAGGCTGGAAGTTCATGACCTCCACCACCTGTTTTCGATTCCGCTGAACAGGGGGGCTGACGCTGACCCCACCCGGCTTCCGAGCCTCCGGAGGGCCGCTGCTGGAAACTCCTTGAGGCCAGCGTCTTCACTCCCGCCCTGCAGCACAGCCTCAAATGCTTCTGCACGGCCCAGGGAAGCTGACCTTGGCCACTCCGCCGGAGACCGCGACCCACCCCGGCAGGACACTCTGGATGGCCCCCATTTTCTGTCTGCAGCTCCACCCGTTCCTGCGCACCGCGGCACTCGGCGCTCTTTCAAGCCTCCCGGACTGTGACCTGGGCTCAGCAGGATCCTGGGGAAGCGTCAGACTGTCTGGCATGCCCGCCTCCTCTTTCCGGTTCGACAACACCTACGCACGGGACCTGCCGGGGTTCTACGCGCCGTGGCAGCCGGCGTCCGTGCCTTCACCGAGCCTGCTGTTCCTCAACCGGGACCTGGCCCTCGAGCTGGGCCTGGCTGCCGATGAGCTCGACGGGCCGGAAGGTGCCGCCATCTTTGCCGGCAACCAGGTGCCGGAGGGCGCCGAACCGCTCGCCCAGGCGTACGCCGGCCATCAGTTCGGTGGGTTCTCACCGCAGCTGGGCGACGGGCGCGCCCTGCTGCTGGGGGAGGTCACCGACCGGCTCGGGCGACGCCGCGACCTGATGCTCAAAGGCTCGGGCCGCACCCCGTTCTCGAGGGGCGGTGACGGCAAGGCGGCGGTCGGCCCCATGCTCCGCGAAGTGCTGATCGGTGAAGCCATGCACGCCCTGGGCATTCCGACCACCCGCGCCCTGGCCGTGGCGGGCACCGGCGAGCTGGTCGCCCGTGAACGGCCCCTGCCGGGCGCTGTGCTGACCCGCGTGGCGGCGAGCCACCTGCGGGTCGGGACCTTCGAGTTCTTCAGCGCCCGCCGTGACACGGACCGGGTCCGGCAGCTCGCCGAGTACGCCATCGCGCGGCACGATCCGGATCTCGCCGGGACGCCCGGCCGGTACCTCGCCCTGTTCCAGCGGGTGGCCCAGCGTCAGGCGGCCCTCGTGGCGCAGTGGATGAACGTCGGGTTCATTCACGGCGTGATGAACACCGACAACGTGGCGATTTCCGGTGAGACCATCGACTACGGCCCGTGCGCCTTCCTGGAGGCGTACGATCCGGACGCGGTCTTCAGTTCCATCGACCAGGGGGGGCGTTACGCCTACAGCAACCAGCCGCCCGTGACGCGCTGGAACCTGGCCCGCCTGGCCGAAGCCCTGCTGCCGCTGATCGCAGAACAGGACACCGAAGCGGCCGTCTCGACGGCGGTCGGGCAGGCGACCGAAGTGATTGACGCCTTCCCGCAGTGGTACGCCGCCGCGCTGCTGGCCGGTCAGCGGGAGAAGCTGGGCCTGCGGAGCGGGGACGACGAGGCCGACCGCGCGCTCGCGGCGGACTGGCTGACGCTGCTGCAGGAGCACCGGGTGGACTTCACGCTCGGGTGGCGCCGGCTGGCCGACGCGGCGGGCGGCGACGAGGGACCGCTGCGCGCCCTGTTCCCTGACCCGCAGGCGCCCGGCGCGTGGCTCGCCCGCTGGCGCTCACGCGCGGAGAACGAAGGCGGAACGGCCCTGGGCTGGACCGTACGGGCCGCGGGCATGCGCCGCGTCAGTCCGGTGGTCATTGCGCGCAACCACCGGGTGGAAGAAGCCCTGTCAGCGGCGTCCGACCACGGTGACCTCGCGCCGTTCCGGCGCCTGCTGAGCGCCCTTCAGCGGCCTTACGACGAGACGCCGGACCAGGCCGGGTACACGGAACCGGCCCGGGCGGAAGTCACCGCCTGCTACCGCACGTTCTGCGGCACCTGACGGGGCAAGGTCGTCCCCTCGCGCTGAACGGAGGCGCGCAGGGTGCGCCGTGACCGCGCCGCGCGGGCGGCCGGGACGCGCAGGCCAGGAGGAGAGTCCATTCACCGGGAAGCCTCTTCCGGGTCTGCTTCGGCCAGAGGCACGACCTGCACGGCGAGCAGCGCGTGAGCTGCTCGCCACGCCGCTTCCGCCCACGGTTCGTGCACCGCCAGGTCCACGAGCCCCCCCGCGTCAACGGCCTCAACGCCGCGTCCAGGGCGGCGCGCACCGCGTCCGCCTGCGTCCGTCCGGTCCCCCGCACCGGCGCGAGGTCCAGGGTCAGCGTGGCCTGGACCTGCTCGGCCGGGGCAGGCTGAAAGGTGACGCCCGCGAGCTTGACCTGAAGCGGCCCGGTGGCGCCGGGCAGCTGCTGGGGCGCCCTGAGAGGCAGCGGGCCGTCCGCCTGACGGTCCGGCGCCAGGGCCTGCATGGCCAGCACCGTATTCGCCAGCTGGGCGCCTTCCGGCGCGCCCCTGTGAAGGCGCGCCTCCAGTTCCGCCGTTCTGGCCACGCGGTGCATGTCCTGATGGTGCCGGCCGCTGTTGCGCGCAATGGGCTGCACCCAGAGGTCACGCAGGTGCGCCCAGGACGCGGCGCCCTCCGCGCTGCGCAGCAGTGGGAGCAGGGCCGCCAGGTCCAGATCACTGTAGAGCCGCGCCGCGGCGCCACCCGGCACGAGACGCAGCCCCATGAAGACCGCTTCGGCCTCTGCGTCGAGCGAGGTGCCCCCCGGACGCGCGCCGCTCACCTGCCGCACCTGCTGACTTTCAGGCTGCACGGCGCGCGCCGCCCAGCCGGAGACCGTCTGCCGGCGCTCGTGCCGGGTGCTGCCGTCGGTGTACACGTGCCAGTCCCCGGCGGCCACGGGGACTGGGGGGGGCTGCGCAGTCGACCGTGCCATAGCCCGATCATCCGGCGGCGGGCGGCCCGGATGATGAGCAGGCAGGGGGCAAAGGTACTGGACTCCTGAGCTGACCTTCAGTCAGAACCCCTGAGGACTTGAAAAAAGTTGGCTCCAGGAGCGGACTTCTGCGCTGACATCTCAAAGCTGACCTCCACACGGTCCCTTACACACCGCGCTGGGGGTCCTGTGCGGGACGCAGGGGCCCAAGGCCGTGCAGGTTGACCCATCACCACCGCTGCTTCCCATACTGGAGGGATCAGGTCCGTGAGCCGGGATGCGCAGGGATCAGATACCAGACCACGGCCTGACCCGGCGCGGATGGCCAGAGCCACGGCAGCGCCAGCACCTGGTGGATCATCACCGCCACTTACACTGAGCCGTGCCCACCTTCGCGCCCCTCCCCCGTTCTTCCCCTGAAGCACAAGGGCTATCTTCCCGGGCAGTCGTTTCATGGTTAGACGCCCTCAAGGCCGATGCCCTTGAGTTGCACAGCTTCATGCTGCTCCGGGCCGGTACCGTGATCGCGGAAGGCTGGTGGTCCCCCTACAGCCCAAAACGCGTACACCGCCTCCATTCACTCAGCAAAAGCTTCACCTCCACAGCGATCGGCTTGCTTGCCGCCGAAGGGCGGATCAACATGGACGATCCGGTGGTCTCCTTCTTTCTGGACGACCTGCCTCCCGTTGTGGACGGCCACCTCGCGGCGATGCGCGTGCAGGACCTGCTCACCATGCGGACGGGACATACTGAGGACGTGACGGGGGCCCTGTTCGATGCCCCCGACCAGGACTGGGTGCGCACGTTTCTCGCGCAGCCCGTTCCGCACCCGCCGGGCACTCATTTCGTGTACAACAGCGCGGCCACCTTCATACTCTCGGCCCTGATACAGCGCCTGACCGGTGAGACACTCCTGGAGTTCCTCCAGCCACGGCTCCTGAAGCCACTCGGCGTCGAAGCGGCACACTGGATCTCAAACCCGCAAGGCATCCACGTGGGAGCGTGGGGCCTGCACCTCGCCACCGAGGCAGTCGCCCGCTTCGGCCAACTCTATTTGCAGAAGGCGCACTGGGATGGAAAACAGCTGCTGCCTGAAACTTGGGTAGAGCGGGCAACCTCGGCTCAAGTGCCGCCAGGCGAGGACGAGACCAGTGACTGGGCGCAGGGCTATGGATTCCAATTTTGGCGCTGTCGGCACGACGCATACCGTGCCGACGGGGCCTTTGGACAGTTCTGCATCGTGATGCCGCAGCAAAGGGCGGTGCTGGCCATCACCGCCAATGTCATGAACATGCAGCGCGTGCTTGATCACGTGTGGACCCACCTGCTGGCTGAGATGGGTGGAGAGCCTCTCCCAGATGATTCGGTTGCTCAGGACGTCCTACAGGCCCTGTCCGTCAGCTTGAACCTCACTGTGGCGGACCAGGCCGGCAGATGGGAGGCGAACGCCCGCGACGAGACCTACATCTTTGACCCCAATGACGAGGGAATCCGGTGGGCGCGCTTCACATCGACTCCAGACTCCTGCCGCCTCACCGTCGCGGACGGGCGGGGCGAACACGGCATTGACTTTGGCCTCACGGATTGGCATGAAGGCCGGACGACCCTCTGGCCGGGAGGGGAAGAGCCTATCCTGGCGCGGGCGGGGGAACAACCAGACGGGGCCATTGTCCTCGCGATGATCCTCGTTGAGGGAGGATTCCACTGGGAGGCGCTCGTGAACCCAAGTGCAGGAACCCTGGCCTTCCGGCTTGCACCCGACGATTTCCCCGGTGGAAAGACGCTGCTCGCACGGCGGCGTGAGAATTCACTCGCGTAGCGGCTCAGCAGGCGTCAGCGGAGTCCTGAACCGTCACCCGATCACAACGGCCGGCCCAGCCGCTGACGTGATCGTGCCACACAGGTACTCCTCGTACACGTCTTCAGCGGACCGCCCCGGCGGCAATTCAGGCGAGAAGATACTCCACGTGCCCAGCCAGTGGACGCTGCCGATCACGTAATCGAGCGGCGCGGCGTTCCACAGGGTCCGGTAATGCTCGTCCCAGCCGAGCACGTAATCGCTCTCCACGCCCAGACGAACCGCGATGCGCCCCCTGAACCGCTCGCGGACCTCATGCATGTCCTGCAGGTACGCGGGGAAATCATGGTCGGCCATCGCTGTGCCCGGAAGGCGGTGAGGACCGCTGCCCAGATGGTAGATGGGGCTGTGATCGCTCAGGCCGATCTCCAGCAGTCCAGCCTGGACGGCCGCTTCGACATACTCCTCAAGTTGTCCGTGGGCATGCCCGCAGGGGTAGTGGTGGGTGTGGTAATCGACCAGCATGGCTCTCCTTCATGAGCGGCGGTGCAGGGCGTCGGTGGCGAGGGTCCTGGCGAGGCCAGAGACACGCTGGCCTCAGCGAAGCCGGTCCGGCCGGTCTTCAGGGGTCTTTGAGCTCAATGACGAAGTTGCGGTAGGGGGTGTTCCCGACATTAACCAGCTTGTGGTGCAGCAGCCCTTCGCCGGCTTCGAGAAACACGACCTGGTCCGCTTCATACTGCACGTCCCGGGCCTGAGCTGGACCGGCCGGATGAACGTGCTGCAGGTGGCCTCCCTGCACCACGATGAAGCAGAAGTCACGCCGGTGGACGTGGGCTCCGAGCGCCTCACCGGGGGCCAGCGCCAGGTCCCACACCCGGACCCGCTCGTTTTCAAACATCAACCGCGTGCCCACCTGGTTCCCCGGTTCGGGCGTCATAAGGCCTCCTGGAGGGTGATGGCGAGAGCGGCGGGGCCACCATTCCCTCAGGGGAGCATAGGCGCCGCGTCAAGGGCTGACCACGGCGTGAAGTGAAGGAGCCGTTCAGCAAAGAGGCCACGGGAAGGGCGTGCCTTCCTGCGCGGCCCAGGTGACCGGGTCGGCCCAGGCGCACTCTCCCCCACCTGGCGCAGGCCGCTTGCTCCACCACAGCGGCGCCGCCTGCGTCCTCAGGACCTTCCTGCAGGAGCAGTTCCACTGCCCGGCCGGGGCTGGGCACCCGGCGCCGGGCGATCGTCGTGAAGCCGCCGCTTCAGGCCCGGGGACGGGCGTCGCGCAGGGCCGGGCAGCGCGAAGAGGAGGACGCCCGTGAAGACGATCACCACGGCGCCCTGAACACCGGCGTTCCAGTGGGCGCTGGCCCTGCGGGAGAACGCCGAGTCCTCTGCGAACGAGCTCAAGGCACAGGGAAAGGCGCCGGGCGTCACGACAGCGGCGTCCGGGCGGGGGAATGCACGGACCAGTCCGGCGCGGGCGCGCAGCTCACCGGGACGCGCCGCCCGAGCAGCAGCTGAGCCCAGGGCCTGAGGCGCGAGCGCACCCTACGCGGCGTACGCCCGCCGCACGTCCTGGGGGTTATTTACAGGTGCCCCAGGTGCCGGCGACCTGCACGAGGCCCTGGAACTGCCCGGACGCGCAGAACTGCACGTCGGTCGTGTCGAGCGCCTGGCCGCTCGGGGCGGCGAGCCGGCGGGTTTCGCGCGTCTCGTCGAACGCGTAGGGGTTGAGCATCACGGGCATGGTCGCGAGGGCGGGCACGCCCGTGGCGAGCAGGATGAGTTCCGTGCCGGGAACCGGCAGGAGGGTGTCGCGGCGCGCGACGGGCGTGAGGTCGTCGGTGTAGCGGGCCATCAGGGCGGCGTTGTTCATGGGGTACGGGCCGAATTTCTCGTCCCAGTAGCGGCGGTTGGTGGGCATGCTGGCGAACACGGCCTTCTTCCATTCGCTCGTGGCGGCGCCGAGACGGCCGAGCGTTTCGTCCCAGAGGGTCTGACCGTTGCACCACACGCCGCTGACGCCGATGTTGCGGCAGGCGTTGTCGTGCACGATCGACCCGACGCTCACGCCGATGGTCACGTAGCCCATCTCGACGCCGTCCGCGCGGGTGGGCCCACGGGACCATTTCGCTTCGCTGCCGAGCATCCAGCTGACGCCGGCGCATTTCACGCCGATGGCGCCGTAGCACTGCTCGGGCACGGCGATGGTCTGCCCGCTGGTGTTGAACCGGGCGTCTTTGGCGTACTGCACGTAGGCGCTGTTGGCCGGGCCGTTGCGTCCCCCGTTGCGGCGGCGGTACTCCTCGCTGGTCATGAGTTCGCTCCACAGGCGGTCGATGCTGCTGGCGCCGCGCAGGGCCGCGTCCGCGTAGGCGCGCGCTTCGCCGCCACTCGCGCCGCGTCCGAGCACCTGCCCGTACGTCTGCTGCGCGCCCCACTCGGCGTGGGCGCGGGCGAGCGCGTCGACACTGAGGTTCTGCGAGATCGTCTGCGGCACCCAGTACCCGTACTCGCTGTCGGTCGGCGGGCGCTGCAGCGCGGTCTGGTAGGACTGCTGGACGCGGCTGCGCGCCTCACTGGTGCTCAGGCCCTGGGGAGTACTGAGGGCACGCTGGACTTTGCTTTTGAGGTCCGGGTAGGAGGACCAGGCGCCGTAGAGGTTGATGTTGCATTCGTTGCCCTGCGCGCGGCGGCGCGTGACTTCGAACACGGCCTGCCCCACCCAGGGGTCCGGGCAGACGGCGGCGTGCATGACTTTCGCCTTGAGGTCCTCGTAGGAGGACCAGCTGCCGCCGCCGTAACGGTTGACGCTGCATTCGGCGCTGCCCGGCAGACGGCCGAAGACGTCCACGAACGCCCCATTGATCCAGGCGTCGCTGCACGGGCCGCTGCGGCCCTGCGCGCCGGCGGTCGACAGGACCGCGAGGGTCAGGGTCGTCAGCACGCCACCGAGGAGTCTGGTGTGATGGTTCACGTTCTCATCGTATGGGTCAAAAACTTTCAGATTTATTTCAAGCTGAAGGGGCTATTCGAGGTGCGGGTAACCCCCGCGCAGCGTTTCAGAGCCGCAGGCGGGTCCGCCTCCGGGAGAACGGGATGGTCCCGCGACTGTGCCGGTGCTCCAGCTGGTGACGTGCCCGGGCGCCCCTGCCGGAGCCCGCGTGCGGCACACTGCCGGACCGGCACAGGGCCACAGCTCCGGGCGGCGGACCCTCATGTTTGACGCGGCTGCGCCGCCCGTCATCAGGGCGGCGGTCGAGCCCAGCGATGACTGCCCTGTCGGTGCTGTCGTCCCGCGGCGCCACTTCCGGGTCCTGCGGGCCGGGGGGCCTGATTGGACCCGGCGCTGTGGGCTGAGCCCGGCCCAGGATGGCCGTGTTGAAGTGAACCCGCGGCGGCGGCCCCCAGAGGACACAGGCGTTATGGTGAAGCATGACTTCCCTGCCCGGCTCCCCGCTGGAGCCCTTCGCTTCACTGGCAGAGCACCTGCAGCAGATCACCGAAGCCCTGGCCGCCACGAGCACGGACCGGGAGGTCATCGACGTCGTGCTGACCCCAGCGGTGCAGGCCCTCGGCGCCGTGGCCGGGATTGTGCTGCTCGTTGACCGGACCGATCAGCAGCTGAAGATCGCGGGCAGCCAGGGCTACGAAGACGGACACCCGACCATCTGGCAGGAAGGATCCATCGAGAACCACGTCCTGCTGGCCGACCTTCTGCGCATGCGTGAGGCGCTGTACTTCGAGGACGCAGGCGCCCTGAAGGCAAGCTACCCCGACCTCGAGCGCCGCACCGGGGGACGCGCCCTGGTCGCCAACGCGGCGCTTCCGATGTTCCTGGACCACCGGCCGCTCGGGGTTATCGTGCTCGACTTCACAGAACCACACCACTTTCCCCCGGAGGAGCGGCGCTTCCTCAGGATCCTCGCAGCCCAGTGCGCCATCGCGCTGGGCCGCGCGGAAGCCACCAGAATGCTGGAGGCCCGAGTTCAGGACCGCACCCGGCAATGGGAGGAACAGACCCGGCAGCTCGAGGAGGAACGGGCCGCCCACGCCGCCTTCGTGGCATTCACCGAAGCGGTGGGCAGCGAGACGGACCTCTCCACGCTGGTCGAGCGGGCCATCACCCTGCTGCACGAGACCTGTGATGTGGAGGCCGTTTACTTCGAGCGTAACGGCGAGCTGTTTACCGCCGCCGGCTGGAGCCCATCGGCCGACCCCACCCTGCTGCCTCTCCTCCAGCAGGGGTTTCCCCTGCAGCACTCCAGCATCGCCCGGGGGCTGCAGGGGAACACCGCCACCTACATCGACCACTGGCGCGACACCGGCCTGCTGATTCAGGAGTCCGCCATCTACCAGGCGGTCGCCGGCTACCCCTACTTCATGGAGGACACGCTGCAGAGCGTCCTGCTGATCGGGTCACGGACCTCGGCGACCTGGGATGAACGGCGCAAAGGGATCTTCCGCGCGGTGGGCCGCAGTCTGGACCTGGCCCTTGACCGGGCGCGGCAGACCCGGATCGTGACTGCCCAGCGGGACGCGCTGAACGCCCGCACGCAGGAGCTCGCGGACTCGACGGCGGAGTTGCAGGCGTTCTCGTACTCGGTGTCGCACGACCTGCGGACCCCGGTCCGGCACATGACCGGCTTCCTGGAACTGGCGCGCAAGGCGCTGGATGGGCGGCTTGACGAACGCAGCGCACGCTACCTCGATATCGTCGAGCAGTCAGGGCGGCAGATGAACACCCTGATCGACGGGCTGCTTGACCTGTCACACGCGGCGCAGCGGACCCTGGAGCCGGGTGTGGTGGACCTGAACGAGGTCATGGCGCAGATCCAGACGACCCTGCTTCCCGATCTGCTGACCCGGAACGTCACGTGGGAGGTGGCCGACCTGCCCCAGGTGTGGGGAGACCGCGGTGCGCTGGCCCAGGTGCTGACCCAGCTGACGGAGAATGCGCTGAAGTTCACCCGGACCCGCGATCCGGCCCGCATCCAGGTCTGGGCCGACGACCAGGGCGGGGTCTGGCGGGTGTGCGTGAAAGACAACGGGCTGGGCTTCGATCCGCGCTATCAGGACCGGCTGTTCAATCTGTTCCAGCGGCTGCACCGGGCCGACGAGGTCAGCGGGACAGGCGTGGGGCTGGCCAGTGTCCGCCGCCTGATCCTGAAACACGGCGGCCAGGTGTTCGCCCAGGGGCAACTGGGCGAGGGGGCCACCTTCGGCTTCACGCTGCCCAAGCGGCGCCCGGCCGAGCACGCCACCTGGGCAGAGAAAGACAGTCACTGAAGCCAGTCGTCGTGCCATGCCCCCGGGCAGTGGGCGCCTACGGAGCTCAGCCGGATGAGTTCTGGCGACAGTTCCTCTGCCGCTGAGGTGCGGCCACGCCTGTACAACCCGTCAGGGCAACCGCCCAGCGAACTCGCTCCTCTTCAGCAGGTGCTCCTGATGGTCGCCTACGCCTGAACAGGGGACGAATTCAAAGGGCGTGTCCGGATGGACCGGAGCGACGCCACTGAGCAGCTGGGACATGGGAGGCGCGCCTTGTCTCTGCCGGCGAAGGTGGGCTCCGGCGTGGACGTCAATGGCCTGGCCGTTGATGACGTTCACCGCGAATGTGAAGGCGCCCGGCTGTCTGAACCGGGCTGACCCGCGCGGCCGGGAGAACGACGACGCGAGGAAGGCACTGAAGGACACGCACGCCCTGTCCTGCCTCGACGCGCCGCTGGGAAACGACAGGGCGTGGGCCAAAGCAGCCGCCTGGCGCCTGAGCGTTCTGGACCTGTTCCCGAACAGCCGGAAGGCCGCCCAGGACGTCCCGCTCCTGGACCAGCAGACCCTCGGCCGCGTTCTGCAGATGGCCGGGCCGGGAGGCGTGGCCGCGTTCCGAGCCTCCAGCCCCACACCTCACCACGCGGCACAGCCCGTCCTGTCTCAGCCGCCGCTTCCACGGTCTGCGTCCGTTGTCCTGCGTGCCATTCCAGGTTGGTCACGCCGCCAGCGTTGAGAGTGGCACCACCTGATCCGGCTGGCACAGTCCTCCGCGTGACCCACACGTCCTGCTCAGGTCAGCAGGGCAAGAACCAGCCGGATCAGGCCATAACCGCCGGCCAGAGCAGCTGCCACCATCACCACCAGAACACCGCACCGGAGCAGTTCGCCCCACATTCAGGACCTCGTGCCCACGGTGGTCTGGGACACCGCAGCCATCACAGCGCCTCCGGAGCTGCCGGTGTTTCTACACAACAGGGCGGCCGACGTCCGTTTTCCAGTGACCGGTCAGCGGTGGCAGACGAGCTCGCTGCGATTCTCATTCACCGCGGAACGTATCACGAGAGCAGCAGTGGAGGGGCGGTCATGGTCGCTCGGCACCGGCAAGGCGGGTCTGGCTGGCACTTGAGCGGTTCAGCATCAGCGTGCACCCCCGCTTGTGGCTCGCGTGTTCCGCGCTCAGCAGGGGCGCCGGAAGCGGCCAGAGCGGCGGCGCCGGCTCTGAACGGGCCGTGCCGCTCGTGGCCCTCTTCAGCCGCTGCTCCCGGCCGTTCTCACGGCGGGTCCTGGGACCGAAGGAACGAAAGCTCACCCGTTGGGTCACGCGCCAGAGAGGAAGAACGCCGCCCAGTCCCGGGGGGATGCCCCCCGCGCATCAGGTTGAGCTTGGCCAGGCGCAGCGCTTCGGCGGCTTCCAACCCGCCGCTATACCGGGCATAGAAATCCGCCATGAGCGCCGCCGTCTCGCGGTCCGGCACCTTCCATTGGCTCAGCATGACCTGGCGCGCTCCGGCGGTGAGAAACGCCTGATTCAGCCCGGCGACGCCCTCCCCCGCCACCGCGTCGCCCAGACCGGTCTCGCAGGCGGAAAGCACCACCAGATCAGTGCTCTCCAGGGAGAGTCCGGCGAGTTGCAGGCCGGAGAGAAGGCCGCCCCCCGCGCCACCGTTCACGGCGTTCTGGGCGCCAGAAAAGGCCAGGCCGCTGCGCAGCATCGGATTGGGCAGCAGACCGCTCTCCCGGGAGGTGCCCAGGAAAAAGCCGTGGGTCCCCACGTGCAGCACCCGCGGCGAACGAAGGGAAAACAGGTTGGTGTCTGTGGCGTCGGCACCGAGAAAGACCCGCGTGGACGTTCCCAGCAACCCCGACACGAGTCGGGCTTCGGCTTCCGTGCCTGGCAACGCCGAAAACACCGTCCCGCGCAGGAGTCTGGCGAGGGTGGCCACGGCGGCCGAACTGCTCTGGACGCCAGCAGCAGACGGGAGGGCAAGGGCCCGGCTTGCAGCGGAGGCGGGCGGTCCCGAGGCCACGCCCGCACTGAACGTAGGATTTCCGAACACCGCGGCCGGTTCAGGGGCGGAGGTACGGACCCGGCGCCGCTGGCGCAGGAGCTCGCGGCCGCTCGGGATATACCTCACCACGAAGCGTTCCATCACGGTCTGCTGTCCGTCCGAGAGCAGTTCAAACGGAAGAAAATTGAGTGGCCCGTCCGGGGAGATGACCAGTGAGCGGGCGCCCGTGAGGCCTGGAAGGACAGGGCGGATCAGCAGGTCGTAGAGCCACGTTGCCTGGGGGCGCAGCGCGTCGAGGCTCAAGCCGGCCTCAGCCCCTTTCCGCAGGGTCTCGTACTGCTCGGCCAGTCGTCCCGCCACCGGGAGCCACTGCACATCGAATCGGCCCTCCCTGCTGTAGGCAAAGACGAACACGTTGGTGTCCGTCCATACGTAGTCGAGGTAGACCTCTCCGGGCTGCAGGACGTCCCTGAGGTCGCCTGCCGTGATCCGGCCGGGCAGCACGGTGTCCTGATACCGGCCCAGCCCACCGGACAGCTGCACTTCAAGGCGGGACATCGCCGCCCTCAGTTCGGCCAGTCGCGCGGCCGTGCGTGCGCCATCGGCCACCGTCAACGGCTGCGCCGTCGAGAGCGCCGCGAATTCACGGCGCAGCGTCAGGTAACTTTCTATCTGGGTCCGGACTCCGGCGTCAGCGTGCGACATCAGCGAGGCCAGGCCATTTTCCAGGGCGTACGCTGACCCTTTGAAGGTCAGCCAGTGGTCAAAGGCCGCCTGAGCGTGAGGCTGGCTCTCTGTTTCGTTGACCATCCGCTCAATGAACACCGCTTCGAAGTACTGTTCGAAGTGGCGGTGGGCGAGGGCGTTGTAGCGGACTTTGCCTTCGTTATCCAGCGTCTGAAAGGCAGCCTGTTGATGGGTCAGGAACGCCTGAACATACAGGCGGCTGAACTCAAGCGCCTTGAGGTTGTCGAAGATGCCGGGAGGAGCGGAGCTGTACAGTTGAGCGAGCGCCGCGTACTGCCGCGCCGTGGCGGGATGCTCCGGTCCGTACGTTTTCCGGTACACCTCGAGGGCGCCCGTCAGGTGCTGCAGCGCCTGAGACGTGAGCCGCAGCCGCAGTTCGGTCAGCCCGAGCGCTTCAGCCACCCCGGCCGTCTCAGGATCAACCGGTCCCAGTTCCCTCTGGTACAGGTCGAGGGCACGCTGCAGGGCGTCGCGCGCCTGTGGGTCGCGTGCACTGCGAACCTCCAGGCGGCCCAGCGTGAACAGCACCCAGCCGGTCGTGAGGTTACCGGCGGGGACAAGCGCCTCAAGTTGGGCGAGTGCACCGGTCAGGCGGTCACGCGCCTGCTCCAGCTGACCCAGTTCCAGGTGCAGCGTCCCCACCACCGCGCCCAGTTCAGCGACCTGCAGCGGCGCGGCGTCACCCTGCCGCTGGGTTCCCGCCAGGGCCTGCTCAAACGCATCGAGCGCCTCGGCGGGGCGCCCCAGGCGGTACCAGGCACTTCCGATCTTCTCGAGGAGGCGCACAGACTCACTGGCGTCCGGGCCCAGCCTGGTGATCCGCAGGGCAAGCGCGGCCTGATACGCTGCCAAGGCGTCCTGGAGGCGGCCCTGATCGTCATGCAGCTGTCCCTGGGCTTCCAGGGTCACGTCGGGAAGCTGGGGCACGCCTGGAAGGCGCTGGTCTGGCGCCGCCTGTCCTGAGTCAGGCGGCGCGGAGCCCGGCCCCGCGGCAGCCTGCGCAGGCGTTATGGCTGAAGCCCCCAGCAGCACGGCGACCAGGAAGCCCCCGCAGGAGCGGGCGGCCCTGAATTTCCTTGCTTGCTGCGTGTCCGTCACCTGCACCTCATGCCAGCGAATCTCTGCCTGTGAAACGTGCCCCGAGGTCCAGAAACAGGTCCGCCGGATCACGTGATCGGTTCTTCCGTCCGGCAGGTGTCTTGTTGCAGAAGTATTCGTTGAGTATTTTAAGATAATTTCAGCCCGCTGCCACGGTCTGGGCGTCCGGACTCCCGCTGTCCTCATCTCATGAGCCCGCCTGGGCGATGGACCACTTCATGTCTGATCCGCCCGCCACGCCCGGTTCACCGGCCCAGGTGCCCTCTCAAGCTCCGGGCCAGGCTGACGCTGCAGGTCAGCCGCGGACCTGGCGCCGCGCCCTCCAGGAAAGTGCGCTGGCGGTCATCATCTTCTGCTTTTTGTCCTGGGCGGTCCACAGCCATCACCTGGGCTGGCTGTCAGACAGCCTCGCCGATGCGCAGGACAAAGCCTACGACACACTGGCGGCCCTGGAGCACCACTTTCCCAGTCCGCTGGCTCCACCTCCAGGGACACCCAGGGTGGTCTTTGTCGACATTGACGACGCCACCATCCAGGCAGCCAACATCAGCCCCTACCTGTTTCACCGGGGGCTGCTGGCCGAACTGCTGCAAAAACTCAGTGCCGCGCAACCCAAAGCCATCTACGTGGATCTGAACCTGAGTGCCTCCAGCCAGGAACCCAACCTGACCCGGCAGGGACTGGCCCGCTTTCCACGTTCGCCTGGGGATGAGGCTCTCCTCAAGGTCCTGACGGCGCCGCGTGCCTTCCCGGTGCTGCTGTCGCAACCCGCCGTCCTGGGAGAGAACGTGATGCAGCTCGGTGGGTCCACCTGCTGGGTCACTCCGGCGGTCATTACCGACAGCGGGGACACCGTACGCCGCATTCCACGCCGCTGGCAGGACGGCCCGTATCCTGCCTCCGAAGCGCTCCTGCTGGCGGCCCAGCCGCAGGGGTTCCAGTGCCCTGAGGCGAAGCGCGCGCAGGCGCCTCCGAAGGACATCTACCGCACCGCCCTGTACGGGGAGCCCATCATCTTCCACGACATTCCGGCCATGGACGCCGGAACGTCCACCTGGCCGGGCCTTAGTGTCATCAATGCCCAGAGCCTTCTGACGCAGGACGGAACCCAGCTTGAACCCGGCGCCCTGGTGGTGGTCGGCCGCACCGACCGCAACAGTCAGGATATGCATGACACCGCCGTGGGCGACATGGCCGGCGTCAAACTGCATCTCAATGCGCTGATGACCCTGTTGACCTACCGCCATCCGGTCATTCCGCTGGATCCTGTGGTTTCCGCACTCCTGGCCTTCGCGGGCATGCTGCTGGCGATTGTGGTCGCCCCCATCCTGAGTACCGTGCTCACGCAGCTGCTGGGCCGGCTGGGCGTGAAACGGGAGTTCGGAGACGTTTTTGAGCACCCCATCATGTGGGGCCTCCTCTTCGGGTGCGCCTTTGTCTTCTACCGTTACGGTGGCCGCTTCCTTGATTTCGCCCTGCCCATCGTCAGTCTGGAACTCGCCCGGCTGGCCCTCAGCCGTCAGACCAGCAAACTCGTGACCAGAACCTTGAAAATGGCGAAAATTCTCAACTGATTCATGACCGCCCAAGGAGCCCCTGCTATGTTCCAGCCTGACCGTTCCGCTCGCCGCCGCGCCTCGCTGATTCTGGCCACCTGCGTGCTGACGTTGACGCCCGCTGTCATGCAGAGCGCGTCCTCCACCCTGACCCTGGCCGCGGGCGCGGTGGCCACCATTCGTCCTGCGGGCGTGCAGGTGAAAGGCCCCCAACAGGTGCCCCTCGCTCCCGGCTCTCAGGTCTGCGTCTCGGCCGGGTCAGCCAGCGTGTCTGACGGCGGTGTCCGGCGGTCCGTGGCGCCGGGACGCTGTTATCAGCTGCCGGCGCCCCAATCGGTACTGGGCAGCCTGCTGTCGGTCGCGCAGTCCTGGCTGCCCAAGAGCCGCCAGGCCAGCACCGTCAACGCCGAATCACGCGCGGGCGTCACCTGCGGTGAGAGCACACCCGGGATCGCGCTCCCACGGGATTACCCGTTGCCGACCCTCTTGATCCCGGTTTCCCTGCCGCCCGAACCGACGCTGGTGCTGTACGGCCGCCAGAACCAGCCCCTGTACAGCCAGCAGGAGAACCGGCCCGGGATGGGATTTGAAGTCCCCGTTGCCCACCTGCGGCGCTCGAGCCGCGTGGTCATCCGGGACGCCTTTGGAGACCTGATCTACAGCGGCAGTGTCTCTGTCGTGGATTTTCCTTCGTCCGCTCGTGGAACGACACCAACGGTACTCAATGACCGTGCGCGGCAACTGCTCGACACCGGACTGCCTGAGTACCTGGTCCCGGCGTACAGCCTGCTCTCGCACACTGGAGAATCGCAGGCGGCCGGGGCCCTGCTCGACAAAGCAATTCGGGTGTGCTTCGTCAGCCCGACCCCGACGTGAGGCCATGACCGGCCGGCGCGGCCATCAGGGGCCGCTTCAGGAGGTGTCTCCTGGCGCTCTGCACCGTCGCCGACGCCCCTGTGTGACCGCGCCGCCACCCTCGACCTGCATGGGGACCGATGAAACCACCGTCTGCCTTTAATCCGGAATCCAGGCCGACCCTGACCGAGGAAGGGGTCACCGGCGCCCTCGCCCGTCTGGGCGACCTTGAACGCCAGTACCGGTCACAACGAGACCCCCGCGCTGTTTTTGCAGGCGCTTACGTCGTCATCACGTCCGCCATGCACCAGGCCCTGGGCGCACAGCTGTTTCTGGACCCACCGTGGGTGGAACGCTACCTCGCGGCGTTCGCCGGGCTGTACCTGGACGCGGCACAGCAGTATGACGCCGGTCCTCAGGCGGACGATGACCTGGTGCCGCCCGTCTGGAGGCTGACTTTCGCCACCTGCCGGGAGGAGACAGTCTCCCCGTTGACCCACCTGCTTCTGGGCGTCAACGCGCACGTGAACCGCGACCTGGCTGTGGCGCTGGTCCGGGCGGGCGTCCGTGACCACACCGACCGGCGCTACGAGGACCACAAGCGGGTCAACGACGTGCTGCGCGGCGCAGTGAATGACCTTCAGGCCAGCGTGACCGCGGACGCACCGGTGCTCGCGCGGCTGGACACCCTGTGTGGACCCTGGGATGAACACGTGGCCTGCACAGTGGTGGCGTGGGCACGCGAAACCGCGTGGGCGCATGCTGTCCATCTGGCCGGCGCCGAAGGTGAGACCTATGCCCGGCACCTCGACCGGATTGAGCGCCGGGCGTACCGGTACGCCCTCCTGATCAAAGGGCACCCCGCGGTGTGGGCCGGCCCTTCCGGCACGAAGGGCTGACCGGCCGCAGCCTCACCGCTTTCCAGGCCGGCAGAACGTGTTACTGCAGGCGCTGCAGGACCACCGGTTTGAGGTCCAGCGGCGTGGGATCCTCCGCCGTGATCTCCACCGGTCCGTCCGTGATGCGGTAATCCCTGGCGGCGAACGCCGCGTGGTAGGTGTAGCCACGGGGCAGCGGGGGAACCGTCTGGTACGCGCCGGTGGCGTCGGTG
This sequence comes from Deinococcus taeanensis, assembly GCF_020229735.1. Lineage (NCBI taxonomy): Bacteria > Thermotogati > Deinococcota > Deinococci > Deinococcales > Deinococcaceae > Deinococcus > Deinococcus taeanensis. Next base: position 286,505 of record NZ_CP083456.1, on the reverse strand, counting down.
GTGGCCCGCGCCGCGACCTGGGCCGGGGGGTAGCCCGCCGCAGTCCAGTCCTGGAGTCGGGTGCCCGGCTTCAGGAAGACGACCAGCGCCTCCGGCAGGGGCCGGCCGGTGTCCGCATCCTGTACGGTGCCGCGGACCACGACGTCCTGAACGGCGGGCGCTGGGGGCGGCGCCGGCGGCGCCACGGCGGGCGCCGCGGCGCCGATCTCAAAGGTTCCCTGCGACGCCAGCTGCCCGCTCAGGTACATCGACCAGCCGTAGCGGCCGTCCGGCAGGGTCCGGCCCTCAGGCGCACTGAGGGTGTCCTGCAGGGTGCCGCTCGGCCCGAGTGTCCAGGCCGAGCCGCTGACCGCGCCAGCGGCCGCCTGACCGTCGTACGTCCAGACACTGCCCCAGTCCGCGCCAGGCACCATGTCCCGGAATGCCGCCTGCGCCACCACGCGCCGCAGGCCTGAAGGCAGCGGCGCCCCAGCTGTGGGGGCCGGACTGTTGGGCTCCGGCAGGAAGGTGACGGGCCCCACCCGGGCCGCCCCGGCCTGGGGCGCCGCCGGCGGGGGCGCCGGAACGGCGGACGTCCCGACGCCCAGCGGCTGGGCCGGTGTCTGGGCGTCGGCCAGAGAGGGGGCCGGCAGGGCGAGCGCCTGCTGGATGTAAGGCACCGCCGCGTTGATCATACGGATGCGGCTGATTTTGCCTGAACCTTCCTTTTCGGTGAGGGCCCAGGTTGGAATTCCGATGTGGTGGCCCTGGTCGTTGATGGCCAGACCGCCTGAGTTGCCGTGGTTCACCTCTGCATCGGTCTTGAACGCATCAGGGGTTCCGTCCTGGTTCTCGTCGTCAAAGCCGGAGATGCGGCCCTCCGTCAGGGTGATGGTGTCGCCGCCCAGCGAGGGGTACCCCAGGACACGCACGCCCTGCCCGAGCCGGACGCTGTCGGAGTTCGCCAGTGGCAGCGGCATCAAAGGAAGCGGCCCGTCAGGCAGCGGGCCGGGCCGCTCGGGATCACCAGTGAAGGTCCCGAAAATGCGGATCACGGCCACGTCCAGCGTGGGCTCCCCCACCACCACCCGGGCGACGTAGGCGAAGGCGGGCGCCTGCCGCGGATCGCGGGTGGGCGCCACGAACACCCAGCCCCGCGTGTTCAACAGCTCCCGCGTTCTGGACTGTACCCCTGCGTCCTTGCCGACACAGTGCCAGTTGGTGAGGAGCGTGCGGTCGTCCCCCACCACCACGCCCGTGCAGCTGGGGCCCTGGTCGGTGCCTTGCTCAACCGTGAGCAGGTGAGCGGTCGACAGGAGTGCCCGTTCGAGACTGCCGTCGTCCTCCGTGCTGGCCCCCTGGGCAGGCACAGACGGGCCGCTCAGCCCCAGGGCCAGCAGCCCCAGCCAGGCGGCCGCCCGGCCGGTCAGGCGCGCGCCTCTGCTCATGGCTGCTCCCAGGCGGCCAGGAGTCGTGAGCGCTGGTCGTCCAGGCGGGTGGCGTTCTCCTCCGCCCGCCCGGCGACGGTCATGACGTAACTGCCATCCCTGGCGCGCACCAGGGTGTCCGAGGCGCGGAGCACGACCGGCAGGGCGCCGGTCAGCAGTCCGCCAGGCGGATCCGCGAGGTAGGCGTAGTCGAGGCGGGCGGCCGGCCGCCCCAGGGCGGTGGTGGGGGTCTGGCCCAGGATGCGAAAGCCGGTCATGCGCTGACCGCGGGTCAGCGACCAGGCGGACAGGGCCGACATCACGTCTGCCTGGTCCGCCTGGTTCACGGACATCAGTTCCGTGGGCTTCAGGCGGCGCAGCTCGACGCGGTCGCCGAACGCGCCGGCGGTCAGGTCCGCGGCGACGAAGGTGTTCGGATCGGCGCCGGCCTGAGGGGCCCAGGCGGCCGGATAGGCGAGGCGCGTGGCGCCCACGCGCGCGGTGGACAGGCGGCCAGCCTCGGCCTGCCGGATGAAAGAACCGGTCAGCAGCGACGCGGCGACAAGCAGCCAGACGGGCCAGTCGAGCACAGGACGCAGCGCACCGTTCACGGGGTCCCTCCGGCCACCGGACGCTCGGCGGTCGAGCGCTGATCCGCGGCGATCAGGCGCCGCATGCGGGCGGACAGGAACGCGAAGGTCGCGCCGGCCACCATCACGGCCAGCACCAGACCATACTCAGGCCGGAAGGACAACCCGCCGACCCAGGGAAGCTCCCGCAGCAGCAGACTGACCGCGCCGTTCAGAAGCGCGGCGCCGCCGACGGCGGCAGGAAGCCACAGGGGGCCCCGGCGGTCGAACTTGGCGCTGCCCAGAGCGTAGCCGGTCAGGCCGGCGAAACTCGCCTGCCCCAGGGCCGTGACGGCCATGCGAATGGCCCCGACCCCCAGGTCCACACCGCTGTGCTGCAAGAGGTACTGCATGTTCAGCACTGTGGCGTAGCCCAAGCCCGCTGACGCTCCGTACAGCACGCCGTCGACGCGGTGATCGAAGTGAGCGGTGGTGAACACCGTGTACCGTACGGCGGCGTATTTCAGGAACTCCTGCACCATCCCGACCACCAGCACAGAGACCACCAGGCCCACCAGCAGGGTGTGCGCCCCTCCGGTCAGGAGCCGCACCAGCGGCTCTCCGACCGCCTGTGCAAGTAGCGCGGCGAGTACGAAGACGCCGAGCAGCAGCGTCTTGGGCTCGGGCTCCAGACGGTCTTCGCGGGAGAAGGCCAGCAGCCACAGGGCGGCCGGGATCAGCGCCATGATCACGCCCGCGGCAATCAGCGCGCCGCCGCTGAGGCGGTTCCCGAACAGGTGGTCGGCGACGGTGGCGGCACCCACGAACAGAGGAACCCCAAGCAACTGCACCCAGACAGAGTAAACCGCGGCCCGCAGGTGGGCGCTCCTCGAGTGGGAAGTCACCACCGTCCCCCCAGGTGGCGGCGGCTTGAACGTGAAGGGAGCGGACAGGTGCGGTGGGGGGGTATCTGGTCCATGCGTGACAAAGCCTCCCAGGTTCGTATTCAGCGGCTGATGGTTATTTCAAAAGTACTATAAGAGGTTCCTGAGCGCCTGCTGTTCAAGCTGGTCCTTCTGGCCAAGTTCAGATTCACACAGGAAAGCCGGTGCGCGTCATACATGCAACACGTCACCTGAGTCGGTCCGGTTGGGAGGCGTGGCGGGCGTGGTCGACGGCGGCTGGCGTTGAACCATGGCTGGCGACTGAGTGCACGGCCGAAGACCGAACGCCCCGGGAGGTTCCTGGACTCATCCATGAGGCCGCGAAACGGGACGAGGGCTCCTCCGCTGGCAGCGGGGCAGAGCCGTCAGGACAGAGCGCCGTCCGTTCTTGCTGTCAGCGCCAGGCCCGTATTGAGCCGCCCTTCTGACGCGGCCGCTCGCTGAGCAGCACAGGGGCCTGCGGCTTGCCGCCCCTGGAGATGACCATGGCCCGCCAGACGCTGTTCAGCTGGGTGCGAACGGCCAGTTGACCCTCAGGGGGCCGGGGGTGGAGGGCGTCACCAGGGCGACGCCATGGTAGGGCAGGAACATCGTACTGGCGCGGCTCTGCAAGTCGATGTGTGGCCCTGAGGTGGCTTCCTCGCCCCGGCCCAGCCGGGCGGGCCTGCCGGCGCGGAGACCGGGGCCTCCGGTCCTGGCCAAGGAGGCCTGAGCGGCCTGCGGGGTCGGGAACCGGTTCACCCTTCTCCCAAGTCCACATCCGAAGCGCGGCCGGCGTACCCTCAGGCGCATGACGCCCCTGGTGTATTCCCTGACCTCGGATTCCTTCCCACAGACGGGCATCATCCATGTGCCCGGTAGTGCTCCAAGGATGACTTTCAGCACCTGACCCTCTCGATGCGAGGGACGAGCACACTGGAGATCATCATGGGGAAACAGCGAAAAACCTGGAGCACCGACGTCAAAGAAGCCATCGTCCTCAGCGTGCTGCGGGGCGAACTCGGAGTCGCGGAGGCAGCCCGTCAGCATGGAGCCAACGAGAGCCTGATCCACACCTGGAAAACACAGTTTCTGGAGGCGGGCCGTGCCCGCCTCTCTGGTGACCGACCAGACCAGGGCGTGACCATCCTGGAACGGGAGAATGACCGTCTCAAACGCATCGTGGCCGAAAAGGAACTGGAGCTCGATATTGCGCGAAAAGTGCGACGGCTCTGACGCTGGACGAGCTGATCGTTCTCTGGCAGAGCCGGCCGCACCTCAGCCTGCGGCGTTTTGCCCAGTACGCCAGCGTGCCGTACTGGCGGATGCGGGACCATCAGCACAGCGCGCCCGCGCGCTGTGCCAAGCAGCAGCACCGTGACGCACTGTACGAGAAGGTACGCCAGGCGGCGTTGCAGCATCCAACGTCTGGATACCGGCTGCTGTATCAGGAACTCAAAGCTCAGGGCGAAGAGATTGGCCTGCACAAGATCCGTGTCGCACTCGGCGAATTGCACCTTCACCCACCGCTGCCTCGAAAGACCCGGAAACCTTCCCCGAAGGTTTCCGCACCACAAGACTGGCCGGAAGGTCGACGGGTGCAGATTGACGCGACACGGCTGTCGCTGCCCGACGGGGTCTGTTGGATTTACTTCGTGCTGGACGTTACCTCGCGGGTGGTGCTGGCCAGCCGGGTGGTACGGAGCCTGTCGATGCACCTCGCCAAACTGACGCTCGACGAGGCGGTCGCCGTGCTGCGTGCTCAGGGCCACCACAAGCGCATCCTGGTCCAGAGTGATGGAGGCAGTGATTTCACCAGTGACCTCTTTCAACAGGGCTGTTTGATGTACGGCAACTGGGTGCGCTGCAAAGTGTCTCAGCCGGGAGGAACCGGTATCCTCGAACGCCTCAACCGGACCTACAAATACCAGTTCGCCTTCCGCCAGGACTGGCAGTCCATGGCCGATGTCCGGGCCGCCATGCCGGACTTTCACCGCTGGTACAACCACGAGCGCCGTCATTCGGCGCTCGGCTACGCCACGCCTTGGTCTACACTCACCTTATCGGCGAATGCTCGCAACGCCGCTTGAAGTCAAACCTGGAGCATTACCAGTCCCACCCGGTGAAGCCTCCATTCAACTGCCGGAAGTTGCCCGGCACCTGTCAGAGCGTTCACGCTACGAGCCTGGCGGTCTGGTGTGCATTGAACGTCGGGGCCGACCGTGGCGCCTCGCCTGGATACACAGCGCGGATTCAACGACGGTGACAACCGTCAACGGGTACGTCTACGACCGTTCATCAGGCCGGAGACTCATCCCGGCCGAAGCGACTTCCGACAGAGCCTGTCCACTGACGAAGGATCGGCTGGATTACCTTATGGTGCTGGAAGCGCAAAAGCGGGTAGAAAAACTCAAGCCTGCGCATCTGCCTGAAGATCATGTCAGGAAATTCGCGCCAATTGCGCGGGCTTATCTGCAGCTCATGGACACTTAAAGTGCGTCACACAAGCGTGCCAGAGCAGGGGTTCGCTGGTTCCGTAGAGTGGGATGTCCAGCGATGCGGAGGAGGCAGAGGTCAACCCCGCGCAACAAATGAAAGGTTGAGGTCAGCTGCTTCAGAATAGGCGGATCTCTCCAGGCATTTTCTTCGTAAGGCCCGAAGAAGGCACGCGGCTCTACCTTCACCAGAAGCAAGAAAGAAAACTCCCTCACAGAGGGAGTTTTCTTTGGTGTTCGCACAGGGACTCGAACCCCTGGCCTTCCGATTTCCCAGGGGGTGTCGGCCAAGGGTGACCAGCCTATGAGGTGCCGTGAGAACATGCCCTATGGAGCCTTGGATGGTCATGGAGATTGAGCGCCTGACAGCCAGATTTGGCACGGTGCCACCACCCTGGATCGTTGCTCCAGACGAACACCCCTACAGTGCGTACTGGCGTATGGGTGGTGGAGAGAGTCACATCATGGTGTGGGGTGCCTGGTGGGATACGCAGGCATTGGATGAGGCTGCTCGGATCACCTACTTTCGGCAGTTCCCTCCACAACCGAGGTGGCTTGATTGGATGGTGGAGGCGATCTGGGATCTTCCTTTCCCCGATGGCGAGGAGGACGATGGGCTGTTGGATCGGACGCCCTACTTTGCTCAAGCCGAGGCCCTTGGGTTTGGCAGCCACCAGGACTATGAACGAGACTTGGAAGACCCCAGGCCCTAACAAGTCCATGACCTTTGCCGGTACGCCGTAGAGGGGCCCAAGACCCCTATGCAAACAGGGGCTTCGCGTTGTTGCAAAGCAGAACCCAGGCCGCGGGGACGTGGAAGCCCACCCGGGTTGAGGGCAAGCGTTCCAGGTCACGTTCCACGCGTCTGACGCGCGACAACCACGCCGGTGAGCGCTCCACGACCGGGCGCTTGGGGACCACAATGAATCCTTTGGTCGCTTCAGGCCGCTGAACCACACTCAATTCGGTCCCTGCTCGCGTGGCGTCCAGGGCAGGCCCCGTCCCGGTCTATCCCTGAACGGCGGAGGCAACCTGAACCGTTACACCAGTGGTTTCTTGGACCGCCGTGCACAGGTCTTTGATCTGCGCACGGTCTTGCTCATGGGCGGGCGTGGTGAGTTCCGCGAGGACACGGCCCAGCGTGTCCACGGCCAGAGGCACTGTGCTGCCCTTGCGCTTCTTGGCACCATCGAAACCGGCACGGTGTCTGCTCTCTGGTGTGCTGTGCACGGCGCGACTGTCGATGATGATCGCGCTTGGCCGCCCGCGCCGGCCCTTCTCCATGCGGAACAGGATTCGCAGATCACTGCGCCGCACTCTGAACGCACGCCGTGACAAACCAGCGGTGCGCCCGTTGGCGCTTCGTCTCAGGCGGTGGGCAGTTATGGGGCAGGTACGCCCTCTGCGCGCCAGTGCGCGCGACCTCCAGCCAGGCGTTCAGGACGTCTCCGGATGGAAGAATTCCGTTGCCTCGCGTCCTCGGGACCCAGCCGCAGACACGGGAGTCGAAACAAGGACGTGTGGTCATCCACGGCACTGGGGCAGCCTCGGCGCTTCACCGACTCCTTCTGCTCTGTTCAACGTTTCTGCCTCACACTTCAATTCTGTTCGGGGCAGCCTCCAGTCCGCTGAAAGATTCTCTTTGCACCGTTAACGCAGGTGGGTATAGAGCGCCTCCAACCGCGGAGGAAATTCCCCCACCTCAAGCACAAACTGCTCCTGAATCTCTTTAAGCAGATGCTGAGCAGCTGCCAGTCCCTCCAGGTGAAAGCTCGCATCAACGACGACTTCCACCAGGGTGTCGTTGTACGGGTCTACCTCCCGCAGGCGCTGGGCGAGTGCCAGGCACTTGGCATGCTCCCCGAGAATGATCCAGCGGTCCAACAGAGCCATTCCTGCATTCACAATGCAGGACTCGACTTCACGCCGGACTTGCTGAGCCCATGAAGTACTGGCCATCGGAAGAAAAGGTCCACCATACGTCTGAAGCGCGTGCTCGACCGCCGTCACGGTCCCCTCCAGCTCATCCTTGATGGCCTGAACGTCCCAGTGCACGCGGAGGCCATCGCTCTCGAGGGAATACGTTTGGGTGACCGGATCGTAAGGCAGAGCCAACCCCGGCAGGCTCTTTTCCAGTGCACGTTTGATCTGGTGGAAGTTGTTGGCCGCGTCTCTTGGTCGGACCTCGGGCCAGAGGTCATTCAGCAATTGTTCCCGAGCAACTGAGCGATGTTGCATCAGGTAAGCCAGAACCTCGATGCCTCGGCGCAGCCTGAGACGCACTGGCTGACCCTCCAGGCAGATGGTGCCCTGGCCCAAGGTGATCAGCTGAACTCCCAAAGGCGCACACCCACCCAGGGAACGCCAATCGTCACGCAGCACCCTGGAGTAGGCGTCCGGCTGATCCATGAGCAACCGCTGGACATGCGGAAGATCACGGAGTTCCACGACAAGTGGAGCGCCACTGCCCAGCAGATGTCGTCCATCAATGGCGACACGAAGGGCCACTTGTACCGCCTCCGTTTCTCCTACCCGGGCGTACGCCTCCGCTTCATGCAGCGTGACCCAGGCGGCTTCCCGGTGTAGGCCCATCTCCACGAACTCATCAGCGATGCCCCGAAGCTCCGAGGCCGCAGCCTCATCTCCTGAAAGTCCGTGGAGCACGGCGGCGCGCCATCTCCAGAACACGGCCTTGCGGGGCTCCCCAGTGTGCTTGGCGGCCCGGTGAAGCGCCGCCGTCGCTTCATCCAGTTCGCCGAGCGAGGCCAACACTGCGCAGGCGCCCAGTTCGCTGAAGAATGCGCTATCGACCTCAGCACGTTCATTCGCGAGGCGCGCCGCTTCCTGATAGTGCTCAAGCGCTTCATGCCACTGCCCCTGCGCACGGCGAAGCACGCCATAGGTGTAGGCCAGGATCGGTGCCATGACGGGCAGGTCCTGTCGCCACCGCTGTGCTTCCTGCAGGTCCCCTTCAGCCTGTTCGTACCGTCCGGCATACACCAGCGACAAGCCTCGGGTGACCAACGCCTGAGCACGCTTGATGCTGTGGCTGCTGTCTACCGCGACATCAAAGTAGTGGGTGGCGCGCACATCGAAGCCAGCGAGGGCTTCCGCCCACCCTATGGCCAGCGCTACGGCAGCGCGAAGAACTTCCGGCTGGCCTTGCGCCAGGGCCCAGGCGCGCTCCAGCGCGTGCCTGGCCTTCTCAAGTTGACCACACGCGGCATACAGCATCCCCGACTCCCGCTCGGCAAGAGCGCCGTCAAACGCGCTGAGGTCCTTCCACGGAAGGTCCTGCAGATGGGCACGCGCCGCCTCGAACTCACCCAGGTGCCGATACGTCGTGGCAAGCTCAATGGCCGCACTCAGGCAGCCCCGGGCCCAGGCACGCGCCAGGAGATCCTTGGCGCTCAGCAGATCGCCTTGCGCAAAGAGGCAATACCCCGCCCAGCGGTCATCTGACGGTGTTGGGGTCTGAAAATCAGCGTACAGCTGCAGCCCACGTTTGTACTGGCCTTCGAGGATCGCCTGCAGGATTGGGTGACCCATACTGCCCCCGTTCCATTACTGTACATTTTTCCACTCTCGGGAACGATGGTGGAAACGCCTACGACACCTGTAGTCCAAGTTGCAATGCGTTTGCTAAGCGGGCGATCTTTACTGTCCTCTTATTCAAAGAGGAGGAAATACGTCATGAAAGCACCCCGCAATCGATTGATGGCAGCTTTGTTCAGCCTTTTCCTTCTGGGCAGTGCGCTGGCTGATCCAGGCACCGTCGGGGGTGGGGGCCTCAAGATCACCATTCCTCCGTCAGCCCCAGCCACAAGCGGGTGGTAAGCAAGGCAACTCCAGCTCGCCCCAGGTCGAGCCAGGCCAAGACCTCAGGACCCCTCATGAAGCGTGCGTCCCCAACTGCCCCTGCGTCCTGAAGCCCCGGCGTCGAGTACTTTCGCCCGTCCGCACTGCCGTCGGTCAGCGACGACACCCGTTCATGCGGTCATGACCGCTTTCTGGAGGTCCTTATGGCAGCCATCGCAGCAGGTCCCACCATGGCCGGAGGAACCCAACCCATCGTCAAAGATGGCTATGAACTGATTTACTACCCTGACGTTCACAACGATGCCCTGCAGCGTGAGGGGAAGGCACCTGTCTTCTATTACATGCCCAATTTCGTGCACATTGCCCGCAAGAACGGTCGCGAGGACGGCGACTTCATGTTCAACCTGATCCGTTTCTCCGGGGTGCAGGACCAGGAAACCACCGTGGGCGCGGAAGAGCACCGTGAGGTTGCCGGTGGAGTCGTGACGTTCACGGTCAACTCCGCGCCGCCCGATCACGTCCTCCGCGAATCGCAGGAACAGATCACTGCTCAGTTCAGGGCGTCTCAGGACTTCTTCTGGGGCATCCGGACCAATGTGCCTCCCGTCTTCCGCCCCGTCCCGATCGTCTCGAATATTACGGCGGTCTCCAACGTCTCCCCCCTCGCGGACGGCACCGTCCCTGTGCCTGCGCCAGCAGCCCCAACCCGTGGACATGGCCTGAGCGGAGGCATCACGCGCGGAACGATGCCCACCCAACAAACCCTGCCGCGCACCTGGCCCGCGACGAAAGATGCGTCAGGCGGCGAGCTCGGCCCCTGGTTCTGGCGATTACAAGGCCAAGGCAGCGGCTCCATCGACCCCATGGGTCAGAACGCATACTCCGCCCTTCTGGGCGCGTATCCGACCGCCATTCTCTGGCAGGCTTTTCACGGCACGTCCAGCCCTATCGTCGTCATGCAGAACCTCAAGATCAAGATGTGGGCGCCCATGGTTGAGATCCGCATCCGGGGCAGGTGGAAGAAAGTCTTCGACCACTTCTCGGCCGCGGTTCACGCCCACTACCTGTGGGCCTCGGCCGACATCAAGGCCGAGTTCAACAACATGCGCACCAATGGCGATATTGAAGTGGAGATTGCTGTCGACCCCACCATTCCTGGGGCGGGTGACATTCAGGCCATGATCGACAAACGAACCGACCTGGTGTTCGAGAAGTTCATGGCGGAAGCCCAGAAAGTCATCTTTGAGCCCCCACAACCGCAGGTCCCCCCGGCCGAAGCCTCCTCGGGCGGGGGCCCCTGGGGGGTCGGGGTGGCACTCAAATACCGTCACGACAACACCGAACTGGAGCTGAACTATCACGAGCGCCGGGAGATGGCGTTCCTGCAGGAAACCACCATCTCAAGTTCCCTCGAAGGCATGGCGGACGAGATCAAGCGTGATCCGAACGCGGAAAAGAAGTATTTCCTGACGGCTGACCTCGACGGCTGGCCCCGCAAGCTGGGCCGGGTGTTTAAAGCCGTGGTCAACTGGACCTCGCAACCCGTGGCGTTTGTCTCGTGCCAGGTCGGCTACCCGAACCAGCAGGGCGAGATCATGTGGAGTGGCCACGCCTTCCAGAAAAGCGATTCTGCCGACGCGAGCTGGTCTGTCGGGTTCTCGATGAAGGAACTGACCGACGTGACTCGCCCCCCACAGGACTGGGCGCCGGACAAGACGTTCATCAGACGCCGCATTCACCTGACCGAGCCCCCTACGCCACAGGAGTCCCCGTTCACGCGCACCCAGGTGGAAGTCAATACCATCGAGCTCGATCCGGAACCCAACGGCACGCCGATGAATGACGTGACGATTGAGGTTCGCGCCGACTCTGCCGGCACGATTAACGTTGGCCCCATCACCTTGGGTGTGCAGCTCGAAGACACCAAGCAGGTCGTGGAGGTCACGTTGGAGCCCACGGACGCGCGCGGTCAACCGCTGAACAAGGAGCCCGTAAAATTCGCCTGGCATTTCGCAGACCAGGACACCCCGCGGTACTGGCAGGTGTTCACGGGCGACAAGAACGTGCGGCCCTTCTTCCGTTACCGCGTGCGGGTCATCGTCAAGGGCAGCCTCACCAGCCGCGGCATGGAGTGGGAAAGCGTTTGGCAGAACACCTCTGGCAACGGGGACTTCACGGTTCGCGTGCCGCTTCCAGATGACCCTGACGTGGCCGTGAAACGTGAGCTGCCCTCTTTCCTCACCTCGGGCGCGGCGCCCCAGGTGTCGGCTGGCACGGGCAGCACTGTGTCCTCCCCGCCCCCTGGTTCAATGGTTCCACCCTCCTCGCGCGACCTCCCGGCTGCCGGCGCCCTGGACGTGGGTGGATGGGCCCTGGGTCCTCAGGGTGAGCAGCGTGACACCCCTGAAATGAACCTGGACGCCCCTCCACCCTCCGGCAGGAGGCGGGATGACGTCTCCCGCACCCAGGCCGGAACGAAACCGCTCAAAGCACGGGGCAATGGCCATGCCACAGACGACGCTGACACCCCGTTCTCCGGGTGGCATTGAGCCTCGGCCGGCGGTTACCTCGGCGCTTTGGCAGACGGGCGCTCCCAAAGCAGGAATGAATTCGGAGGCAGAATGAAATCCGTCCAGCATGCGGCAAAGCAGTCAGGCGTTCACGCTGCCGGCCCCCCTCCTGGGTTGAGGGGTCCAGCTGCCTGGCGCCGTGATCAGGACTGGTGGGTGCTTGACGGTTCAGTGGTGCCCGGCGTGCGCGCCAGTGGACGGAACGTCGTCCAGGTGTTGCCGGCGGTGCCTCCAGTGATGCCGGACTCGGCCGGACGACCCGCAGCGCTGCTGCAACTGCGCTTGAGCCGCCTGCCTTCGCTGAATGAGGCGTCGGTCGCGCCACTAATGACCGGCGGTCAGTTGACGGTCACCCTTGGGCTTTCGCTGGATGGGGCAGTCACGAGTGAAGGGGATCTCGAGCGACATCCGCTCTTCTGCACGTCGGCGACGTTCCAGTGTGGCGGCGTCACTGCCGCCGGGACGGGGGTCACCGCCCGCGCCACCCTGTCCGTTCCGCTCGACCCCACGCAGGCTTTCAAGGTGCTGGGCATTCTCCGCGGCGCAGCCCCCAGGGTCACCGCTCTGCCTCTGAACATTGCAGTGACCTATCCCGTGACGTCAGCGCCCCACCGGGTCACGATTTCGGGCGCTTCCGAATCCATCTACTGGGCGCTCGTAGAGCAGCTTGACCCCTCGCAGGACGGACGCCGCTTCAACCTGGAGGCTCTTGAGGCGGCGGTCCGGACGTTGGCTCAGGCTGGCACGCTTCACGTGGAGGGCGGAGACAGCCGGTCCGCTCTGAAGGGGTTCCTCAGGACCCTCGCCTTTGTGCAGACCACCGGGAATGGCGAGCACCTTCTTTCCCCCACTGCACCCTCACCAACGCCCCTTCACTACGCGCAAACGGTAACCGATCAGGCCGAAGGTCATTTCGAGTACACCGTGGATCTAGGTGAAGTGCTGGCTGGCGCCTTCGCGCAGGTCTCCAGTGAAGGCCACATCCAGCTGGTGGCGTTAGGGCCGGACGGCATCTCAACGCCCGTCCCCGCCCGGGCGGTCGCGTCCGGAAGAACCCGGGCGGCGCTCCCAGACACCATGCTGCGGGTGGGCCAGGCTGCCCTGTCACCCCAGCTCGCCCTGCGGCCCCAGTCCGGCGTGGTGGCGTCGCATCTGGCCATCGCGAACGCGGCGCACCCGGGATTGATGATCAGCCCCGCCGTTCACCACACCGTGCTCGACCACGCCGTATTCGAAGCCGGAGGCGATTCGGCACCGACGGAACGCGCTCTCCCGCGCGTCCTGGACGCCGCCGCCCCGCTTTGGGCTGACCACACGAACGCCGGCAACCGCTGGTACGCCCCCGAATGTCACCTGGTGACGCCCGCTCCGACCGACGCCACTGAGACGAGCCCCTTTCTGTTTGAATTTGAGACCAGCGGCCACGACCTGATGGGTCGGCCAGGGCTGAATGCCCGGATCCGGCTGACCCTCGACGTGGGGATGGGTGAGGCCACGCGGGAGGCCTGGCAGACGGCCGGCCGGCCTGAGGCCTCTCCCGTGCCTCTGCTCGGCGAGAGCGTGCAGCTTGAACTGCCCTTTCGCGATGGGCAGGGAAACACCCGCTCGCAGGTGTTTGCCGCAGACGAACTGGTCCGGGAAGGCACACGGCTCGTCGCTGCGTTCCGGCTGATGGATGATTGGGCCCGTCTGGCGTATGGCGCGCTGTCCACGCCAGCTTTCCAGGCTCAGCCGATGCGCGTCCGGCTGAACTACCAGTTTGAGGCCTACACCCCGGTCAGCAATAAACTCGAGTGGCTCGGCTTTAACGTGGCCACCCTCGCCGTGGCCACCAACGCTCGTGAGGTCAAGGGGGCGCGTGGCCCCGTGCTTGACCTGCGCCACCGGGCCATGCACTTGCCATCAGGTGTTCTGGCCTTCGAGCCGGAGCCTGCCTCCACCACCCGAACGCGGTCCGCAAAGGGGTCTCCGGTGGCCGCGACTCACCGGCTGGTTCCCCTGGCTGGGGTTCAGGCCAGTCATGCGCTGGCGACCGTCGGCGTGAGACCTCACACCGTTGCCCTGCCGATCCGGCCGGAGTTCGCGCTGAGTCCGGCCGTGCTGGACCGCTTTCCGCGCAAGTACTCGGTGACGACCCTGGCGCGGACAATCACGCGGGAAGTTCTGGTGCCCTGCGCCACCCTGGGCGAGTTCTACCGCCAGCAGCAGGACGGCCAGACGCGGGCCATCGGGTGTCAGGACAGCTTCCGGTTGGGTCAAACCGAGTTCCGGCAGTATGAACGCCTTCCCGAGCTCAACCGGCCCACGTACACGGTCTGGCGGTCCCTGCAACGCCCGGGCCGGTTTCTGGTGGCGCCGACCTCGTTCAGCTTTACTCGCTTCGGTCCCGAAGAGGGCGACCGCGCCTACCGTCCTGCGGTGTACCTGTACAGTTCGATCGACCCGAACGAGCCCGCGAACAGCCGGTGCATGGTCATGGGCCGGCTTCAGGCCGACCTGATCCCGTTCGAGCGTGCGGCGCTCCTCGGCGCTCTGCGCACCCGGCACCGTGACCCGACTCTGGAATACCTCAATGAGATCAACGCGGACTGCGAAATTGCGTTCTCGATCCCCGCCACGTCCGGCGCGCCACTTGAGGTGAATGCCGTACGCCTGTGGGATGGCTTCCAGGTCACCATCCGGAGCGACGTCGACGGCGTTCCTCCACTGCGGGCCATGTTGGAAACAGGGGCGCTGGTCGGCACAGCACGCTTTACGTTGCCGGACGGCACCCGGATCAACACGGACCTGCACTTAGATCTGCGCCGCGTGGTCGGACCATCGGCCGGCGGCGCCGTTCAACCGGACGTCACGGATGGCCGCCTTCACCTCACCAACCGGGCAGAGCGCGCAGCCGACATTCGGCAGGTTTCGTATGGAACGCCGGATGATCCCAGCACGGTGCTTCCCATCGGCCAGCGGTTGGCGAGTGGGGCGTCGGTGAGCCTGGACATCCCCGTGGGTGCCACGGACGTGCTCTGTGATTACTCGCTGGACGACGGCCCAGCGAACCTGACCGAGATTCGGAGCTTCATCGAAGACATCCACACCAACGTGGTGTTCCTGAACCTGGCCAATATGGCCCAACACGGCCTGGACCACCTGACACTGACCGCACGCATTCAGGGACTGCCGGAAGAATACTCCGCACAGCTTGCTGAAGGCGGCACCGCCAACGTGAATCTTGTGCTGCCGCTGACCAGCTATCTGCTGCACCCGACGCTTGAGTTTCAGGTCACCAAGGTGGCCCCGGACGGAAATTCAACCCGGACCCCGTGGCTCGCCTGGCCGCTCTCCTCGCTCGGCCATGTCGTTCCTTTGAGCTGGGACCTTCTCCAGCCAGACGAGGCCCCATAGCAGGTCAGGAATGGCAGCGGCGGCCTGAGCAGCTGGGGCGTCCAGCGGACAGGCTCATTCTGGTGACGGTCATCGAATCTCTGGTTCTCAGGATTCGCTCCTGTACACCTTCAACCATCCATACCAGCCCCGAGGAGGAACACACCATGCCCAGAGGCGTCTCGCTACACATTGGTTTGAACCGCGTCGACCCGTCGGCGTATGGCGGCTGGGACGGGGCCCTCAGCGGCTGTCACAACGACGCCAGCGCCATGAAAGGCATTGCGGACCAGGCAGGGTACACCAGTACCCTCCTTCGGGACGGTGAAGCCACCGCCGACCTGGTGACCGAACAGATCGGGCTGGCCGCCACGCAACTCCAAGGCGGGGACACTTTCTTCCTGACCTACTCCGGTCACGGGGGACAGGTCCCCGATGCGAATGGCGACGAGGCGGACGGGCAGGACGAGACCTGGGTGCTGTACGACCGGATGATGATTGATGACGAACTGAATGCCTTATGGTCGCAGTTCGCAGCGGACGTACGCATTGTCATCCTGTCCGACAGTTGCCACAGCGGGACCGTCGCCAGAATGGTCCAGGCGCAGGCCGTCAAGCTGGCCATGGGCTTCAAGGAGGTCAATTCCCGGTTCCGCTTTGCGCCGCAGGACGCGACCCGCGCGTCATATGAGCGTCACCGTGGGCTGTACCGTTCGTTGCAGTGGCTGGCGGGCCGGCGGGACCTGCGGGACTGCAGTGCGTCTATCCTGCTGATTTCAGGCTGTCAGGACAACCAGCTGTCCATGGACGGCAGCGTCAATGGCCTGTTTACGGAACAGCTGCTGAAGGTTTGGAACAACGGGGCCTTCCAGGGCACCTACCGGCAATTCTGGAAAGCCATTACCGCTTTAATGCCTTCGGATCAGACGCCGAACTATTTCGTCACGGGACAGAACAATGCGACGTTCGAGTCCGAGCGCCCATTCACCATCGGCTCCGAGCTCAGCCCTCAGACGTCGGCCACCCCCAGCGTGGTGGGCCCCGTCAGTGCTCGGCGCGGTGATCCGCCACCGACCTTCACTGTAACCAAACCTGCGGACGCGTACTTTGTATTCGAGATCTCCGCCCGGCCTGAGCTCTTCGACATTGCGAATCAAGCTGCGAGCCGCACGTCTGGCAACTTCTACGCCTCCTGGGCGGACCCGTTCTTTTCAGAGCGGCCCCACGGCTCCTCGTTTCAACTCCCGGCAGCGGCCTGGGCCGCCCTTCAACCCAACGACCGCCTCTACTACCGCGTGATCACCACAACCAGTGCCACTGGATGGGACGGGATTGCCTGGTCCACTCCCGACCATTTGGGGTCGACCAGCCCGACGATGCAGGTGCTGGCACAGGCGACAAGTACGTCGCCCCAGCCGCAGCCCACAACGGATCAACCCATGCTTCGGCTCGGCTCTAAGGGGGAAGCTGTACGCCGCTTGCAGTCTCTGCTCGTGGCCCGGGGGTACGGGCTACAGGTGGACGGCGACTTCGGGCCGCGGACCGACGGGGCCGTTCGGGATTTTCAACGCGAACAAGGGCTTCAGGCGGACGGCATCGTCGGGCCGAAGACTTGGGGAGCGCTTCACCGGGGCATGGCTCCTTCGGCCTTACACTCTGCGCAGCGAGCTTCATGGCAGGCCTACTGACCTTAACTCGTCATGATGGACCGTTGAATCCGCGTTGGAAGTGCGCTCAGCACCTGACATGTTGCGGTGAATGACGTCCTGGACGCAATCTGTCATGACGGTGGGGGGACTTTGGGTCCGTGACGATCCCCAAGTGTGGCCCGCTTCCATGCTGACCCGCTCGCGACCCACCTGAAAAGCTGACCCCCTCATCGCGGCCTGGATGCACTGAAGCGGCTTGCGGAAGTGCTGACGGCCCTGACGTCCCCCTGATGCGGGTTCCAATATTGCCGACGCGCAGCACGTTCCTCAGGAAGGCCAAAACGATGGGAATGCTGCCGCCAATGGTGAGTTCAATGAAGCCAGCCGCTGCGCCCACCTGCCCGGCAGCGACGGCGCGCACACTGGCCAGGGCGTTCAGGGTCACACCTATGATCCGGCGGCTTTGGCTGGTCAGGGTCTGCACGCCACTGAAAGCCGTCAAGAGTGCCTGCACGAACGCCCCACCCGGCACGAGACTAAATTCGCTGCGCCCGCGGTGACCAACCCGAAAGCTCCGCGACAAGCCGTCTTGGAGTTCATCGAGGTTCTTTATAACCGTGCCTCGCCGACACTCAACACTCGGGGCCTTGACGCCCCTGGAGTCCGAACGCCAACCTACAGCTGCTTAACCTCAGCTACGCGCTACTGGGGCAGGCCCACTCCCATGATGTGGGCCGTAACGTGGTGTCGCACGACATGGGTGCGCTAGCGGTGACCCCTGACTTGCAGGCATGTGCTCAGGATGCCCCGGTAAAACGCGGCATTCAGACACCGCTTCCACTTCACCGGGCCTTTCAGCTCCGTGGTCCGTCCCCACGACGGCAACACCTCGGGGGCACTGCTCTTCGAAACCAGCGCTGATGTAGTCGGTGAGCTAACCACGCCACCATTCGATCCACTCTGCGGTGTCGCCGGCGGCGTAAAAATGACAAGGAGTGGCGGACAGGAATTGACCATGCCCAGGTTCAGGCCCTCTCCGATCTGCGGTTCACTACGAATCGGCGCTGAGGCGCGACCAGAGAAGGAGGGTACCGGAAAGCCGTAGGGTGGTGGCTACGCTGGCCTGTCGTGCTTGCAGTCCTCCTTACCCGTGAGTTCCCGCAGCCTGTTGTTGGAGTGTGGGGTAGGTCGTATAACCCTCGGCATTGCCGCCATACATGGTTGTTGGGTCCGGCTCGAGGAGAGGAGCATTCTCTTTGAAACGTTCTGCCAGATCAGGGTTGGCGATATAGGCCCGTGCAAAGGCCACAAGATCGGCCTGCCCTGACTCAAGGGCGCGCGTGGCAGAGTTCAGGTCGTACCCTCCCGCCGTGATCAGCGTGCCCTGGTACGCTGCCCGGACCAGAGCGGTCGGACTCTGCCCGTTCAGGCCCCCAGCAGGTCCATCCTGCGAGCCTTCCACGACGTGCAGGTATGCGAGCCCGAAGGAATTCAGTGCGGCAGCCGTGTGCCTGTATGTCTCGGCGGGGTCGGCGTCGCTCATGTCACCGAACGTTCCGCCCGGCGAGAGGCGCACACCCACCCGCTGGGCACCAATGGCCTCCGTGATGGCTTGCGTCACCTGCAACAGCAGCCTCGCACGGTTTTCAACGCTCACGCCGTACTCGTCGGTGCGCTGGTTTGTTCCGGTTTCGAGGAACTGGTTAAGGAGATAGCCGTTGGCACCGTGGATTTCCACGCCGTCGAAACCAGCTTCCACGGCGTTCTTCGCTGCCTGCCGGAAATCTTCAATGATGCCGGGGAGTTCGTGGGTTTCAAGGGCGCGGGGGGTTTCGAAATCGACCAGGCCCCCATGCGTGTAGATCTTCCCGGCCGGGCGGATGGCAGAGGGCGCGACCGGCGGCTGCCCACCGTGATACGCGGAATGTGAGATCCGGCCCACGTGCCAGAGCTGGATGAAGATGCGGCCACCCGCAGTATGAACAGCGCCCGTCACGGCTCGCCAGGCGTCTATTTGCTGCTGGGTGTGGATCCCTGGGGTGTCCGGGTAGCCCTGTGCGCCAGCGGAGACCTGGGTGGCTTCGGTGATGATCAGGCCAGCCGAGGCACGTTGCGCGTAGTACTCCGCCATCAGGGGGGTGGGGACGGTACCGTAGGCTCGGCTGCGCGTCATGGGCGCCATGACAATACGGTTGGGGAGGGTCAGTTCACCGAGTTGGACGGGTTCAAGTAGGTTCAATGGATCTCCTGTCGGCTGTTGCTCGTCCGGATGTCTCCCGGGATCATCCTGCTGCTGAGGTGATCGGTGTCGCGGCAGCTTGTTCTGGACCTTACCCGAGCAGTGCGATAAGTTTGGGAAGCGCATCACTTTGTAAAGTAAATCAAGCGCTTTCAACAACGGGAGAGGGGCTGAGGTCTTGCCAGGGTCTTGGGGCGGGGACATTCAGCCTGCCGGTTCTGGCAACTGAACGCAGCTCGGCTGGTGAGGTGTGCTGGACCGCCAGCTCTACCTCGCCGACCCGACGCAGGCGCGCTCAGCAGTAGCACAGGCCGTCACGGAGTTCGGCCCCCTAGACATCCTGATGAACAACGCCAGCGTCATGCTGCGCTGCCAGTCGCCGACGCCGGCCCCAGCGACTCGCAGCGCATGATGGAACTGAACGCGCTGGCGCTGACGCACGGCACGCAGGCGGCGGTGCAGATCATGAGGGAGCACGGTCGCGAACACATCGTCAACAGTTCTTCGGTCTCCGGTCGCAGCGCGGGCCCGACCAGCGCAGGCTGCTCAGCCAGCAAGAGGGCGGTGGGCGGCTTCAGCGAGGGGTTTTGCCAGGAGGCGCACCTGCTCAGCATCCGGGTAACGGTGATCGAGCCCGGCGTGGTTGCCACAGAGCTGACGGGTCACCTCACACACAGAGACCAAAGACCCGTACGAGGGGCGCATCAAGGAGATGACGCCGCTGGAACCAGAGGACATCGCGGCGGCCGTGGTATACGCGACCACCCAGCCCCAGGGGGTCAACGTCAACGAAATCCTGATCCGCCCGCTCGACCAGGGCCAGGCACGATAATCAACCGTGGTTAAAGGTCGTGGTGCAGCCTCCGTCTACAGTCACGATGGAGCCGGTCATGAACGAGCTGGCCGCCGAGGCCAGAAAGGCGATCACGCGGGCAATCTCGTCCACGTGCGCCTGACGGCCCAGCGGCTGGCGGGCGGCGGCAGCCTCTCGGCGGGCGTTCGCGGCGGCCTGGCCCTCGGGACCGAGCCTTGCCCGGCCGCCGCCCATGTCGGTGTCGACGTAGCCGGGACAGACGGCGTTCACCCGCACGCCGCGCAGACCGTAATCCACCGCAAGCTGCCGGGTCAGGGCCACCACCCCACCCTTCGAGGCGCAGTAGGCCGGGGCGCCCGGGGCACCCACCAGCCCATAGGTCGAGGCGACATTGACGATGGCGCCGCCCTGCGCCATCAGATGGGGCAGGGCATATTTCGCGCACAGGAAGGAGCCGCGCAGGTTCACGGCCATGACCTGGTCCCAGGTCTCGAGGTCGAGTTCGTGCAGCAGACTGGCCCCGCCGGAGATCCCTGCATTGTTCACGAGAATGTCCAAGCCGCCGCAATGGGCGACCGCTGCCTCCACCGTGGTCCGCACCTGTGTGGCGTCAGCCACGTCGCACTCCAGGAAGATCGCCTCGCCGCCCAGACCGCGCACCAGGCCGGCGCTCTCCTCGCCCCCAGCCACGTTCGTGTCGGCCACGACCACCCGTGCGCCCGCCACCGCCAGTTCCAGAACTGTCGCCCGGCCGATGCCCGACGATCCTCCAGTCACGAGGGCCACCCGGCCTTCCAGGGAAGCGGCGGCGGCAGGAGCGGCTCTGCGTTGGTCTGTCATGGTGCCTCCACCCTACACGGCGCCGTTCTCCTCGTCCTTTACGCCACCCAGAGGTGATCCCTATGACCCGTCCTGTCCTCGCCATTCACGGCGGCTGCGGCGCCATCCTTCGCGCTGACCTCACCCCCGAGGTGGACCTCGCCGCCCGCAGCGCCCCGCCGGCTTCACCCCGCTGCACCCCGACAAGTCCAGGCAACGGCCCATGAAGGAGGCACCGTGACGACCCGATACGACGACATTGCCGAGTGGTACAACGACCACATACAGAGCATCGAACCCTCCGAAGCCCTGATCGTGCCGGTACTCCTGAGCATGACTGGAACCGTGCGCGGGCTCCACGTGTGTGACCTGGCCTGTCGGCAGGGTCACATCGCCCGCCACCTGGATCCGGCCATCGGACAAACCCTCCAACTGGGTCTGCTGCGAGAGGAAACACCTGCCCGGACCACGTCTACTGGGTTCTCAAAACGTACTGACGACCGGACTGGAGTTCAGTCGATTTTGCACAGGTGGAGTTAAGCCTCGATCATCGGAGGCACGACCATGACCCCCCGCAGAATCTTCAATACCGAATTCAAGCGAGAAGCCATCCACCTCACCCAGCGACCAGGCATGACGGTCACCCAAGCGGCCCGAGATCTGGGCATTGGCATCTCCACGTTGCAACGCTGGCTTCGAGAAGCCGGGCAACAGGGCGACGCTGCATTCCCCGGCCTTGGACGTCAGAACTTGACCCCGGATCAAGAAGAGATTCGACGCCTCCGGAAAGAAGTGGAAATCCTTCGTGAGGAACGGGAAATCCTGAAAAAAGCCACGGTCTTCTTCGCCAAGCAAAGTCGCTGAGATTCGTGTTCGTCGACCGACATCTCAGTGAGTTTCGTCTGGAGACCATGTGCCGAGTGTTGGAGGTCACTGCCAGTGGTTTCCACACCTGGCGAAGAAGGCCACCTTCGGCGCGGCGCGTCCAGGACGTGGTGCTGACGTCGCAGATCCGTGCGGTCTTCCAGGAACACCACGGACGGTATGGCGCCCCCAGAATTCAGGCCACCCTCCGGGGTGCCGGGACCGTATGGAGCGAGAAACGTGTTTCTCGCCTGATGCGCGCTCAAGGGCTGGCGGGCAAGACCCGCCGGCGGTTCACCAAGACCACGGTGTGTGATCCTGGGCAGCCGGTGGCCGCCACTCTGCTGGCGCGCGATTTTAAACCAGAGAAGCCCAATCAGGTGTGGTCATCGGACCTGACGTCCATTCCCACCAAGGAAGGCTGGCTCGACTTGGCGGTGACGTTGGACCTGTACGCCCGGTGTGTCGTGGGCTGGGCGATGGACGCCACCATGCCCGCTGAATTGCCGCTCCGAGCGCTTGAGATGGCCACCCTCACACGCAACCCCGGCCCGGGGTTGCTGCATCACAGTGACCACGGGAGCCAATAGACCAGCGGTCTGTTCCAGACCGCGCTCACTGACCGGGGCATGGTGTGCAGCATGACTGGGATACTGCTGTCTCGGAGAGCTTTTTTGAGACCCTGAATCGCGAGTTGGTGGACGACCAGGTGTACGACACGCGGGAGCAGGCCAGACGGGCGATCTGCGAATATATCGAGGTGTATGACAACCGCAAAAGGCTGCATTCAACCCTGGGCGACTTGACGCCAATGGAAGCTGACCGCCAAGCTTTAGTGGCTTAACCACAAGTGTGCAGAATCGGGGGAACCCCATATCTCCATCTACGCAAAACCGAGTCACCCTCAATCAGGGCCATTGGGGCGCCGGCTTTGTCCTGGCCCTGTCCCGACGCTTTAAGGCCCCCGAGGCCGCCTACCGTGCTTGGGCGAAGGGGCAGGCCACGGGCGAGGAGTCGTTCGAACTGGGCCGCGTGCAGTTCGTGGAAGTGGAACCCACCTTCTGGGTTGCGAACCTGATCGGGCAGCACGACATCGCCCGTCAGGCGCGCTCGATCCGCGTGCCGCCAGTCCGGTACGAGGCGATGCGGGAGGGGCTCAACCGGGTGCGGGCGTTCGCTCAGGAGCATCAGGCAAGCGTGCACATGCCCCGCATCGGTGCCGGCCTCGCCGGCGGAGACTGGACGGTCATCGAGCGCATCGTGCAGGAGGAGCTGACGGACCAGGGGGTACCGGTCACGGTGTACGACCTGCCCGGACAGAACGAGGTGCGCCCCCCTGCTTTGCGAGGGCCTGATGCCGCCTCTTCCTGAGCTTGTCCGGGCGGTGCAGCATCTGATCCTGTACCGGGAGGGCGCGTCCCTCCATGAGCTGGACGTCGCCCTGGTGAATGTGCTGCAACAAACCCTGCAACTCCCGCGCGAGTTCCGCTGGCCGGATGACTTCGAGGTTCCCTCTCGTTACTCCGAGTTCCGGGCGCAGATCAGTCAGTCGTGGCCCGAACTGGGTTTTTACAACGCCCGAACCGGAGACGGGTGGAGCCTGGACCAGGCCGACGAGGTTGGGGACGCGCTGGACGATCTCGCGGACATCGCCGTGGATATGGAGCGTGCCCTTCAACTCCTGCCGGCAGATGTGCCCGGTGCCTTGTCCTATCTGCGCTTCACGGCCGTGACTCACTGGGGTGAGCATGTCCGGAGCCTCGTGCATCACCTCCGCTTCCAACCCAAGCGCCTTCCCTCTGCGGAGCAGTTGCAAGACTTGCTCGAAGCGGCCCTTCCAGGGGGCGTGCCTGACCAGCAGGGTGCCACAGGCCTGCTGGCCTTCCTTGAACGGCTCCCGACCACCATGCTGCCCTCCGTCGACGAGCAGTGGCGTCAGGTCTTTCGATTTAACTGGTACGACGCGCCTGGACCAGCCGGCTGGCACCGCGTGGGAGAGAGCTTGCAGTGGCGGTCTAACCTTCCGGCCTGGCTGGAAGGGCACCCGGACGACCTGCTGGCTGCTCCCGGCGTGGTCATGGCCCTGGCCAGCAGCGCCGACGGGTATGCGCGGGAGGCTGCCGTGCGCCTCCTCGCTGACATCGACCTCCCGGTGACCACAGCGGCCCTGTTGATCCGCGCGCTCGACTGGGTCGAACCGGTCCGTATCGTCGCCCTGGGGGCCCTGCACCGGCGGTTGAACGCACAACACGCGCTGCACTGGGCCCACTGCGCCGCCCTGACTGAACGGCTGGACCGGGCGGAACGCGGTGACGCAGACCTGGTGAGCACAGCGCGCGAACTGCTCAGGACTTCCGCAGGGCTGCAAGCGATTCAGGACACCCTTCCCAGGGCGGACCGGGACACGCGGCTCAGCCTGCTGCGCGTGATCGAGGAGTTGCCCGAACCGCTCCGGGCCACCTGGCTGGGCACCCTCGCGGGGGATTTCCATGCCCCGGTGCGTCGTCGGGTCGCACAGCTCGCTTCAGTGGATCAATTGCACGACCTGACTGCGGACCCCGACGCGGGCGTACGGGAGATGGTCCTGCGCCGCCTGATCAAGGCCACGCCAGAAAACGCCGCACCTGCGTTTCTCCTCACCGCGCTGCTCGACCCCCGAGCGGGCGTTCGAGCCCTCGCTCAGTTCGAAGCGCGTCGTCGCGGCGTGAACCTGGGAGAGGCGTACCTGGATGTGGATGAGCACCGGTTGGCGAAGTCGGCCGTGCGGGGTTGGGCAGCTGGTGTCCGCGAACTGGGACTGACGGCCGCAGAGGCAAGGCTCGAAACCTTGCTGGAACATCCGAACGCGCGGGTCCGGGTCGAGGTTCTCCGTGCGCTCGGGACTCTGGCACCCCACCGGCACGTCGAACAGCTCGAGAACAGGCTGCTGGGTTCGAGCGTTGAGGTTCGTGTGGCTGCCGTTGCCCTGCGCGCGGCGAACCTGCTGACGGCCGAGCGGCTGAGCGCCCTGTGGTCCCGGACAGCGACAGACCGGCAGCGGCAGAGACTCGTCGGGCTGGCCGCCGATCTCCCCCGCTTCGAAGCAGTGGCATTGCTGCTCAGATGGCGCGCAGGAACTTCCATCGAAGTGCGGACCTGGCTGGACGAGCGGTTGACGACCGTGCTGGAAGGGTACGGGGTGCGGTATTACACCCGGCCAGGTGAACCTCAGCGGACGAGCCTGGAGCAGGCGGCGCAGGCGGGAGGGCTGAGTGAACGGCTGATGCGGCTCCTCGGCGAGCTGCTCGGGTAATGCCCCAGAGCCTGGCTCAGCATGGAACCAGACTCAGCCGGGGTCGTCTGCCCTGAGCAAGGAAGCGTTCGTTCACCGCCGCGACACCGCTGAGCAGATTTTGGACCACTTCAGGCGCAATGGCGGCCAGCACTTCGAAGTCGGGCAGCAGCACGTGCAGCATCTCATCGGGGTTGAGGACGAAGTTTCGCATCCCATCGTTCTCGTCCAGGTACGTCAGGCAGTCAATCCAGGCGCTGAGGTTGCTCCCATAAAAGTCTGGAAAGCCGAAAGCCCGGGCACTCTCCTCGTGGAACTCGTCCAGCGACCGAATGCGCCTGGTGTCCAACGTGATCTCGGCCACGCGCCCAGCATAAGCTCCCCTTCGTAGGTTCGGCCGTGCAGCGGGGGCACAGTACGATGTCCGCACGCCATGGGCATCGTCAACGACTTCCGTCCGCTCCTGAAGCGGGCGCAGAAACAGAACAACTTCGCCGAAGCGTACGAGGCCGTCTGGGCGTTGGTCAGGGACGGCACCCCTGACGATGCGAAGGCCCTGCTCAACGACTGGGCACAGGTCAACCCCTCCGATCCGCGTGCGGGCTGGCACACCCGCCTCACCCAGTACCTCGCGGCTGCCCCCGGGAGGACATGGCGCACGCCCTGCTTGAACACCTCGTCCAGCAGCCCCACAGCGAGCACACACAGCGCCGCGCCGCAGAAATGCTGGCGCTGGGCCAGCCGCGCGCCCGCGTCCGCGGCTGGCTGGAAGCGTCCCTGCCAGACCCCAGGGCCATCCGGATGATCGGGTACCTGGCCCACACCCTGGTGATTCAGGGCTGGCGGGCAGACGACACCGAGCTGAGCCTCAGGCTTCAGCAGGCGCTGGAAGCGGCCCGTCACCCCCTGGCGGCCCTCCCCCTCTCCCTGACCGACCTAGAACTGAACCTCCCCCTGCCGCAGTACGGCTACGTCCTGGGCAAGTTTGGTGGGGAGTCGCGGCCGGGCGTCACGACGCCGGTGGTGACGCCCGACATGGCGCTGCCTTCCCGGGACGAGGCCTGGCCGGCGTTCCAGCGGGCCGACGATGAGGTGGTTGTCGAAGCCCTCGGTGCGCCCTTTCACCTGTGGCAACAGGAGTCGAATGCCAGCCTCGAAACGCGGGCCTTCCGGTTGGACGCGCCCCTGTCCCGGTTGGACGCTTCGTTGGTGGGTCGCCTGCCGGTCGCTTCGGTCGCCTCACCAGCGACCACCCGGGTGGCCACCAGCAGCGGCCGGGAGGTGTTCGTTGAGCTGTTCGCGGCGGGCCTGTCTGGCGGCGCCTACGGGGGAGCGGTCTACGCAGCGACGGCGCGCTGGCTGGCTTGGCGCGCCATGGGAGGCCTGACTGGCGTCTCCATCAACGAGGGGCGGGAAGCGGTACTGGCGGCCGTCAACGACAGCCGGTTCTACTGGTACTACGACCCGGAAAGCCGGTTCTACGAGGAAGTGTTCGATTTTGCGGCGGCGTGCCTCCGGCCTGGGGGCCGCACCCTGGTCCTCCTGGCCGCAAGCGACACAGACTGAAACCTTAAGGAAGGTAAGTAGGGGTGCATAGTCGAAGTTCTGCATTCACGCAACAGATCCAAGCGTGGAAAGTCCCAGCACTCTCTCCGTAAGGCACGAACAAGGCGCACCGCCCTCATCACATCAGCAACATATAGAAAAAACTCCCTCTGGGAGGGAGTCTTCTGTGGTGTGCCCGAAGGGATTCGAACCCCTGGCCTTCTGATCCGTAGTCAGACGCCCGGTGAAAGAGCTATGCGGACCGCGCTGCGCATCCATGGTCATGAAGCCTTTAGGCCAGGGCATTGAGGACCGCGGTCAGATCGCGGTGCAGTTCACCTGTGCGGACGTAATGGCGGTACGGATCAGGGAAGGTGGCCTGCAGCCATCCTGGGCCGCGCGCCGTGAGGGGCGCTTGCAGGTGCGGCACGTTCAGCGCGGTGAACAGGCGGGCGAGCGCGGCGGCATACCCTTCTGGCGTGCGGGGGTCCTCCGGCGCCAGGAACATCTTTTTTGGTGGCGTTCCCGCCCGGGTCACGCGGCGGTAGATGTCCAGCGCGTGACGCGCGGCCCGCACCTGCGCGCCGCTCAGGTTGCCGGGCGGTTGGTGCACGGCGCGGCTGACCGCGCGGCGGTGCGCGGGCGGCACCAGGCTCGACAGGCCGCGTCCCCAACCGGCCTGCAGTTCGTTCCGGTCTGCGGCCAGTGGGTCTTCGGGAAGGGCAGGCGTTTCCTTGAGCCGGCGCCCTGGTGTCAGGGGCTCGGCGCCCTTCCTGGCCTTCTTGGGCGTGGGGGCCGGGGCCGGCTTCGTGCTGGGCTTTGCTGAAGCCGCGGCGCGCTGAACCTGAGCGGGCTCGGCGCGGCGGGAGCCGTTCAGGGCGCGGCCAATCAGTTCCGGTTCCGGAATGGGCTGTCCGTCGCGGTAGCGCTGCCAGAGCCCGTCGAGCGTCGCGAGGCTGGTCGCCTGCCGCCGGTGGTGCAGCAGTTCCCGGGCGCGCTCCAGGCGTTTCTCGCGGCCCACGAGCAGCGCCACGTAGGTCAGGAAGTGCCGCGGGGTGCGCGGCACGCCCGGTTCGGCCTGCCCGGGCAGCACCTGCAGGGTCTGACGCAGCGCGGCGTAATCGTCCGCGCGCAACGCGCCGGTGTTGATGCCGGCCTCCACGCGTCGCCACTGCTCGGCGCCGAAGACTGCTTTGAGGCCCCACAGCCACACGCGCGCGTCCTGCACGTGCGGGTCGTCCCGGACATCCAGGAGTTCCAGGCCGCTGCCCGGCTCGATCACGCGTTGCACCCGCGCCGGGCGTACGGTGGCCACGAGTCGTTTGGGCGGCCCGAGCTCACGCAGGCGTTCGAGCACCTGGGGGTCGCGCGCCAGGGTCTGCAGCAGGGTCAGGTCCTCAAGGCGGAAGGGGCGGCGGCCCCGGACGGTTTCCTGCAGGAAGTCCCGGGTATCGTCCGGCAGGTTCAGATCGTCCTGAATGGCCGCCCAGTGCCCGACGAGGTTGGTCAGGCGGCTGGTGCGCAGGTACTCCTCCCATTCGGTGTGATCCATGCGGTTGCCGGCGCCGGCGCGCGGCCGGCGTGCCGGACGCGGCCGCGCGAGTTCCGGCGTGGCCGTCGCCTGAAACGCGGCGGGCGCCGGCGTGAATGCGCTGCGCGCCGGCTCCTCGCTGCGGGCGCGCGTCAGGACCCGCAGTTCGGTCAGCAGCGCCAGCGGGAGGGGTTTCTCGGCGTCCTGCAGCCGCTGGAGTTTCTCCCGCAACGCCGCACTCAGGCCTCCCCCGCCCGCCATGGCGGGCAGGACCCAGTCGAGTCCCTGGGCGCGCAGGTAGTCGCGCCAGTTTCCGGCCGACGCGAGCAGATCGGCCTGCGTCTGCGTCTGGGTGCGGCGGACGTGTGCGCCCACCTGCTCGGTAAGGTGCGTGCCCACCTGCCGGCCGCGTTCTTCACCCAGCACCCGCGCGAACACGCAGGAACTTCCGATCGGCCCGATGCGTTCACCGCTCAGGGAGGTGACCTGGAACTCGTAGCGCAGGTGGTGGCCGGAGCCTGGGGGGCACAGCAGGCACTTCAGCTGCGCCTGCCGCGCGCCGTGATCCATGACGTGCAGGCCCGTGAACAGGTCGAACGCGAGCGGCGCCTCGCGGCCGGGGACAAGCAGCGTGGCGTGCGTGAGCCCCTGGGCACTGAGCTGCTGATGGACGTGCTCCAGGGTGGCACGCGCGGGGGGAACATGGGCAAGCAGGTACATGAGGTAAGAGGGAACCAGCTTTCAGGAGGTGCGCCCGGGCCAGAAGTGGACACAGGCGGCAGAAGGAAGGACGTGGGCGAATCCGCCGGGCGACTGAAACCGGAGCCGGTCACCGGGCGGCGGAAGTTTCAGGGTACGACATCACCGGGGGTGCCGTCACGGCCTGGGATCCTTTGCGCGCCTGGAGCCTGGATGGGCGACGGCAGGAATGCACCTTTGCTGGCTGTCTTCATCGCCTGTGACCAGGTCAATGAACATATGGGGGCTGTTGGGTGACTGTGCCATTCCTGCCACCGGGGCGCTGCTCAGGCGGCGCTGACCGTAAGGCAGTATGTCAGCTTCACCGTTGACTTCAGCCTGCAGTTCCTGGGCGAATCGTCTCTGGACTGGGCGCCCCGCCTGACCTGCCCGACAGTGCTGACTGAAGGGAGAAGGCTCTCCACTACCCTCAATCTGGACAGGGTCATCGAAAGAGCAGATGCAGGCACGATTCCAGTGTCGTGTTCTCCCTTGTATCGTCCAGGCAGCTTTGCAGGCTGTCCCAGTAGTCGAGCATGACAGTGTCATAAAGCAACAGGTCACGCCCGGTCACGCCGTCGTTCCCGAAATACCACACGCGTTTCTCCTTCTCGGCGGCCGTGGCCACAAGCAGCTCTGCCGGGCTCACGTCCTGAATGGGACGCCCACAGTGCGCCACTTGGCGCACGGCAGACTGAAAGGCCGAGCGGAAAAGGCCGGTGGAGTTGCCAAGGGCGTCCAGTTGACGTTCGCTGTTCTTCACTCTCCCTGAAGCACTGACGAGCAGTCTGCGTCATTCCGCACGGGCGGTGGCGGTGTGCCACCCGGGCCTGCACCGTCGTCCGTGCGCTGGCCGTCAAGGGTGATCGACCCGCCGTCCACGCCGAACCGGGCGATCACCTCGGGCGCCGGTGGACTGCCGCTGTCCAGCAGGTCACCGGGGAGGTCGCCGCCGCGCACGTCACCGGGCGCCGGCTCCTCCTGCGGCGCGCTGGTCCGCGCGCTCACCCGCTCGCCACGCAGGTCAAGGTACGCCTCGCGCAGTCCAGGCACCTCGCGCGGCGCGCGCCACACCAGGGTGCCTTCGAGCAGCCCGTCGGCGGCCAGGCGGATCACCGCGGCCTGGAACATCAGGGCCAGGGCGCTGCCGAGCTGCAGTTCGCGCGGCAGGGGGCGGCGGTCCCGGCCGACCGTACCTTTCTTGAGGCGCAGCAGTTCCTTGAACGCCGCGATCGCGAGGGACTCCGCGGCGTTCAGTGCCTCAAGGCTGAGGTCCTGCGCGTCGGTGTACACGAACACACCGCCGGCCGCGCCGCCTTTCTGATGCTGACGCCAGCGGGGCCTGCACCTCGTCGGTCTGCCCGACGTCACTGTGGTTGGGGTACCGCACGAGGTACAGGCCAGGCTGGCCGTCAAGGCGGGCGAGGTCCGCCGCGCCAGGCGTGAGCGGCGTCCAGCGGACGTCCGGCAGGTGCGTGCCGCGCGCCACCAGCCGGGGGTCTTCTCCCGGCGCCGCTGCCGGACGCAGCGCGTCCCGGGCGACCGCCCGGATCTCCCCATGGGTGTGCCCGGCCGTGAAACGCCAGTTCGTGCCCGGCACCACCGGCACGTGCTGCCCGCGCCCGACCTTCTCGTAGTGCGCCGGCAGCAGCGGGTCACGCTGCGGGGAGCCCAGGCTGCGCTTCTGAAGCAGCGTGATGGGCGCGCCTTTGTGCAGCGCCCCGAGCCCCATCTCCGCGCGGGCCACGTTGATCTGCGTGACGATCTCCTGCCAGGTGAACGCGCGGCCGTCGGCAGCGTACGCCCAGGTCAGGTGCCGCAGCGCGGCCGTCAGGTCGGGGTGGTCCGTGAAGATGCTCGGGGATGCAGTCATGGGGCTCCTGGGCAGCGGGAACGTCTGTCCCCGGCCGGCGCCCGCAGCGCGCGCCGGTCAGAGGCAGACGCAGGAAGGTCAAGGGCGTGGGCGGGCCGGACCGCATGGTCCCGCCGGGAACCCGCAGTTACTCGCGGCGTTTGCTGCGTGAGGCGGCGTGCGCCTGGCTGACGGCACGCTTGCGGGACAGCGCGGTGTTCCCGGCGTTCAGCGCCTCCTCGAGCAGGGTCACGTCCTCTATCTGCGCGGAGAGCGCCGCGGCAGGCATCGGCGCGGCCATGGCGACCAGCCGGGCGTTCCCGAAGTGCTGCCGGGCCAGGTCGTGATCCCCGCGGTCGATGGCCTGCACCGCCTCGCGCTTGAGCCGCGCCGTGTCGAGCAGCGCCTGCGCTTCCAGGACCGCCGGGTCCTCCGGCAGGGCCTGCAGGTCGCCCTCACTCAGGACCGGCAGGTCGAGCTGCGTGCGGACGCGGTGACGCTGGCCGTCCAGGCCCTGCCAGGCCAGCCGCACCCGGGTGACGCCGACCGTGTCACCGGGTCGGCGGGTCAGGCGGGGCACGTGCAGCCGCACGACAACGTCCAGCGGCTGGCCGTCCACGAGGTTCGGGAGTTGCAGGCGCCCGAAGCTGTTACGCTCGAACGGATTGAGGACCTCACCGACCGTCACGCCGAACTCCGGGTTGGGCTCCAGGCCCAGGCTGACGACGCGGCCGGTCGTGCGGGTCAGGCCCTGCAGCTCCTCCTCGAAGAAGGTCGGCAGGCGCGCGGCGTCCTCGACATGCTCGAAGTTCCCGTCTCCGGCGTTGGCCACCGCGAGCAGCAGTTCCTCGTCGTAGTGCTCGCCCAGGCCGATGGCGCTAGTGCTGACGCCGCGCTGCGTGAGGCCCCGGACGTGCGTGGCGATCGCCTGGGTGTCGGTCACGCCGGCGTTGACCTGCCCGTCACTGAGCACCACGACGCGGTTCAGGGCCCGCGGAGTGAGGTGGGTCGCGACCTGCGTGGCCCCTTCGAGCCAGCCGCCGTGCAGGTTCGTCGAGCCCCGGGCGTCGATGGTGCGGATCGCGCGGATGATCGCCTCGCCGTCACCGACGAGCTGGCTGGGCACCACGACGTCGACGTGATCATCGAACGCCACGACGCTCAGGCGGTCGGTGGGCCGGGCCTGACGCACGGCGGCGACGGCCGCCTCGCGGGCCATGTGCAGGGGACGCCCGCCCATGGAGCCGCTGCGGTCGATCACGAGCGCGATGTTCAGGTCCGGGCGGGCCGCCTGGGCAGCGACCGGGGCGGGGTGAATGCGGATCAGGAGAGTCAGCGTGGTGGTCTGCTCGGCGTGCAGGGCGGGACGCAGCGGGCGAACTTCAATGCGGGGTGCGGTCATCGGGGCCTCCTGAGGCGGTCGAGGGCGTCGAGGAATGTCTGGGCGAGGTGGTCCTGTTCCAGGCGGCTTTTCGGCAGCCGGGCGTCGGTGCGGACGAGCAGCTCGATGCCGGGCGCGAGGGTGAGGCGCGTCAGGCGTTCCGCAGCGGGCGTAGAGGGCGCGGCAGGGAAGGCGGCGGCGGGCGGGACGGCGCCCGGAAGGGAGGCCGGGCTCAGGGAAGGGGCACTCAGGGTCCGGAGGTAGTCGAGGGCCGGGTTGCTGGGCTGCACGTCCAGCTGACGCTCACCGGTGAGCAGGGCTTCGAGTTCCGGGTCGGCGTGGCCCTGCAGGGTGCCGCGCAGGGCGGCGGCGCCGTGACCATCGGCCATCAGGCGGCGCAGGGTGAGCAGCTGCAGCAGGTGGCGGCGGGTGTAGCGGGCCTCGCGGCCCTGCCGGAGGGGTTCGTCAAGCAGGCGTTCGGTGGTGTAGTGGCGGACCAGGCGGGCGTTGACGCCGTCTTTGGAGCGGCCGGTCCTGTCGTCGGGCAGGATGACCGGAAGCAGCTGGTTGGCGGCTTCGACAAGGGCGTCAAGGTTGCCCGACCAGTCGGGGGGAAGGAACTGCGCTGACATGACACAGAATAGTTGCAACAATCCTAGTTGTCAATATTCCCTCCGAGTTGTCACTGTCGCTGGCATTCACTGCTGACCTCTGGGGGACACACTCAGTTCTCGAGCTAGGCGCGCATCTGCCGGCGGAACTCCCCCACCAGGGCCTGCAGACCGCCCAGATGCCGGAACAGCACCGCGCGCCACGCGTCGTCCGAGGGCAGATAACACGTCACGTCCGCTGCGACCGAATCCGCCAGCACCAGGATCCGGCCGACCTTCATCCGGCCCTGCACGTACGCGGCCGCTTCATGCGCCCTGGCCCGCTCCGCGGCGTCATCCAGGGTCCAGAACGGCAGGTACATCAGGTTCAGGAAACTCGGGTCGCCGTGCCCGACCAGCACGCCGTACGTGCTGCCCTCAAACTTGAACAGCACGTCCCCGTCCTCATCAATGAACGGACGGAACCCCTCCACCGTCAGAAACTCCAAGACCTCCTGCACGTACGAGGGCGCGCCGTGGGCCGCAGCGTCAGCGGGCAGCAGTTCGTTCATGGCTCTCCCCTGCGGGGACCGGCCCCGCGGCACTCAGGTCAGTGGCTTCAAACGGGACCCAGCGGCGCGCACGGCCCTGGCGGCACGGCGCCCTCACGCCAGGCACCACAGATCCTCCGGCGGCCCGGCCAGGTCGTACTGCAGGCGGTACACCGTGACCAGCACGCGGTCCTGAACGACAAACCGCATCACCCCGAGGGTGTAGAGCCGCGCCTTGCCGGCGCACATCCTCATAAATTTCGCCCGGCGCAGCAGCCGGCCGAGCCGGCGGGCGGCGGCCGCCCAGCTGAGGTTGCCGGCGAAGCGCTCTTGAAAGCGGGAGATGGCGTGTCCGGTTAGTGTCACGTGGGTCATCGCTGTTCCTCCTGCTTCCAGTCTGTCCCGGACATGCGACATCCACTGACGCGCCGCGCGGCCCCGCGCGACGTCAGCGGATGACAAGGACCGGATGCCGCCCACCAGAGCGCACGTGCGGGTTCGGAGTCTGCTGTGCTGCTCCGGAAACCGGCCGCCGCCTTGATGAGGCACCGGAAGACAAGTGCCCTCAGCCTGACGCGCCCTTTTCCCTGCCCCGGAGCGTCCCTGCCCCCTACACCCGCGCCCACCGCCGCACCACCGTCCCCTCGGCGCAGCTCTCCTCTGCGCTCTCCTGGGCCTGGCCGGTGTGCTCAGCCCAGGGCAGACCATGTGCCTCAGTCTCGCCGCCCTCAGCGTTCTGTGCCGCTACCGGCCGCACGGGACGTTCACCGTGACCTGCGCCACCACGGCCAGTCAGGTGGCGGTGCAGGCCGGCGCAGCCACCGGCGGCACCCGCGCCTCACACCCGGCCGCCTGCAGCGGCGCGGATTGATCCGCCGGTCCCCGCACGCCCAGAGCAGCCCGGTCAGGCCTTGGGTCACTCTCCCCCAGATGCTCCGCTGCTCTTAACGTTAAGAGCAGGCGCTCCGGATGACCGCGTCGGCGTGAGGCAAGAAGGAAAGGTCGCCTCACAGACTGCGCTGAGCCCACAGGCCGGAAGCGGCGGCCACCGGTGAGAGCCCCAGGCCGACCCTGAACCCTGTGCGTTCACCGGCGCCGGCTGAGTAGCGTGCGGCGGCCCGGCGCCAGGCGCCCCTGAGCTTGCGCCCGAGGTAGTCGTCGGCCAGCGCCAGCACCGTGGCGTTGGGCTGCGCCTGGGGCCGGACGTGCAGCACCGCCGCCACCACGGCCGCGTCCCGCCACGCGGGATGACGCAGGGCCAGCACAAAGCTGGCCAGAGCCGGACTGCGGCTGATGCCGGCAAAGCAGTGCACGTGCACAGCCCGCCCCTCCCCCGCCTCCACCAGGAAACGCTCCACCTGCGTCAGGTGCCACGGCTGCGGCGGCTCGTCGAGGACGTCCCCGTCCGTATCATGAAACACCAGGCTCAGACAAGGCCCGCTGTGACCGGACAGCGGCTCCGGGACCGCGTCCCCGGGGTCACGCAGACTGATGACCGCCACGCCGTCACCCAGCGCGGGGAAATCCATGACTCCACTGATACTGAGCGTCACCGCAGGTGATGGCGGAAATGCCGGTAGCTGACGCCTGTCGCGTCGCTGAGGGCCTGAAAGTCAACGGCCGCGCCGCGCAGGTCACCCATAAACCGGCGCAGCAGCCCTTCATCCACGGCGGCGCTCTCCGGCGCCGGCGCATGCGCCTCACCGTAGTGCGACGCGATCCAGCCGACCCCCTGCGTGTAGGTCATCCAGGTCTGGCCTGTTCGGGACATCTTTGTCTTCTCCTCTCTGGTCCTGGGCCGCGGCGAACGAACGCCTCACGGGGGTCCGTGCAACTGCTGAGCGAAGTGGGCCAGGGTCTTTTCGGTCGCAAGAAGCTCTGCCTGCGCGCGCGTCAGCGCCTCCCGCAGAAGCCGGCTCTCCACCGTGGGCCTCAGGGCAAGCGGCGCTCCCGCGCTCAACACGCGCGGTACCGGAGGGACCTGCCTTTGTCCCGGGGCAAAGGCTCCCCTGCCCACACACCCGGCGCGCCTCCCCGCTCACTCGCCCATTCACTTTCCAACGCCGCACCGGGAGCCCGCTGTTCAGTATCCCGCACGGCCCAGTGTTTCGTTGAACGAAAAGTCAGGCACCGAGAGCTGTTCTGTCTTCAGCGAGGGCAAGGGGCGCTGAGCGCCCCGGTTCAGGTCACGCCCGGCCATCAGCGCTTCAAGCGTCTCAAACGGCGTAGCGTGCTCACAACCTCACAAGGCGGCCCTGCGCGCCTCACAGGTGCCAGAACCGTAAGTCCGGCGCTGGCCTCCACTGTGTCTCTGGGTCTCCACCTGGTCCGGGTCACGGGGCGCGGCGCGCACGGCACACCCAGGCCACACCGAAACGGTCGGTCCGGACGCCGGAACGCCGGCATGGTCTGACCGTCATCAAGGCCGTCCGCACGAATGGACGACAGAACAGGCCACGCTTCCAGCCAGTCATTCCGTGATTCGATGCGCAACACTGACTTCTGGTCGTCTCTACGGGGAAGGCCCCGGACGCTGGCCCACACAGGTGGCCGGGACTGGCTTGCACGCGCTGCCCGCCAGATGTTCTGATCTGAGGCGTATGACGCTCAGAGGCTGGCGGGGCGTCCTCCTGGCTCAGGCCGGCCCAACTGCGTTCCGAAAAAGCGGCTCAGATGCCGCTGCATGACTGCCGGATGCGTCATGTTGATCTCGTGCCCGCCCGCCAGCAGATCAAGTTCGCTTGAGCCGCCCGCTTTGAGGAGCCTCTGATGCATCTGTTGCGACTGCCCGGCGGGCACCACCTCATCCTGCCGCCCGTGAACGAAGGCAAACGCCGGTGCGTTAGCTGACACGTAAGTGATCGGGCTGGCCGCCACCGCCTGTGCAGGAACCGCCGAGAGCGGCTGCCCAAACAGTGGAAAGGGCCCGGCCTCGTGGCGCCACGACGGATCGGTCAGGTGCATGGGCCCGCAGACACTGCCGACCGCCTGAACGCTGGACTCTTCGCCTGCCCAGCCCCCGTCCAATCCTTCGAACGCCTCGGTGCCGGCCGTCACGCCCAGGAGCCCTGCGAGGTGAGCGCCCGCGCTGACGCCCCACACGCCGATACTCCCGGGATCGATGTTGAGGTCCCTCGCGTGTGCCCTGAGCCACCACACCGCTGTCTTCACATCGTGAATCTGCGCCGGGAACAGCGCCTCTCCGGCCAGGCGGTCGTCCACACTGACCGTGACATACCCCTCGCGGGCAAGGAACACATTATCGACTGCCCATTTGCTGAACATCACCCAGGCGCCGCCGTGCAGGTGAATGATGGCCGGCACCGGAGAATCCGGCCGCGTTCTGGACTGCAGCAGGTCCAGCGCCAGGCCGTGGCGGCTGAAGGGAAGATCCAGGCGCAGTTCCAGATCGTCCGGTGGGAAGTTGTCCGGGGACATGGGCGGAGCATAGAGCGGCTCTTCGCCGGCCGTCCGGTTGCCTCAGCGCAGCACCCGGGCGGCGGGGCGCTGAAGCTGCGTCGAAGTCCTGCTGGCCACCGGGTGGCCCGCCCGGACCGCCGTGCGCGCCTGAGCACCACAGACGGTGAACCGGCCCGCCCTCACCGGCGTCCGGGCTGGGGGGGTGGACCGCGCGGCCGGACGGACCGCGCAGGCTGTAGCATGGCAGGACATGAAGGTGATCACGTTCTTCAACCATGCCGGCGGCGTGGGCAAATCCAGCAGCGCACGTGACATCGGGTTCACGCTCGGGCGGCGAGGCTTCCGGGTTCTGCTGATCGACGCCGACCCGCAGGCCAATCTCACCGACTGGCTGGGGGTCCGCCAGCTGAACGCGCCCGGCGGCACGCTCCGTGAGATCGAACTCGAGGACACCCTCTACCCGGCCGTGATTGCCGAAGACGACGCTGACCTCGCCCTGCCTGCGCCGGTGGCCGTGCACGGCGTTCACCTCATTCCCGGTCACCTGGACGTCGCCACGATCGAACCGATGCTGCCCGGTCAACTGATGGGCGTGCTGCGCCTGAAAGAAGCGCTTCAGCCGCTTGCCGGCCAGTACGACTTCGTGCTGATCGACCCGCCGCCCAGCCTCGGGCAGCTCAGTGCCCTGGCCGTCATGGCGGCGCAGTACGTGGTCGTGCCTGCGCCCGCCAGCGGCAAAGGCCTCAAGGGGCTGTCGACGGTCGTGCAGATGCTGGGCCGCTTCCGCAAAGCGAACCCCGGACTGAAAATGGCCATGATCCTGATCACGCAGTACAACGACACCACCAACCACAGCCGCGAGAGTCTGGCGCAGCTGCGCGCACAGTTCGGTCACCTCGCCCCGATCAGCACGCCGCTGACGTACCGGCCGGCGCTGTACCCGGATTCGCAGCTGCACGGTGAGCCGCTGCCGGAATTCGCCCGGCGCAGCCCCGCCGCGCAGGAGATCGAAACAGTGACCTCCCAGCTGCTTGAAGCCCTGGGGGTGCCTGCCCGTGTCTAAAGCCACCAAACGGAGCCGCGCCGACGCCTTCGGGTCCCTGCTGGGTTCCGTCAGCGCCGCGGTCTCCCCTGCCGACGCGAACGCCGTTCCTATCGACCGCATCACGGTGCGCCCGGGTCAGCCCCGCCGCTTTTTCGACGAGGCCAGCCTGGCGTCCCTGGCGCAGAGCATCCAGGCGCAGGGGGTGCTGCAGCCGGTGCTGCTGCGCCCCGCTGGGGACCGCTATGAACTCATCGCGGGGGAGCGCCGCCTGCGGGCCGCGAAGCTCGCCGGCCTGACGGAGATTCCGGCCACAGTCCGGGACGTGCCGGACACCGACGCCGACCTCATGGCAGCGCTCGAGAACCTGCAGCGTGAGGACCTCAACCCCCTTGATGAGGTGGAGGCGACCCTGACCATCATCGCGCGGGACCTCGGCGTCACCGAAGCTGAAGTTATTCCCCTGCTGCATGCCCAGCGCCGCACACCGGACCCGGCTGTGGTGGCGCAGCTCGACCAGGTGTTCTCACGGGTCGGCCGGGGATCCTGGCGGTCCTTTGCGACGAACAAGGCCGGGGTGCTGCGCTTCGCCCCGGAACTCCTGACCCTGATGCGCCAGGGACACCTGGAGTACACCCGCGCCGCGGCGCTGTCACGGGTCAAGGACGAGAGGCGGCGGGCGGAGCTGCTGCGCCGGACCCTCGAGGAGAACCTGAGCGTCCGGGACATCACGCTGGCGAGCCGGACTGCGCCTGCGCCCGAGAGCCCTGTGGCCCAGGTGCGGCGACTGCTCGACGACCGGCGCGTGGCGCAACTGGGACAGCGCGAGCGTGCCCGGGCCGAAAAGCTGCTCAAAGAGCTCGCGACTCTTCTCGGCAGCGGTGTTGAGCCAAAAGAGTCCCGCTCTTAACGTTAAGAGTACCGCAGCTGTCTGTCTGCTCTTAACGTTAAGAGCGACGCAGCTGTCTGCCTGATGGCCCGCTTGGCTTACCGGTAGTCAGGGCACGGGCCGGTGGTCCGCGCCCACCTCCATCAGGCAGGTGGGGCCCTCAGCAGGCGCCACAGCGCCCACTTCCCAGCAAAGGCGGCCCCGACCCGGTCAACAGGCTCTGTCCATCGGACCAGTGGCCGGACAGTCGCGTCCGTCACGGCGCATGGCACGGTATGTGGACTTCAGGTCGAAAGAACATCCGAATCTGGCGCTGGCCCAGCCGCGGCGTTGACTGCCCCATCATGACTGACTGTTCACTCCTCGGCGCCTGCCACTTGCTCTGACGCGTCTGACCCAACCGGCCATCACCCACCTTGTGACGGCCTGACGACGAACCTGTCTCCTGCTGCGCACCAGTGGCCTCAACGGCCTGGCGGAGTGGCGCGGGCCACTGCGCCTGCGCGCCGGTCAACTGACGACGCAAACGCACGTCGATGAACGGCAGACCGTAGCGCCCCGCCTCAGCAGCCAGCGCCGTGAGGTTGTGATTTCCGGTCTCCGCGAGCGTCACGGACACCCCCGCCCATTCCCCTCGCGCGGTTTGGGCAACCGTTGTGCCATCAGCGGAATGATCCTCAAAGCCATACTCGAGGAGGGTCACTCCGTCAGGGTCTGCCTGAACGGCGGTGATGCGCGTGTCTCGCCCCCACAGGGCATAAGGAGGAACGCGGAGGCGTACGCGCCCCCCGGGTTCCTCCCCATCGACATCCACTTTGTCGACCGGCTCACACGAGGTCTCCGGCATCCTGGGAACCTCATGCTTCCTGGCACTCCCCAGAGGAGACTCATACGCCCGGGGCGCCGCAGGGAGTCGAAGGCGTCCGGAATCAGGAATGACAGACCTCAACGCCCGCGCCGACCTTCAGCCGCTCCTAGGCTCAGCAGATAAGGCCAGTGGGGCGTGTGACCGCGCGGCACAAACCGGTTCCAGGCGTCCCAGTCGGGAGCATCCATAAAAAGGGCACCGTCCCTCGTCACAGAATAGAGGGTCCCACAGCTGTGTGCGGCGGTGTGGGCAGAGGCGGAATGACGCCGAGCCTTGACGTCCGCTTCACGGGGGCCCCGCCCCCGTGAAGCCTGGGTTGGGAACCAGTCTGTCTGGACGGGGAAACCTCGCTTCGGTTTCTGGCACACGTCCCTAAGCGGCCTGTCAGCGCTGCTTCGCCGGTGAACAGGCCCTTCGCTCCGGTGATCCGGCCTGCGCGTCGTCAACCGGTGTGCGGTGGCGCCCACAAAAACGGCTAGCGTATCTCCCTCTGGGACCGTGACGATACGGCGGCACCAGATCCGTCTCGGTGTCATCCGGCACGGAGGACCCCACGGCGCGTCCACACGCCAGCATCTGCCCTTTGTGATGGAACTCATGCGTCATCTGGGCGATCAGCACCCAGCGTTGCGTCACGACAGTCCGTCGACCGCTGGGCCTGATCACTTCGAACGGTTGATCCAGCCGGCCGAAGGCCTGAAAGACAAGCTCGTCCACCTCGGAGAACAAGCCGCGCATGGCCGCCACGTCCGTCACTTGCAGGGTCTTCGGGCGCTCCAGTGCGGTGGCCGCTTCAGCCCGCGTGGCGTGCGTCGTCATGGCTGTGGGCAGGTGCTCAGCCAGTTGGTGTTCGTACGGCCCGGTCCCGAGGCCGTATCGGCCGACCCACCACTGGTCCATGCTGGCCACGTGCGCGTGGCTGGGGCTCGAACCATGTCCCGCTGGCGTCTCAGAGGGTGATCTGCCAGACGCGGCTTTCTTCCCTGAAGGCTCAATTCCACAAACTGGACGGGTGACCTCCCGTGGAAACTCCACAAACTGGACGGGTGGCCGTCCGGGAAACTCCACAAACTGGACGGGTGGAGCCGGTGACCGGCTGTGGCCTGGGTTCCCCCCAACGATCTGGTGACCGCCCGACTGGAGGGCCGCGGTGGTCAGTCGGCGTCCAGGGCCTGGCTCAGCTGCGTGATGAAGTCCTGAATGGTCAGGCCCGCCATAGCGCGGTTGGCGTCCCGCAGGATGCTTTCTGCCGACAACCGGCCCGACAGGCAACGCTGCTCCAGGCTTTTCCAGCGGGCGGCGCCCAGGGGTTTGCCCAGAAGCAGTTTCAGCGATGAGCGGCTCGCCTCCCACTGCTCAGCGGGTGTCAGCAGAAGCGCGCGCGCCTTTTGCGCCTCAAAGGCCTCCTGAGCCTCCGCTTCCACATGACTGGACTCACGGCGCGAAGGGGTCGCCTCCAGGGCCTTCACGGCCGTCCTGTGAGCCGGAGCGGCATACTTGCCGCTTTCATCCTGCAGGATGTCCCAGGCGTACGCGCCCCGGCCCTTGCGGAAGGTCGTCGTGGCCGCCAGGATCTGCTCGGCCAGCTGAATCCGTTCGCGGGCCCGGTCGGTCGGCAGTTTGCGGACGTAGTGCCGGGCCTGCGCATTCGGGACGTCCATGTTCGCGATTCTGCCCACGAGTTCGAGCTGCTCAGCGCTCAGCGGATAGTCGGGCCGCTGCGGATTGAACACGTACCGCACCTGCTGGCCAGCGCCGCGGCCGACGAACTCCACATCCTTGAGAAATTCACTGGCAATCAGCTCCTGGTGAATCGGGATGATGGTGCGCCGGATACTGTCCGGGCGCAGGTTGGTCAATCGCAGCAGTTTGCCGAGCTCCACCACGCCGAACTCCAGAACGCCGCTACGTGAGGCCTGCGGATCGCTGAACCACAGCGTATCGAGCAGACGGAACAGCATGCGGCTCTGACTCCCGGGCAGTTTCAGCATGAACTCGAAATCGAACGTGCGTACCCGCGGCGAATGCAGCGACGAGGCGACCTGCTGGTCAAGCGTGATCCGCAGCTGCGTACCCGACCCGAAGGGCTGCAGGTTGAGACTCGAGACGTTGTTCTGGATCTCCTCGATGCGTTCGATGAAGCGGAAGGTCACGCGCCGCGCGCTTCCTCCAGGTTGATCCAGCCACCCGGAAATCTTGTACATGGTGCCGGACAGCCGGGTGAGGCTGTCGTGCAGGATGCGGTAGTTCTGGCTGCTGTCACTGCGCCCCAGCCGCTTGAGCAGGGTGTACGCCGTGCACTGCACGCTGTTGTCGGCCGGTTTTCCTGCCTCGAGGTACAGGTTGGTCAGCAGCACCATCACGTCACTGTCCGACCCGTGTGGAAAGCCGTAGGCGTTGCCGAGGCATTCCACGTTCATCGACCGGCCGGCAATCACGAAACTGTGCCGCCAGCTGTTCTCACCGGGTTTCAGGCGGGTCAGACACGAGATCAGAGACGCTTCCGCCAGATTCAGGTCATCGAACGTGGATTTGAGAACCAGTTCGGTGGCGGTCATGAGTTGATCGTAACACAGCAAAACCGCGTATCTGAAGAAGATTTCTTTGTTCAAAGACAAAAGAAAAAATAATAAAAACATATAGAAGATCTTCTTCAGGGCGCCGGTGCATACCGCGCTGCCACAGGCTCTTTCAGGCCGAACCCCACAAACTGGACGGGTGAACCTCCACAAACTGGACGGGTGAGCAGGGGAGGGTATTCCACAAACTGGACGGTACAGTCCTGTCTATACTCCACAAACTGGACGGGCATGTTCCCACAAACTGGACGGGTGAAAACGCGTCATTCTCCACAAACTGGACGGGTGGCCGCTCCGCCCGTTTCCCACAAACTGGACGGGTGAAAACGCGTCATTCTCCACAAACTGGACGGGTGAGCGGCCGATCTTTTCCACAAACTGGACGGGTGGGACCTTCCCCTGCCATCGCCCCGGCTCAAACGCTTTCCAGGCGCGCTGCGGGCACACTGGCCGGACAGCCCTTCAAGTCAGGCCGCTCGGGCGCTTGCGTAGAGCACACCACCCCTCGGATGGGCGCGGGACGGGACCTGGCCGTCCTGCCTGGCGCCGGAGGCGCCCCGGGCGGTGCCGAAAACGTGCGGTGGAAGCGACTTCACCGCGCCGCCGGGACAGACCGGTGCTCACCCGCGCTCACCAGGAGGGGTGTCCTGTCACCTGGGCGTTTCTGTGGGGTGGGGGAGACCCGGAGCACGGTGACCGGGCAACCGCCTGATGGGCCGGGACGCCCGGCGTGGCGGCTGACGCTGTCCTCACTGGGTCAGGCTCACGTCGTGTTCCAGCCGCTGCTTTCAGGCCACCTCCACCAGAGCGCGGTGCAGAGTTCTCAGGTCCGCACTGGGGCAGATCCGCATGGCCTTGACGCGGCGTGTTGTCACTGTGCGGACCCGGCGGGAGGGCCCATCAGCTCATGACTTGCCGCCTGGCGTCGCCTGATGGACTCCGCACCCTGCACAGGTTCTGCTCTTAACGTTAAGAGCAGCGCGAACCAGCGGCGAAGCAGCCCCCGCGCCCCGCCACTCTGCTGACCCTCCATATGCCGTTCATGCGCTGGTTCTGTCCGCCGTTCCAACTATGGGCGCCGCTGGCCGAGAGGCAA
The DNA here is from genome assembly GCF_020229735.1 of Deinococcus taeanensis. Lineage (NCBI taxonomy): Bacteria > Thermotogati > Deinococcota > Deinococci > Deinococcales > Deinococcaceae > Deinococcus > Deinococcus taeanensis. The sequence goes on along the minus strand of NZ_CP083456.1, from coordinate 243,610 downwards.
AGCAGCACCCCGCCCGGGCCATACTGAGGGTATGGCCCGACTCCGCATGCCCGACGGCCGTCTCCTGCCGGGCCCCGCCTCCACCCTGTGGATTCAGCCGGGAGCGTGGGACGTGGACGCGCGCGATCCGCCCGGCGGCGTCACCGCTCATCCGGCGTTGCTGCTGCCCTACCTGCGCGCGCTTGAAACGCTGCTCGACCAGCAGATGGACCGGGCCGAGCACGACGAGTCCCTGGAGGTCCGGCAGCAGGAACAGGTGATCCAGAGTGTGCTGCTCGGGCAGGCGCTCGCCGTCGGCCTCGACGCCTACGCCGCGCAGCCGGACGCCCCGCTCCTCGAACTCATCGGGGACCTCGCGGCCACCCTGGACCTGCTCAGTCCTCTTGGCGAGGGGGTGATGCGGCGCGTCACCACCATCCAGACCGCGAGCGGCGGCGCCCTGCCGAACGTGCCGCTCCTGCCGGAGGAGTTCGCGCAGGCCGTAGCCATGGTCCTGGACACCGCCGCGCAGGTGAACCGTCCGGCGGGCGCCCAGGCGGCGCAGCGCCTGACCTGGGCCGGGTACCGGACGCCCCCGCTGCGCAAGGACCCCCTCGATCCCAGCCGCGCCGCCCTGACCCCGCCCGCAACCCTGGACCCGGCGCGCTTCGCGCAGGCGCAGGCCCTGCGCGCGCTGGCCATGACCAGCGACGAAGCCGGGCGGAACGCGGCGCTGCTGCTGCTGCACGTCACCGGCCGCGACCGGCTGCAGAACGCTCCGCTGATCAGCGTTCTCGACACGGCGCAGGTCCTGCTGCTGAGCTGGGCGCAGTCGCTGCGCGACGCCGGGGAAGACCAGACCGCGGCAGACGCCCTGCGCGGCTGGCACGCCCAACTGCACCGGGCGCTGGGTTCACCCACCCTGCCGCTCGCCCAGCGCTTCCGGCGCGGCGCGACCGGGCACCTCGGCGGTCACGTGCGCGCGGCCCGGCGCCTGCTGCGCGCGCTGCGGCACGACCGACTGCGCGCACCCACCGCCGCCGAGCAGCGCCACCTCGAGTCGCTCTGGCAGGCGCTTGACGCCCTGGACCGGGACCTTGCGGCCGGCGTCACACCCGAGCAGGACGAAACCCTCCAGGTCCGGCTGATCCTGCTGAGCCTCCAGGGGCTGACCAGCACCTTCCGCGCGCCTGGCATGAACCTCCCGCCCATGGTGCAGCTCGCCGCGCAGGTCAGTGGGGTCGATCCCCTGTGGGCGTGGGACGCGACACAGCCCAGAGGCAACGTCAGTCACGACCTGCGCGGCGAACTCGACACTGTGTTGCGCAGCCTGCTGCTGCTGGAACTCCGGGACACGGCGGCCTGGACCACCTGGCAGGCCAGGGCCGGGGCGCTCATCACCCGCGCCGCCGGACACCTCCTTGCCACCGTCCGCCGGGCGGGACTGCGCCTGCCGGAGCAACGCGTTCTCGAACGGTACTTTGCCCAGTTCGGACCGCTCCGCGCGCTGCCCCTTACCAACGGGGCATTCAGGCAGCTGAACGACGAGTGCCTGGAGGCGCTCACCGAAGCGGAGCGTCTGCTCGGCGAGGAGCCGCCGGCCCCGGACGGGCCACCCAGGCGGTCCGCTGACCCTCCTGCCCAACCCCCCTCTGTTCCGCCGGTCCCCGCTGCCCCGGCGCTGCCAGGCTTGCAGAACGAACCGGCGCATGTCCTTGCTGCGCGGGCGAGGCTTCAGGGTCAGCGGGTGGTGCTGCTCGGTAGCGTCCGCAGTGCGGAACACCACGCGTCGCTCGTGCGCGCCCTGGCGCTGCGCGAACTCGACTGGATCAGCAGCGCCGCGTACGCCCACGGCACGCACGCCCAGGCGCACGTCACGGCGGACACCGCCCTCGTGATTCTGGCGATCCGGTGGATGGGTCACGCGCACTCTGCCCTGCGTGACGTGGCCCGCGCCAAGAATGTGCCGTTCGTGATGCACCCGGGCGGCTTCTCACCGAGCAGCGTGGCGTGGCAGGTGATGCAGCAGGTCAGCCACCAGCTTGACGCCCGTCATCAGGAGGGGAAACGTGACAGTTGAGGCTGCCCTGACGCCGGTGACGCAGGTCTGGCGCACCGGTGGGTCCACCCGGGCGTCACGGCCAGGGGGGCCGGACCATGGCCGCCGTGACCAGCCGCTGCACTGCCCGGCAGTCGGGTGACGTCCAGGCGCCGCCCGTGGGGCCGCCGGGGGCTCTCGCCTGCCGGTGATCGCCTGGGTGGCCCGCCGTGTCTGCCTGGGCTTCACCTGCCTACGTGGGTTCCCAGGGCGAGGGTGGGGTCTGACGGGTGACCGCCCGTCCGGGCAGGTGGCGCAGCGCCGCTCTTGAATCCGGCGCTCTGGAGGGTCCCGCTGGTCCCGCCTGCGCCCCGGTTCGAGGGGTCCAGTGCCGCCAGACCGGATTCCCCTCCGATTTTGCCTGCTTCATCAGTCGCGCCGGGCCGCACCGGGCTCAGGCCTGACCCTCTTCCGGGTCAACCGGCCGCAACGCCACGGTGAGGCCGTCCACCTCCGCCGGGCGGGTCCTGACCTCAATGGTGGCGAGTCCACCGTCGACCAGTGGCCCCAGGGCCGTGAGGTGGGCCAGGGTGAGTGCTGGGCTGCTGGGGCGGCTCTCCCAGACGCGCACATGCAGGTCCCCAAAGATGCCGCCGTCCTCCAGAACCTGGGCAGCGGACTCCAGGTGAGAGGGGAGGTACACGTGTCGGCCTGGTGCGGCCGGTTGCTCCAGCAGACGTCGGGCCTGGGCAAGGGCCGTTCTCACCAGCATCTCTGGCGGTCCGGTCAGGACGGCGACCCCGTCATCCGTGAAGGGGCCGACGCTGCTCCTCACCTGCAGTTCGATGCTGCCTCTGCGGTCTTGCGCGCTGAGTTCATCACGTGGATCCGCGGGATACTTCACGCGGATTCCGCCGAGGTCAGCGTTCAGGGACGTCACGGCGCGTGAGCTGCGTTCCGCACGCGCCGACAGAATGTTCAGCACGGCGGTGAGGGGCCGCAGCGCACAGGTGGGCCGCTCGGTGCCCGTCTGGCCAACCCGGGCCAGCGCCGGGCCAGCTTTGGCGCGGGCCGGCAGTCCAGCTGCCCGGAGCCGCTCCCAGTCGTCCGGGTGCACCTCGTCCCGCCGGCTCAAGGTCAGACTTTCGAGGCCCCCGGTGGCCAGCAGCACCAGTTCAGGGTTGAAACTGTTCAGGAGATGCTTGTTGTAGGTCAGCCAGTCAGGATAGAGGGCCAGACCGTGCACCTCACCCAGGTCGCCCAGCACGGTGGCGTACAGCTGGCTGCCCGTGCCGTCCGGGTTGGTCCAGCTTGCCCGCAGCGGCTTGTCTGGCGCGAAGGTCTGCCAGGGCTTTGCCTTCATGAAGCGCGCGAAGGTCTCCACCAGATCCCGGACATCCTGGTCAGGCACGTCCTGGAGAAACGCCTGCGGACGCTGGCTGTCGACCAGGGCCCGCATCTCGGCGCTGACTTCTGCGCTCAGGCGGGCGAGCAGGGCCTTGAACTCAGGATCGTCCCGCCGCTCGACCCTGATGCCCAGTGCGGCCAGCGCGGTGTGCAGCGAGAAGGCCAGCGCCGCGTCCAGGGTGAAGATCTGACCGGGCCGCTGCGGCTCAAGGCCAGCTGCCTCAGGGGCCAGCATCGTTCCGAGCACGATTTCCTGCACGACCTGCGCCGTGATCTCGCCCGTGACCTCGCTTGTCATGATCTGCCCGCTCGCAGCGTCCACCACCAGGACCACAGCCGAGAGGCCCTCGGCTGTGGGCAGCACGTCCGGCAGCTCCTGAACGGCGACCATCCAGACGGTGTTCGCCTGCAGCGGCAGGGTCTGGACATAGGCCAGCACCTCCTGATCAAGGTCCTCGTCCAGGAGGCTCAGGGTCTCCAGGCGGGTGACGTCCTGACCTGGACCGCGGGTCGGCCGCGTCGCGTGGGCAGGGTCCGGCTTGCCGGTCAGTCCGGGTGACGCAGGTGGCCCGTGTTCGTCGCTTCGGCCTTCATACCCGCAGACCCCCATGCGCGGGGAGTTGACGACCGGTAGCTGCTCGTCGCGGGTTCTCCGGCCGTGGACGCCGCAGTACAGCAGCGGGCCGCCGGTGGCTGCGTCCGCTTCCCCGGTGTGAACCCACCGGGCTGGTTTTCCGCACCGAGTGCACGTCAGGACCGGTGGCAGGTTCCGCGCGAGCACCTTGACCTTGTCGGCCGCGTTCCCGCTCACGGATTCGTAGGCCTGGACCTGAACGGTCAGGGTGGTGCTGCTGCCGAAATCGTAGGTATAGCCGAACCTGTCACCAGGCTGCAGGCCAAGTCCGGCCAGCGGAGGCTGCCTGGTCCGTCTGGACGCTGGGCCTGCTTCCCAGTCATGGCCGAACTGCGGACCGATGGTGAAACTGCTGAGGTGACCGCAGCACTCCAGCCAGATGTCGCGCAGGAAGCGGTCGAGGTCGTCCAGGGTCGCCCCGGGCAGCATTTCAACGTCCAGCCAGTACGCCGGAAGATCAGCGCCACTGACGCGCAGGCGCCAGACGTCATGGGTCGGTCCGTCCGCCGCCTGCCTCAAGGCGCACCCGGCCTGGTGCTTCGTCATGCTGGCTTTGGTGCCGACATAGCCGCAGGCGCGGCACATCCCCCGGGACGGCTGACGGGAAGTGGTCATCCCGGGAGTGTAAAGCCACCTGGGCGCGGCCCGGGAGGGGCGCACCGTTGCGGGGGACCGGGGGTTTCTCTGAGGGCCCTGCGGGGAGGCAGTGGCGACTGCGCCGTGCCCAGTGAACCCACCCGCGAGCCGCTCTTTTCTCGTCTGCGAGTGGCGACCAGGGGACCGGCGCCGTCCTCCTGTCGGCGCTGGCGACCGGCCGCGGCCGGTGCGGGCGCCGCCTGTTCCGGTTGGTGTGCCCTGGGCTGAACCTTGTCGGCCGTGTGGCAGATTCCTTGATATATCAACTTCAGATGACTGGCCTGACGCGTCTTTTTTCATAGTTGAGCGTCAGTGTGTTGTCAGCTGTTCCGTACGTTCGGCGCATGACCGCCTATGCAGAGCACGACGCGCCCGAAGCCCCCCGCAGCTGGCACAAAGCCCAGCGGCTCACGGCGCTGCTTGCCGAGCTGCAGGCCCGCCCGCAGTCCACCGCCGAACTCGCCCGCTCGTTCGGCGTGGGCCAGCGCAGCGTGCAGCGGGACCTTGAGGCCCTGCGCGCCATGGGGCACTTCGTCCAGGAGGACACGCCCGGGCTGTACTTCATTCCGCGCAACGGCACCCTGCTGCGGCCCGCCGAGGTGCTCGCCGCGTACACCGCGCTGCGCCTGGCGCACCACCATTCCCCGGCGCTCGGCGGGCACGACCGCCGCGCCCTGCACACCCTGTCGCTCGCGCTGCCCGAGCGCGTGCGGCACACCTTGAACGCCAGCATCCGTTCCGGCGGGCAGGGGGTGTTCACCGACCGGCAGATGGAACTTGTCGCCGCCGCGTGGCTTGACGGGCAGGTGCTGCGCTTCGATCACCGCGAGCGCAACGGGATCCTGCGCACCGGCCTGGAACTGGGCGTGTACTTCGTGGAGATCAGCCGCACGAACCTCGCGCCGTTCGTGATCGGCCTCAACCGCGCCGCCGGCACGGTCGGCACCTACAAGCTCGCCCGCATGAGCAACCTGCACCTGCTCGCTGACCGCTACGACGTCGACCCGCACTTCGACCCGCAGGCGTACCTCTCGGACGCCTGGGGCGTGATCGGCGGTGAGGACAGCGTCACCGTGACCGTCCGCTTCGACCCGGAGGCGGCCTACCGCGTCCTCGAGGGCGGCTTCCCCCAGTCGACCCTGATCCGCGGGGACGGCTTCGTGGACCTCGAGTTCCGCGCGGGCGTCGATGACGCCGGACTGCCGCGCGAACTGATGCCGTTTCTGCTCAGCTGGGGCGCCCGGGCCGAGGTGCTGTCCCCCCCGGAGGTGCGCTGCGCGTGGCTCGCCGAACTCCGCGACGCGCTCGCCCGCTTCGACCGGACGCCCCAGGTGCGCGGCTGAGCGGGCGTCAGTCGCTCAGGTCATCGTCCCCGAACAGCAGGGCCTGCTCGCGTTCCATCACCCACGGAAAGGCGTGCACGCCCCGCAGGAACGCCGGCACGGGCTCACCGGCGCGCTGAAGGTTCACCACGTCGTACGACCACGCGGCCGCCGGGTCCAGCGTGTAGCGCCCCGCCGCGTGCGTCACGCTGTCCGGCCAGCCCAGCGCGCCGCGCAGCTGCTTGACCGCGCGGGTCGCCCGCTGCGCCGCCTGCCGGCGGCCGCGGGGCTGACCGTCCCCCACGGCCGCCGCGAGGGACTCGGCGTCCAGGGTGCCGCCGGCGTCCAGCAGCGCGACGAGCGCCACGAGCGGCAGCAGCGGCAGGTTCAGCCGCCGGCCGTTGAGGTGCACCTCCCCGAACCCGGCGGCGCGCACGTCCACGCTCAGGCGTTCCGGGCGCGCCAGCGGCTCCGGCGCGTCGGCCCCCAGCAGCGCGAACAGGTCCGGCAGGGCCGTGGCCTCTTCGCGCGTCCACAGCATCCGGCGGTTCAGGGGCCGGTTCAACGCGGCCGCCTCGTCCGGGCGCCCCTGACGCCGCGCCAGTTCTGCCCGGACGATCGCCGCGCGGTCAGCGTCCTCCCCGGACAGCGGGCCGGTGCGCCCCAGCAGGTCCAGGACGCGCGCAGCGTCCACCCGAGGCAACGACACGTGCGCCGCCGCGAGATCGACATTCACCCAGGACGCGCCGCTCTCCCGGTCGGCCGGCACCGTCACGGCCGCCTGCGACAGCCACTCGATGGCCCGCAGCGGCTGACCGCGCATGCGGGCGGTGTGGCCCAGGCCGCGGCGCGCCTGCCGTTCACGCTCCGTGTGCTCCTGCCGCGCCGCGAGGGCGATCGCCTGCTGGTACAGCGCCTCAGCCCGGTCCCATTCGCCCCGCGCGCGCAGCACCGCCGCCAGCCCGGTCTGCCCATGCGGCCGGAAACGCTCACGCAGGGCGATGCACGCCTCGAAGCACGCCTGCGCGTCGTCCAGGTCCACGTGATGCAGGTGCGCGTACCCCTTGCTGCTCAGCACCCAGCCTTCGAGGTCATCGCCGCGCAGCGCGAGGGTCGCTTCCCCCAGCGCCTCCATGCCGCGCGCGTGCCCGTCGCCGTACAGCAGCAGGCTGCCGTACTCCATCAGGGTGACGCCGCGCACCCGGCCGTCACTCAGCTGCGCCGCCCGGTGGTCATCGTCCTCCCAGGCCGGGCGTCCGAGGCGCTGCCCGGCCATACCGCGCGCCCGCAGCACCAGCCCCAGGTCGAACGGCGTGAGTTCCGCTTCACGCTGCAGGGCCGCGTCCGCGCTGGCCAGGGCCTCCGCGAACCGGTCCCGCTGCGCGTGCACCCACGCGAGGCACACCTGCGCGACCGGCGCGGCGGCCGGCTCAGCGGCGTACGCGCGCGCCACGCGCTCCAGGTCCGGTTCGCCCGGGATGTTCCCCAGCAGGCGCAGGTGCAGCCGCACGGCGCCGCTCTGCGCGCGTGCCGCCGCGGGCACCTGCTCGAACCACGTCAGCAGCTGCCCGAACCTCGCGGCCTGCCGCGCGTGCGTGAACGCCTGGGTGATCGTCCGCACGGCCGCGTCCCACTGCCCGGCGTCCAGCAGCGCGGTGATGGACTCGTCCCAGGGGGCTTCGTGCTGCGAAGATCGTGGCGCCACGCGCGCATCCTAAAGCGCCGCACCCAGCGGGACTCAAGCTGTTCCTCCGCCGGTGCCAGCTCCGTCACCGGCCAGCACGGCGTGTGCGGGCGCAGCAGAAACCAGGCGGGCCGGCGCGGCCGGCGCGAATAGACCGGCAAGCAGCAGGGCAACAGCGGCAAAACGGAAAGGAATGGGCATCGACGCTCCTTTCCGGCGACAGGCATGAGGCCACCGTCCGCCGCGGAACGGGGCGGCAGGAAAGGCAGAGAAAAGAAAGTGCGGTGGGCTGCGTGAAGCCGGACGCACCGCCGCGGGCTCACGGTGAGCGTGGCCGGGGCGATGTGCCTTTCACTGTCGGCGCGCGCCCCGACAGCTCCTGACACGCGCCCGGCCGGTCTGCAGGCGGCAGCCACTGTCGCAGGGAGGCGCTGCACTGGAGGGTCACCGCCCGGCCACGGCGGCCGCACTCACCGTGAGCCCGGCAGCGGCGCAGCGTCCTGAGGCCACGGTGCCAGCGGCCAGGCCGGCGTCACGGCCGCCCACCACGCCTGACGGGTGGCCCCCAGCCCGCTCGGAGTGTTCAGGCGTGCCTCTGGGCGCGGCCACCGTGGGTGCCGCCGGCCCGCACCGGGCTCGGGTCGGCCCGGGCGCGGGAGGCGCTTCGCTCTGCGGACGCTGGTGGCGCGGCCTGCCGCTACGCAGGAGGGTCACGCCCGGCGAACCGGCCCTGCCCGCTGCACACGGGCCGCCGCGGGGCGCAGTCTCCAGGCGGCCCCGGGGTGTCGTGACCGTCTCAGCGGCTGGCGCGTTTCGCGGCGTACATCCTGGCGTCCGCGTGCCGCAGCAGCGCCATCACGTCCTGACCGTCACGGGGGTACTCGCTGGTGCCGGCGCTGGCCGAGACGGTCAGGACCGCGCCGCTCACGGTGATCGGCTCGGCCAGCAGGTCCTCCACCCGCCGCAGCACTGCCCGGACGACCGCCGGATCGGCGCTCGCAATCAGCCCGGCGAACTCGTCGCCGCTCAGGCGCGCGAACACCTCTCCGCTGCGGAACGTGGCCCGCAGCCGCTCGGCGATGCACGCGAGCACCAGGTCGCCCGTCTCGTGCCCGTACCGGTCGTTGATGGCTTTGAAGCCGTTCAGGTCGAAGAACAGCACCGTCATCGGCGCGGCTGTGGCGGCGAGGTGCGCCCTGAGGCTCTGCTCGAACGACCGCCGGTTCGGCAGGCCGGTCAGGGCGTCGGTGTGCGCGAGCTGCTCCAGGGCCCGGGCGCGTTCGGCGGTGCTCACCTGCCGCCACGCCATCTGGTGAATCAGTCCGGTGAGCAGGAAACACGCGAGGTTGGCGAAGTTCAGCTGCGCGAGCATGCTCAGCATCCGCGCGTCCGGCGCCTCGCTTCTGGTCAGGAGGTAGGCGCACGACAGCGCCGCGAGGCTGCACAGGAACCCCACGTTGACCGCCTGGCTGCGCCGCAGGTTGCTGGTCGTGAAGGTCAGCAGAAACAGCGCCGGCGTCCAGAAGAACGATTCACTCAGGTCCGCGAGCATCAGGGCGGCGGAGTGGTTGACGAACATCAGGAACGTCAGTTTCAGCAGGAAAAACGCGCTGAACCCCCACACCAGGGTGTCCGCCACCAGCGCCGTGATCGCCGGGCGGAGCAGCAGGGCGCCGTACAGGCCCAGCACGCCGCCGAGCGCCAGCGGATAGGCCACCAGATCGAACGGGGCGGCTTCTTGAGCGCGGGGTTCGAGCAGAACGGCGATCAGCGAAGCCAGCGCGGCGAGCGGCAGGATGCGGAGCAACACGGCCCGGTGGTTTGCGGTGGGCTGATGGTCAGGTGGAACGTCTCGTTCAGGCATGGGTGACCGGGGCCCTCCAGGGTCAGGGTGCGCCTTTGCCTCTGACACTTTGGTGACAACCGGTCAGTTTAATGCGGGCGTGGCCGCCGAACCCCGGGCAGCGTGCCGCCTGAAGCCAGGCGACCGCCCCGGGCGGCGGCATCAACGCGCGTGACGTCTCGATCCGTGTCCGTCAGATCCAGGTGGTCCGCGCCGCCGCTGGCCAACCTGCTCAAGCGCCCGCGTTCCTCCTGCGTTCAAACTGGCAGGGTGCGCGCAGACCGTAGTTCCGGCGTTGCCGTGGTGCGCGCTTCTCCTTCCGGGTGTGGTCACGGCGCTGCCGGCGAAGCTGCCCAAGACGGGTCCCAGCGTGTGCACGCCGGCGGGGCCGGCCCGGACGGGGCCAGGGCCTGTCCGGGCCGCGCGCCGCGGCGTCAGCGGGTGTAGGGGTGAGACGTGTCCAGGGCCGGCGCGGCCGTGGTCACCACGTTGCCGGTGGTGGTGCCGGTGGTGCCGTTCAGGAACTGCGGCACGGTCAGGCCGTACAGCGTGTTGTTCGTGACCGTCATGGGCACCTTGCCGGGATTCAGGAAGCCCAGGGCATTAGACCGGCGGTTGACCACCGTGTTGCCCGAAACCGTGACGGTCCGGCCCTCGCGCAGCAGCCCCTCCGTACCGTAGGCGATGATCGCGGAGTTCTGACTGCCCGCGCCCTGTTCGATCACGCTTCCCGTCACGGTCAGGTTGCCGCCGTTGGGCACGTCGATGCTGTAGCTCGCTGTTCCGTCGAGGTCAAACAGGCGGCTGTTCGTGATGGTGGTGCTGCGCGCTCTGCTTTTGAATTCGTGCCCCACCACGGCGCTGTGCGAATAGCTACGGTCGAACGTCAGCTGCCCGACCTCGTTGACGTACAGGTTGTGGGTCTGCCCCGGGTCGCCCAGGCCGTTGTGTGCGAACTCCGTGCGGGTGATGCGGATGCTGCCCAGCGGGGCGCTGGCCGCCAGCAGCCCGTTTTCGTTGTCGTGCAGGTAGCTGTCCTCGATCACGAGGTTGCCCCCTGGTAGCGCACGCCGGCGCCGTTGCGGTCGGCGACCTTCGCGCCGGTCAGTTCCAGGCCGCGCAGAGTGACATCCGTATTCGTGGTGATGATCGCCTTGCCGTTCGGGGGCGCCACGGTCGCCACCAGGCGCGCCAGGCCGCTGGCGCTTTCGATGGTGATCCGGGTGTTCACTTCGAAAAAGTCGTTGGTGTACGTGCCCGGATCCACCCGGACCGTGTCCCCGTCCCGGGCGGCGGCAACCGCCGCGCGGACGGTCAGGTAGGCCTTGCCGGGCCCAACCGTCAGAATCCGGCCGGTGGGCAGCGCGACCACCGGCGGGCTGTCCGTGCCGCCGCCGGACGGCGGGGGTGAGGCGGGGTGCGAACAGGCCGCGAGCAGAAGGGTCAGGGCGAGCAGGGAGACGGAAGGAAAGATGGTACGCATCGGACACTCCTTGGGACGTGCAAAGCGCACGTGCACAACGCAGCCAGGTCGCGGCCCTCGCCGCGGGCGGGGACGGCCCGCCCTCCCGGCAGGGATACGGTACATCAACGCGGCCGCGGGTCACAGATACCGGAAAGCAAGAATGAAGGCCGGGGTCAACGCCGCGGTGCCCGCCGGGATGTCCTCACGCGGCACAGGTGCCGCGCCCACGCGGAAACGGACCCGGTACGATGGGCCGTGTCCCCCTGGAACGTTCGTGTGCGCGCCGCTCTCCTTCGTCTCCGGTTCCCGTCCGTCCCGCGCGGAGGGCCATGCTGAGCCTGGATCCGGTTCTTCAGGGCGTCAGGCTCCTTGAGATTGCCTTCGCCACGGTGCCGCGCGCACCGCTGTGGACCGCGCAGCTCGAGGCCGGCCGCGAGGTGCCGGCCGGAACAGTTCTGGAGCCCGGGGAGGTCGTGGAACTGGAACTCGAGACGGAGGACCGTCAGCCGGTCTGGTGGACGGGCCGGCCGACCGGGACCCGCACCGCCAATCTGTTCCGGTACGGCCCGCACCGCCTGCGGCTGAGCTGTGAGCGCGGGCACCCGGCTGCCCTGCGCGCCGCGGAGCGGTTTCTCAACGCGTCATGGCTGCAGGGCAACGCTGATGATCCCGGGCTGCTGCGCGCGCTCGCGCAGCTGGCGCCCGGTGAGGGGGTGAATCTGAGGGACGAAGGGCACGCGGTGCGCCAGGAGGCCACGGTGAGGGTCTCGCCCGGCGAAAGCGCTGTTCTGCCGGCGCCGGTGCAAGCGGTTATCGCGTGGACGGACTGGGAGGAGGTGCTGCAGCTGAACCTGCTGTTCCTGGAGGCGCGGGCGGCGATGGAACGGCGCCTGCGCGCGGCGCAGCGTGACGCGGACTTCCCCGGTGACGCGGACCTGCCCCGGTACCGGGCGGACCTGGGGTTCGTCGGCACCCGGCGCTGGCTGGACTGAGCGGCGACGCCGCGCGGGAGCCGCTCAGCCCAGGCGGGGATCAGCCACTGCCGCGCCTGCTGGAGGCGCGCCCCCCTCACGGCGGCCCGGACCAGTCTCCAGTGGCGCGGACCTCCCCGGTATGCGCCCGGTCAGCGGGGCGCCCGCGCCAGGTTCACCTGTGGCCGCTTCACGGGGCCGCTTTCAGCGCGCCTCTGTCTCCGTGCGGAGCCGTGAGGCCGTACCTCACCCGGAGCGGCAGGTGGACCGGGAAAGTGCCGGCCCTTCGTGACCTGGCCCTCGATTTGGCCTGCGGCTTGTGCTAGACTGCTTTTCCCAATGGGGATGACCCGGTTTCGACGGGGATTGCCGAGCGGGACGTTGCGAGCCGAGGATGGTCGTGGGCCTCGAAAATCATCGACCAAGCCATTAACTGGCAACAACAGCAACTTCGCCCTCGCTGCTTAAGTGAGGCAGTGACCAGGAAGCCCGGCCATTGGCGTCCTGCGAACTTACAAAAGATGGCTAGCTTGAGCCGACGCACCTGAGCGCAAGCGAAACTTAAGGCGCTGGGGTCAAAAGAAGCGTGTCCCTGCGCGTCTGAGACCTGAGATCTAAACCAGGGACTACGCTCGTAGAGACCAACGCAACGAGTCTTCGGACGGCGGTTCGACTCCGCCCATCTCCACCACCGACACCAGACCCTCCGGTCTGGTGTTTTCTCAAGTGCACTTCTGTTGGTCACCAGGTCCTGATTTCCGTGCCCAGCATCGACATCTGTGCAACGCAACCCAGGCGCCCGTTGCACATTTATGTGTCCGCGCAGGATGGATCCTAATGTTACGTGGCACCTTGCACCTTGCACCTTTTTGTCGGTTTCCGTGACAGCACTTCGGCGCTTTGCAGGGTTTCACGTCAGCAGTCCAGGCCAGCGCCGTTTTGCAGGGCCGCCTTATGCGTCCCCCGCCAGGGACGCCGCAAAGACTGAAAGGACCCGCACTGTGGAGAGTCACTTATTGTAAAGCCTGCCAGTCCCGGCTACTGGAATGAGCGGCGTCGACCTCTCCCGCCGGGGCAAGGCATCATGCGGTGTGCCACTCACGACTGAACGCACGCTCCCCTGGGAGGGAAGCGTCAACACCCGGTGGGTGCTGCCCGGCTTGATCCGCAGCGCGAACCTCGCTTTCCTGACCCCTCCTGGTCGGGCCCAGCTCTTGTCCACCGGGCCGGGCCGGATCATTGATCTCAGGAATCGGGAAGAGCGGCGCCTTCATCCGGCCCCCTTTGTCGGCGCGCCCTCTTACCTCAACCTGCCGCTGCTGCCGTACCGGAACCGGACGCTCAACACCGCCATTCAGGCGGCGAATACCAATGGCGAGCACTACCGCGCGATTCTCGATCACAGTGCCAATCAGATCGTGACCATCTTTGGCGCCATCCACGACGCTCCTCCAGGACCGATCCTGCTTCACTGCCATTTGGGCAAGGACCGGACCGGTCTGGTCGTCGCACTGGCACTTGAACTGGCCGGGACCGCGCGTGCAGAGATTGCGGCGGACTATGCGCAGACCGATCAGCAGGTGGGGGACCTGTATGCAGCGCTGCTGGCCCGCCAGGCAGATCCTCAGAAACGGGCGCGGCTGGAAACGTTTCTGGTCAGTCGAGAACAGGACATCCTCAGCGCTTTGGAGCATCTCGACACCACCTGGGGTGGGACCGCGGCGTACCTCGAGGCCTTCGGACTCTCCCGGGCCGACCAGCAACACCTGACGACACGGCTCATGGCTCCGCCCACCTGACACGGTGAGCTGCAACCGACAGGTGTTTCATGCCGCGCAGCGGTGCGTCAAAGCGCCTACCGCCGCTGCGCGAAAGCGCCAATGGCGACAGGGAGCGGGTTCCAGGCATACTGCCCTTCGCCCGGCAGTGAGAGCGGCGGTTCCTTCGATTGTTAATCGAGTGGTCGCGGGTTCGATCCCTGCCGCCTGCCCACAGGCGTAGCTCAGTGGCAGAGCACTTTGTGTCCCGCCGCGACATGTTCTCCGGGCGTTCAATCCAGCCAGTGGGCAGTGAGTTCTCCGGTTCCTTCTTCCGAAAAGAAACCACACCGGAGTGCGCCGTTCTCCCACTGGCCTTTTTCTGTGCACTTGCATGACAAGGAGGTCATGCCCATGGGTCTACTCAACCGCAAGCACAGCGCGTCTGCCGCCCACCTGAACTTTATGGGCGGACCAGCCTACGACCTGTCCGATCCCCTGCAGGTCCTGCGCGTGACGGCCGCCAGCTGCTTTTTCGGCGAGCCGATGTACTACGCCCAGGATCCGGCGGACACCCGCCCGCGGCGCGTACATGGGCGTGCCCTCGGCGCTGCGGAACGGGCCCACCTGAACGCCACGCTCGGCGCTCTGGATCCGCAGGAGAGCCGCGCGGCCACACCGGCCCAGCGTCTCGAGCGGGCCATCGACGCCGCCCTGAATGCCGATCCGGAAGGCACCCTGCGCCTCGCGGCCGAACTGCGCGGCGCGTGGAACCTCCGCGTCACGCCGCAGGTCATTCTGGTGCGCGCCGCTCATCACGCGGCCGTGCGGGGCACCGGCCTGATCCGCGAGTTCGCGCCGCAGGTCCTGCGCCGCGCGGACGAGCCGGCCACCGGCCTCGCCTACCAGCTGAGCGCCTTCGGCAAGCCGATTCCGAACAGCCTGAAAAAAGCCTGGAAGGCGGCGCTGGAGCAGCTGCCCCCAGGCGTCCTGGCGAAGTACCGCCTGGACGGCCGGGCGGTGAAGACCCTCGACGTGGTGAACCTCGTGCATGCCCGGAGTCCCGCCATCGACGCGCTGATGCGCGGCGAGCTGAAACTCGAAGGGAACACCTGGGAGAGCCTGATCAGCGCGCGGGGCAGCGGCCCGGCGCAGTGGGCGCAGGCCGTGAGCGTGATGGGCCACATGGCCCTGCTGCGCAACCTGCGTAACCTCGTCCAGCACGGCGTGGCACCTGAGCGTTACACCCGCACGCTGGTCGACGGGGCCGCCGCGGGCCGGCAGCTGCCGTTCCGGTACTACAGCGCGTACCGGGCCGTGAAGGACGCCGGTGCGCCGGCTGAGGTGCTGAACGCTGTCGAGGACGCCCTGGAAGTCAGCCTGGGCGCGCTGCCCCACTTCCGGGGGCGGGTGATGAGCCTGTGCGACAACAGCGGCAGCGCGCAGGGCGCCGCCACGTCCAGCATGGGGCAGATGCAGGTCAGCACCATCGCCAACCTCAGCGCGGTGCTCACGGCCCGCCGGGCCGACGAAGGGCACGTGGGTGTCTTTGGTGACCACCTGGAAACCTTCCGCGTCGAGGGCCGCGTGATGCCGGCCCTCGAGCGTGCCGAGCGGCTCGCGGACGGCATCGGTATGAGCACCGAAACGGGCATCTGGCTGTTCTGGGACCGCGCGATCCGGGAGCGGCAGCACTGGGATCACGTGTTCGTGTACAGCGACATGCAGGCCGGGCACGGCGGGCTGTTCGGCCAGGACCCCGCCGCCTACCGCGACTACGCCTGGCCGGGCGGCGGGCACTCCATCGACGTGCCCAGGCTGATCCAGACGTACCGCCGTGAGGTGAACCCGCAGGTGCTGGTGTACCTCGTGCAGGTGGCGGGGTACAGCGACACCATCGTGCCGGACACGTACCGGGGCACGTTCATTCTCGGCGGCTGGGGTGACGGCCTGCTGCGTTACGCCCACGCGATGAGCCAGACCTTCCGCTGAAACCAGCGCCCCGCGCTTCAGCCCTGTTCGTTCCCGTGACCGGGCCCCTCAGCGAAATGGCCGGTCACGGCGCTGTTTCAGGATGTGCACTTTTTTTTGAAGCATCTGTGGCGCACAGTGAAGCGCGTGCCTTCAACCGGGATGTTCGTGCTCAGCAGTGACCCGCAGCTGCGCGCGCTGCTTGACGTCCGGTACGGCGCACACCTGCTGTGCCAGTTCCGCAGCGGCGCCACTGCCAGCGAAGCGGCCCGCCGCCTGGGCGAACCGGCGCCCCGCGTGACGTATCACGTCGGGCGGCTGCGCCGCCTGGGCCTGCTGATCCCGGCCCCGGGCCCCGGACGGGGCCAGCGGCTGCGGCCCGCCGCGCGGCGCTTCGTGGTGCCGCCTGAACTGGCGGGCACCCTGGGGGCCAGCGCGGCGCGGCCCCTGCTGGCTGCGCTCACCGACGCCTTCCTGACCGCCCCCGCGCAGCGTCAGGCGCCTGAAGGGCGTGCGTTGACGCTGCTGGACCTGGACGCCGGCCCACGGGACGTCGAATTAACGGCCGCGCCCGACGCCGCGCAGCTGCTCACGCGGGTCACCCGCCTGACGCCCGCCGCCTACGACCGGGTGCTGCGCGCCGCCTGGGCCGCCATCGCCCAGGCGGAACAATCCGAAGAACGTGGCGCCCAACTGTTCACCCTGGCGCTGATGGGCTTTCCCGGATCGCCGCTGCCACTGGCCCCCGGTGAAGCCCACGAAGGAGACTGATGCTCGACGAAACCATGGTCCGTGAGGTACTGGAACTCGCCCGCGCCGGAGGCGCCGACTTCGCCGAACTGTTCGTGGAGGACACCGTCAACACGACGCTGCGCCTGCACCAGGGCGAAGTCAAGGACGCCGGCGGCGGAAACCTTTTCGGCGCCGGCCTGCGGCTGCTGTACGGCACCCGGGTGGTGTACGCCTACACCAACGACGTCACTGTCAGCGGCCTGCGCGACCTGGCCGGCGCTGTGGCCAGCGCGCGCGGCGCGCAGGGCGAAGTGGAACGCAGCGGCGCCGGCGGCCTGGACTTCCGCCGCGTGGACGTCACGCCGCTGTACGTGGCCCGCGAGCATCCCCTGACAGCCGCCAGGCGCGACAAGCTGGCCCTGATGCGCCGCGCGCACGGGGCGGCCGCTGGCGTGGGCGACGTCCGGACGGTGGACGTCAGCTACCTCGACCGGGTGCAGCGCGTCCTGATCGCCAACAGCGAAGGCCTGTGGGCCGAAGACGAACGCGTCCAGACCCGGCTGATGGTGAGCGCCATCGCCCAGGACGGCACGCTGCGAGAAAGCGGCCACTACGGGCCCGGCGCCAGCCGCGGCCTGGAATTCTATGACGACGTGACCCCGGAAAGCGTCGGCGCCGAAGCCGCCCGCATCGCCAACGTCATGCTGCGCGCCGGCTACGCGCCGGCCGGCCGGCTGCCGGTGGTGATCGGCAACGCGTTCGGCGGCGTGATCTTCCACGAAGCCTGCGGGCACATCCTGGAAACCACCGCGGTCGAGAAGAACGCCAGTGTCTTCGCCGACAAGATGGGGCGGCGCATCGCGCACGAGTGTGTCAGCGCCGTCGACGACGGCACCATTCCCGGCTCGTGGGGCATGGTGAATGTGGACGACGAGGGCATGCCGGCCCAGCGCACCACCCTGATCGAACACGGGGTGCTCCGGTCATTCATGGTCGACCGGGTGGGCGCACTGAACACCGGCTACGCCCGCACCGGATCCGGCCGGCGCCAGAACTACACCTTCGCGCCGGCCAGCCGCATGCGCTCGACCTTTATCGACAACGGCACCCAGACCCCCGACGACCTGATCCGCAGTGTCCAGCACG
The DNA here is from genome assembly GCF_020229735.1 of Deinococcus taeanensis. Lineage (NCBI taxonomy): Bacteria > Thermotogati > Deinococcota > Deinococci > Deinococcales > Deinococcaceae > Deinococcus > Deinococcus taeanensis. The sequence continues at coordinate 226,025 of NZ_CP083456.1, read as the reverse complement.
GCATCTACGCCCGCAAGATGGGCGGCGGCAGCGTCACGCCCGGCACCGGGGACTACAACTTCGCGGTGAACGAGGCCTACATGATCCGCGGCGGAGAGATTGCCGAGCCGCTGCGCGGCGCTTCGCTTGTCGGCAACGGCGCGCAGGACCTGCTCAACATCGTCGGCGTGGCCGGCGACCTCCGCCTGGGCCAGGGCATGTGCGGCAGCGTGTCCGGGTCCCTGCCCACCGACGTGGGCCAGCCTCACATTCTCGTTTCGGAAATCACCGTGGGAGGACGCGCATGACCGGCACCAGCACCGAACAGCTCACCATCGGGCAGGCCCGCGAGTACCTGCTGGGCGCCGCCCGGACCCGCGGTGTGGCGCTTGAGGTCTACGCCACGCGCGGCACCTCCACCAGCGTCCGCGCCTTCCAGGGTGAGGTCAGCGAATTCAAACTGCACGGCCGTCAGGGCGTCGGACTGCGCGCCCTGGTGCGGGGCGCGTGGGGGTACAGCTTCACGGAGAACCTCGCGCGTCCCGCGCTTGACCGCGCCCTGCAAAGCGCCCTGGAAAACGCTGAGCTGGTGGCGCCGGAAGCCGGCTCGGCGCTGGTCGCCTGGGGTGAGCCGCCCAGCCTGGACCTGCACGGCGAAGGCCTCAGCGGCGTGACGGTCGAGCAGAAGGTGCAGGTGGCCATCGCGCTTGAGCGCACCGCCCGTGAAGCCGACCCCCGGGTGACCAGCGTGCCCTACGGCGGCTACGGCGACAGCGACTCCGAAACCCTGGTCGGCAACACCCAGGGGCTCTCCCGCGGCTTCAAGGCCCTGTACGCGCATCACTTCGTCGCGCCGCTGGTCAGCGAGAACGGGCAGAACAAGATGCGCGGTGACTGGCAGTTCACCCGCGAGTTCACCGAACTGGACCCCACCCAGACCGCCCTGAACGCCGTTCGGAAGTCCGTGGCGCTGCTCGGCGCCCACCCGGCGCCCAGCGGCACGTTCCCGGCCGTCATCAGCGGTGAGTGCCTGGGCGAACTGCTGAGCCTGTTTGCCGGGATGTTCAGCGCCAAGATGGTGGAAGAAGGCAAAAGCCCGCTGGCCGGCCGGCTGGGCGACACCATCGGCAGCGCGCTGATCACCCTGGTGGACGATCCCACCCTGCCGCGCGGGCTCAACTCACGTGCCTTCGACGCTGAAGGCTGTCCCAGCGCGCCCCTGACGCTGCTCAGTGCCGGGCGCCTGACCGCGTTCATGCACAACGCCCAGACCGCCGCGCGCGCCGGCACCCAGAGCACCGGGCACGCCTCCCGCCCCGGGTACCAGGGCCTGGTGGGCGTCGGGCCGAGCAACCTGCTGCTCGAACCCGGCCGCACGCCGGCCGCCGAGATCCGCGCTGGCGTCACCGGCGTGCTGCTCACCGGCGTCTCCGGCGGCCACGCGGGCGCACATCCCTACACCGGCGAATTCAGTCTGGAAGCCGAAGGCTTCTGGCTGGACAGCGGTGACGTCACCCACCCGCTGGAGGTCTTTACCGTGGCCGGCAACATCCTGGACCTGCTGCGCGACGTCGAAGCGGTGTCAGACACGCCCGAATGGTCCCAGTACGGCACAGGCATGCCGGCGGTACGCGTGCGGGCCCTGTCGGTCGGCGGCAGCTGAAGGTCAGCCGCAGGGAGGAGGACGTGTCCGCCGGGCACATCTCCCTCCCTGATGCCGGCTGCTTGCGGAGGAATGCGACCCTGCACCGGTGAAGGCGACCAGAAGGCTCCCGCCGGTCGCGCTGGAAGCCGTGATCTGAGGCCCAGGGCGCACTGGTGAACGCCCTGACATCCTGATTGCCCTCGGCGCGCTGTCGGCCCTGGCCGCCCACACCACCGCCACCCTCCACGGGGACCGGACCAGGCGCGGACGGACCGGGCGGCGTCACAGGCGAGGAGGACAAGCGCGTCTGCGCGGCGTTGTGCGGCGACCTGCTCGTTCTCTCGCAGGGCGCGGGCGTCATGGCCGGCACTGGTAACAGCCGGTAGAACAGCGTGGTGGCCAGCGGACCGGTGAAGCTGCTGTTCTCGTTGTCCACCATGGACGCCGCCGGTGCTCCCCCGGACACGACCCTTACGGCGCGCCGAGCGTCGACAACCCGGAGGAGATCACCGTCGACCTGATCAGGGCGACCCTCAGGGCGTGCATGAAGGTCCGGGACAAGAGCCGCGGGGCGCCGGCACACGAAACGCCTCGTGTCCGTGGCTCTGCTGTGCGGCGCCCACCAGGGTGCGCTGACCGGGCCCCTGTGCGGCGCGGCTCAGGCGGTGTCTGACTGCCTCACGTCCAGGCGCCAGTCCAGCACCTCCACACAGGTCTGTCCGACTTCCATGGCCCGGACCATGGTGCTGCGGTCCGAGTAGCCCAGAAAGGGCGGCGGCCAACCCGTAAAGTCACAGGCAAAAAATCCATGGTGAATCAGCTCGGACCTGAGCGCTGACGCCGTGAATGACTGGGTTTCTCCTGTCGGGCGGTAGGTCAACGTAAACGAATACAATAATGTCATCAGACTGCCTTTAAAAGAGAGTGCTTCGAAGAACAACGGCCGTCCCGGCCGCTGAGCCTCCCGAATCTGTCAATTCTACCTGCGCCGCCCGCCCCCGGATGGAGGCCAGACCGGTATTGCGCGCTGCGGGCCAGGCGGTCACTGGCCTGGGGAGCAGCCGAGGACTGAACCGTGAACCGGCCCGGGTGGCTGCGCGCGTGCCGGAACAGATCACCTGGGGCGCCAGCGCTGTTCGTGTTTACTGCTGAGGGTTCCCGTCCCCTTCCAGCGTCAGGAGCAGCAGGCGGGTGTGTTCCGCCTGCTGCTCCAGTGCCGTGCGCTGGGCCGCGTCCGTCTGCCCGCCCTGTTCCAACGCGCGCACCCGCTCCAGCGCCTCGGCCCCCAGGAGATCGAGGTGGGCGAGTTCCCGCTCTTCCTGCTCGTGCTCCGCTTCCGCCTGCCGCGCCTGGGCTTCTGCACTGACCTGCTGAAGCTCAGCCACCTGCCCGGCGGTGCTGGCTTCACTCAGCGCCGTCGAGATCAGGGCCTGAAGCTGCTCCGCCTGACGGCAGACCACGGCACTCAGGGTGTTCAGGAGCGTGGCGCTGACGTCCTCGAGCGGGGTTCCGCGGACGTCGGCCAGCGCCCGCTGGATCACCTCCCGCAGTTCGGCGGCGGTGCGGGCCTGCTCCTGACTGGAGGACACAATTCCTTCAAGGGCGGTGACGTGCACCTGCAGCTGATCCGTGGCGGCGTGCGCCGACAGGTCCCGCAGTTGCGCCTGGGTGACGGCAATCACCTGACGCAGTGACCGCGTGACGCTGATCTGCTCCTTGCCGGCGCTGATGATCTGCTCCAGAACCTCCTGTTGCACGAATCCCGCGGCGCCGACGTGCCGGCGCGCGGAATTGAACGACGCGTTTTCGGCCTCGTCAAGTCGCTGAGTGGCGCTGGCGTCATCGGAGTGATCGGTCATAGCGCAGTGTACGGGTCACGCTCCTGCGACATTGGGCACCGCCGGAACGCCGGTCTGTCCGGCCATTCATGGAGAGCCTCCCAGGCTTTCCCACCGCTGAACAACACGGTCACGGCGTACGGTGACAGGATGACCTTACCGGCCCCGCAGATCTACGTCACCGTCGTCAACACCCAGACTGGCGCCCTCCTACGCCGACTGGGCCCTTACGACACGGTTGCGCTGGCGCGCGGCGCGTGCAGTCAGTTCACGCAGCAGGGCCTGAAATGGACGCGTGACGAGACCTGGTGGGTGGCCGAGAAGTACCCCCTGGAATACCGGATTCCCCTCGAAGCGCCGCACAGCTCCGTATAGGTCAGGCCGGAGCCACCTGGGCGCCGCTGGCCTGCTTGTTCTGCGCGGGCGGGGCCTGCAGGCCGCCGACAGGACCCGGTGTTCGGACCTCTGGGCAGGCCCGGTTCAGTCCGGTTGAGAGAAGAAGCGCAGGCTCCGGCCGTGAACCGGAGGTCTCACCGCCACAAGGGCTGGCCTCCGGAAACGCCCGCGTTCCACCCGGAACCGGCGTCGGTGGCCTGTGACCGCTGAGCGGGCGTCCATGAGCGGGCGTCCACTGGACCCGCGGGATGAAACGGTATGGGGCGCCCGGCCCCTGTGCCGGGAACCGGTCCAGCGCGCGCTCCGCGGGGGGGCAGGCCGAATGCCGGCGCGGGCTTCCGGTCAGGCGGGCGAAGTTGCTTCCCGTTCGTAGAAGGCCGGTGGTTCGGTGCCCAGCAGCCGCAGGTAGATGAACCCCTGCGCGCGGTGATGAATCTCATTGTCCACCAGGTAGGGCAGCGCCCTGAGATGAGGCAGGGGCGGCACGACCCCGCGCAGCGCCTCACGCGTCAGGTGCGGCCACGTGGTGGCGATCAGCTCGTCGGCTTCGTCCCAGGCCGCGAGAAGAGCCGCTTTGTCCTGAATGGCGCTGGTGTCCGCCAGCTTGAAGTTCCACTCGCCGGTCCGGGTGCCGTGCAGACTGGGCGCGATCATGCGGACGGTTTCGAGCATCATGTCGCCGAACGTCCGCAGGGGCGCGCCAGGCGTGAACGAAAACAACTGATCGTCCGGGAAGCGTTCGATCGTGCGCCGCGTGAGGGCTCGGTGGCCCTTCCAGTGCTGGAGCATTTCCTGAGCGGTGAACACACCGGGTTGGTCGTGCGGTTGGGTCATGTGCGGCCAGCGTAACCGGCATTCCCGTCAGGAGCTGACGTGTATTCCGTGGCGGCTCCCGGCGGGGCCGCGGGCGCGCCGTGCGGCCCCACTGCAACTCGCTCTGCCGACCCAGGACGCCGCCGGGGCTGATACCGCCGTTCACCAGGTCTGGACCGCCGGGTCCGGCAACCATGAACTGCAGCGGCCCCTGGGCCCCCTCAAGCGCAAACGGCGGCGCACCGAACGGGCGTCCTTCAATGCCGCCGCCCCGGGCGAGGCGTCGCTCGCGGAACACGCCGCGGTGTCCGGCGCGCTGCGCCCGGGCGACCTGGAGCGCGGCCGGAACAGCGGAACGTGGCGGACCCGGGGCTGGCCGCCGCGCACCGCCGGTCCAGCTGTGCCCGGCGGGCCGCGCACCACTGACGCCAGACCCGGCCCCGCTCCGGGTGGACCCAGACGGAACCTTCAGCGGGCGAGGGCGTGCACGACCGGGCGCGTGCCGGTGTACAGCTCGCGGTACAGCGGGTAGAGCCGGTCGTACTCTGCCTTCGCGGCGGCGTCCGGGACGACCGTCGGCGCCGGCCTGACCCAGCCCGGCAGGTCGGCCGCGCTGAGGAGACCCGCGGCGCGGCCGGCGAGGAAGGCGTCGCCGTAACTGGCGCCGAGCGTCACTTCCGCCGTTTCCTGCGGCACGCCGGTGACATCACTGACGATCTGCAGCCAGAGCCGGCCTTTCGTGCCGCCGCCCACGGCCACCACGCGGCGGACGTCGGCACCCAGCGCCGCAAAGGCCTCCAGGTTGTGGCGAATGCCGAACGCCACGCCCTCCAGCGCCGCGCGGAACAGGTGCGCCCGGGTGTGCGAGAGGGTCAGGCCCGCGATGACCCCGCGCGCCTGCGGGTCGTTGATGGGCGTGCGTTCCCCGCTGAAGTACGGCAGGCACAGCAGCCCCTGCGCGCCGGGCGGCAGGTCCCGCGCGGCCGCGAACAGCGCGTCGTAGGCCTGCTCGGTCGGCAGGTCCCGCGCGAACTCGTCGGCCATCCAGCGCGTCAGGCTGCCGGTGGTGCCCATGCCGGCCGCGAGGTTCACCTGCCCGGGAAACGCGCCGCCCACCGACCACACCCGCGGGTCCGGCGTGGCGGCCGCCTGCACCAGCACGAAGAACGTGGTGGAGCCGTACATGAGCATCAGGTCACCCGGGGCCCGCACGCCCACACTGAGCGATTCGGCCAGGGCGTCCACCGTGCCCACCGCCACGGGCGTGCCGGGGCGCAGGCCGGTCAGGGCGCCGGCTTCGGGCGTGACCTCCCCGGCCCGCTCGTCACTCCACGCCAGGTCCGGCAGCCGGCTCAGGTCCCGGTCGCCGAGCACCGCGGCGCTGAACGCCGGCGACCACTGGCGGGTGCGGGGGTCGTACAGCGGCATGCAGTGCGCGGCGGTGTGGTGGTCCATGACGTGGCGGCCGGTCAGGCGGTAGGTGAGGTAGCTGCTGGCGGTGGTGAGCGTGTGGGTCCGGGCCCAGACGCCGGGTTCGTGCTCGCGCAGCCAGCGGATCTTGGGGCCGGTGGCCTGGCTGGTCAGGGCCATGCCGCTGTGCGCGAAGAGGCGGGCTTCGCCCAGTTCGCGGTTGAGCGCGTCGATCTGCGCCTGGGCGCGGGTGTCCACGCCGTAGAGGATCCCGGGGCGCAGCGGCCGGCCGTGCGAGTCGAGCGGCAGCACGGTCGGCCCGATCGCGCTGCACGCCACCCCCGCCACCCGCGCGGGATCGACGCCCTGCAGGAGCGCGCGGATCAGCTGCTGCGCGTCGGCCCACCACACCCCGTCGGCGTCCTGTTCCACGTGGCCCGGGGCGGGCATCGACAGCGTATGGGTCACGACCTGCTGGGCGACAAGTTCCCCGGCGGGCGTCACCAGGACGCCCTTGCTGGAGTACGTGCCGACGTCCAGCCCGAGCAGCAGCGGACCGGGGGCGCTCACGCCGGCACGCCGCAGAGGTGAACGTCGACGCCCAGCGCGTCAAACAGCGTGGCCTTGACGTTCAGCGCTTCCAGAGCCGCGTCGCGGCTGGGGGCGTAGGCCACCTGAATGTGGTTCGCCTGATGCTGCGCCATCATCTGGTCACGGCCGACCCCTTCGAGCACCGCGTTCATGATCGGCCACTGGGGCGTCGTGAGCGCCCAGCGGCGCTGCACTTCCGCCTCCGGCAGCGCGACGGCCTCCCCGAGGCCCAGGTCGGCGTGCAGCCGGCCTGAGCGGACGTACACCCGCGACCAGACCAGCGGGCCGGGCCGGCTTTCGCCCTTGAGCGTGCCGCCCCCCTGCGCGAAGAACATCGGCGGCTGACGCTCGCTCGACGCGCCGGCGTACCCGCCCGCGAAATGCGACGCCGGCGCGGCGCCGGAAATCATGAAGACCCACACGAACTGCCCCCCGTGCTGCTCGCCCCAGCGCAGGTCATGCAGGGTGTTGGACGGCTCCAGGCCAAGCGCGGTCCACACCTCCTGCGTCAGCAGGCCGTCCACGGCGGCGCCCTCGTCGACCTCGTTAAAGTGCGGCAGCGCCCGGCCGCCGTACAGGACCTCACCGGTGCGGGGGTCGCGGACCGGGGGCCGCTCGGGGTTGTTCAGCAGGCCCTCGGCGAGGTCGCTGGCCGGCGCGAGGTCCTTGAGGCCCTGCTGGTACTGGATGCCGACGGCGTCACAGCCGAACTGCGCGGCGATGCGCACGGCCGCCACGTACATCCGGAGCTGGTCGAGCGTCTGCCCGCGCGTCAGTTCGCTCGCCGGATCCTCGCCCCAGGCGAAGTGCATGCCGCGCCCGAGCAGCCAGTCGAGCGCCTCCTGCGCCTCCTCGTCCGTGACCTGCTGCATGGCGGCGTACAGGGCGGACTGGCTGAGCCGCTCCTTGTACAGGCCCAGGGGATTGAGCAGTTCGTCGTCGATAACGGCGTTGTACATGCCCATGCAGCCCTCGTCGAAAATGCCGAGGATGGCCTGGCGTTCCCGCAGGTCAGCGGCCAGCCGGGTGCCCAGCGCCCGCTGCGCGTCCGGCACCCGCTGCGCGTCAAAGGACCGGACGTGCGACCGGTCGTGCGTCACCCGACCGGTCTGCACCCACTCGGTCAGGCGGGTGACAAAGAACTCATCCTGAAAATCCTCACTCCACAGGGTGCTGTACTCGGCGTTCATCTTGGTGAGGCTGCCATTGAGGTTGAGCAGGCCCACCAGTCCGGGCCACTGCCCGCTCCAGTTGGCGACCGTCAGGACCGGGCCGCGGTGGGCGCGCAGGCCGGCCAGCACATGATGGCTGTACTGCCACACCGCTTCGGCGACGATCACCGGCGCGTCCTTCGGAATGCGCCGGAACACGTCCATGCCCATCCGCTGCGACGAGATGAACCCGTGCTGTTCGCGCGGGTCCAGGCCGTGCGCGCGGGTGACCTGCACGCCCAGCGCCGAGAGCGCCCGGGTCAGCTGGGCTTCCATCTGCGCCTGCGCGGGCCAGCACTGCTGGTTGGCGGCGAGGCGCATATCGCCGCTGGCAACGAGGTAGGCTTCGGTCAGGGGAAACAGGGACGTCGTCATCAGGAGCTCCAGGGCCCGCCTGCGCGGCGGGCGGCAGATTGAGAAGGCGAGCGGGGCGACCTGAAAGGGTCGCCGCCGCGGGTCACTGTCCGGCGCGGCGACCGCGTCCGGACGTCAGGCGGACCGTTACAGCACGGCGTCGCGGACCGCAGCGGCCGTCAGCGGCACGCCGTCGGCCGCGAGCGCCTGAGCGAAGGCGCTGAGCTGCTCCGTCAGCGCGCGCCGCTCGGCGCCGCCCAGGTTCGGCAGGGGCGGGCGCGACGGGCCGTTGCTCAGGCCCCGCCAGTCAAGGCCGGCCTTGAGGTAGTCGATCCGCCCGCCGCCCCGGATGATCCGGCTGAAGGTCCGGATGTGCCGCGACAGGGCCAGGGCGCGCGCCGCCTGCCCGGCGTCCAGCGCCGCGAAAAACGCCTGGAACAGTTCCGGCACCACGCCGCCCGGGCCGGACACCAGGCCGTGCCCGCCGCTGGCCATGAACGGGTAGCACAGGTCGTCCGCGCCGGCCAGCACGCTGAGGCCTGGCACGTCGATCAGCGCCAGCAGGCGGTGCATGTCGCCGCTGGAATCCTTGATGCCCGCGAAGTTCGGCTCGCGGCCCAGCTCGGCCACGCTGGCGGCCGTCATGGTGTTTCCGGCGCGCTGCGGGATGGTGTAGGCGTAGACCGCGAGGTCCGGCAGGGCCCGGCAGACGGCCTGGTAGAACGCCAGGATCGCCTCATCCTCGTACCCGTAGTAGTAGGGCGTGACGACCGCCACCGCCCGGACCCCCTGGGCCTGGGCGTGACGGCTGAGGCGCAGCACCTCATCCAGGGTCGCCGCGCCGGTGTGGGCGATGATCTGCGTCGCGGCGCCGCCGCTGGCGCGGACGCCGCGCACCACCGCTTCGAGCAGCGCTTCACGTTCCCCGGGGGTCAGCAGCGCGAACTCGCCGGTGGTGCCGCCCGGAAACAGCGCCGGGACGTTCAGCCGGGCGTAGAAGTGCGCGAGCGCCTCGGTCTGCGCGAGGTCCACCGCGCCCTGGGGGGTGTAGGGCGTGACGATCGGCACAATCAGGCCGCGCACGTGAAAGGCAGAAGAATCGGGGGTTGCGTGGGTCATAGGTACCTCGGAAGAAGGGCAGAGCAGCGAAAGCGCGCGGCCGCCCCTGGCAGCTCAGGCAGTGTCAGGGGCGGCCGCGCGCCGGAAGGGCGGCCGGGAAAACGTCAGCCTTTCATGGCGCCGGCGGTCAGGCCTTCGACCAGCTGGCGCTGGAAGAAGATGGTGCCGACAATGACGGGCAGGCACACCAGCGTGGCGGCCGCGGCCAGCGGGCCCCAGTTGGCCTGCTCGAAGCTCAGCATGCCGTAGACCGTCACGGGCAGCGTCTGCGAGCCGGGGCCGCCCAGCACGGCGGCGAACAGGAAGTTGTTCCAGGACTGGATGAACGCCAGGATCACGGCGGCCACGATGCCCGGCTTCACGAGCGGCACGGCGATCAGCGCGAAGGACTGCCACGCGGTGCAGCCGTCCACCGTGGCGGCCTGCTCGAGATCGGTCGGCAGCGCCTCGAAGAACCCGATCATGATCCAGATGATCAGCGGCAGGGTGATGGTGATGTGCAGCAGCGTGATGATCACCAGCGAGTCACCCAGGTTCAGGCGCTTGGCGATGATGTACCAGGGAATCAGGAAGCTGATGGCGGGCGTGATGCGCGTGATCAGGAACAGGGTGCTCAGGCCCGAGAGCCGCCAGCGGGCGATGGCGTACGCGGCCGGCAGGCCGATCGCGAGGCCGATCGCGGTGGCGGACACTCCCACCACCAGGCTGTTCCAGGTGTACTGCACGAACGGCATGCGGCGCATCAGCTGGCTGTACCACTCGGTGGTGGGCTGGGCCGACCAGAAGGTGGGGGGACTGGCGCTGATCTCCACCTGCGTCTGGAACGACATCGACACCATCCAGTAGAAGACGAACACGATCGGCACGATGAAAAACGCGGAGATCAGCATCGGCAGCAGCTGGGCCTTGAGCGCGTGCGGGCGGACCCGGCGGCGCGCCGGCGCGGCGGCAGGCGGGCGGACTTCTGTGACGGTCATGAACGGTCCTCCGCGAGTTTCCGCGCGCGGATCAGCAGCAGCGTGATGCCCAGCACCAGCACGAGCAGCGCGATCACCATGCTTGAGGCGTACCCCATGCGGAAGTAGTTGAAGCTCAGGGTGTACAGGTACAGGTTGATGGTTTCCGACGCGGTGCCCGGGCCGCCCTGCGTCATCGCATAGATGGTGTCGAACAGCTTGAGCGTGTCGATGGCGCGGAACAGCAGCGCCACGAACAGCGAGGGCATCAGCATCGGCAGGGTAATCGCCCAGAAGGTCTGCCAGGGGTTGGCGCCGTCGATCATGGCCGCCTCGTACGGCTCGTTCGGCAGGGTCGCCAGGCCGGCCAGGGCAATCAGCATCACGAACGGCGTCCACTGCCAGGTGTCCACCAGGATCAGCGCGGGCAGCACGCTCTTCTCCGCGTAGATCCACTGCTGCGCGTTCAGGCCCAGCGACGTCAGGAAGTGGTTGAGCACGCCGGTCTGGGGGTTCATCATCGTGACGAAGATCAGCGAGATCGCCACCGGCGTGGCCACCACCGGGAACAGCGCCAGGGTCCGGAACAGGCCGCGGCCGAAGAAGTGCTTGTTCATCACCAGCGCCATGGCCACGCCCAGCACCATCTGCAGGCTCACCGAGCACACCGTGATCAGCAGGGTCCGGGTCAGCGACTGCAGCGCGCGCTGGTCGCGCAGCAGTTCAGCGTAGTTGGCCAGGCCGATGAATTTCGGTGGGTTGGGGCTGGTGATCACCCAGTTGGTCATCGACTGGTACAGGGTGTAGCCCAGCGGAAAGGCGATCACGATGACCGTCAGCAGCAGCGCGGGCAGAACGAACAGCAGCGGGGCCGTGGGCCGGCGCCTGGGGCGCCGGACGGGCGTGCCGGGCAGCGGTGAGGTGGTCATGTCATTGCTTGGCGCTGTTCAGCGCGGTCTGGAAGTCCCGGTTGGCCTGGTCGAGCGCCGGCTTGGACGCCGCGCCCTGGATGGACTGGACGATGGCGATGCCGACCGTGTCGCGCATTTCCTGCACCGGGGGCACTTCCGGGAAGGCGGGCTTGGCGACCTTCAGGGCGTCAAAGTAGGTTTTGGCCCAGGGAATGGTGTCCAGCGGCTTGTTCGTGGCGGTCGTCCAGCTCGACTGGCGCGGGGAGGTCACGCCGTTTTCCACGAGGTACTTGTCAAACGCGCGGTTGGTGGCCCACTGCATGAACACGAACGCCGCGTCCTTGTTGCCGCTGCGGGAGGACATCGCCAGGGCGTTGTACGTGGCGGGCGCCAGGCGGCCGGGCAGCACCGCGTAGCCGACCTTTCCGGCGACCTTGGATTTGGTTTTGTCTTCCAGCTGCACCGCGAAGCCGATGCCGTCGTTGAACATCGCCAGCTGCTCCTGCTGGAACAGGCCCAGCACTTCGCTCCAGTTGTAGCTGATCACGCTGGGCGGCGCGTACTTCTTGAGCATGCCGCTGTACCAGTTCAGGGCCTTGACGGCCTGGGCACTGTTGACGGCGGAGTTGCCCTTGCTGTCCACCCATTTGCCGCCGAACGCCTGCAGCGCGAAAGCGAAGGTGTAGGCGTTGGCGTTTTTCAGGCCGCGGGCGGCGTAGCCGTACATCTTGCCGGGCACGTGCAGTTTCGCCGCGGCGCTTTCAAGCTCCTCGAGGGTGGTGGGCGCCTTGAGGCCCGCCTGCGCGAAGAGGTCCTTGCGGTAGTACAGCACCTGCACGTCCGCCTTCCAGGGCAGCCCGATAATCTGGCCTTCGCTGGTCTTGACGGCGGTGCGCGCGGAGGTGAAGAAGTCGTCGAAGCGGTAGTTCGGATCGAGTTTGCCGGCCACCATGTACTTGTTCAGCGGTTCGTACCAGCCGGCCTGCGAGAAGCGGGACTTCTCCACGGTGAGGCTGGAGTCGAACACGTCGACCGTGCGGCCGCCGGAGGCGAAGTCGATGGCGAGTTTCTGGCGCGCCTGCTGCTCGGGCAGGACCGTCAGGTTGACGTTGATGCCGCTGAGTTTCTCGAACTCACCGAGCCGGTCTTGCAGGATGTCGGACCAGGGGCTTTTGACCACACTGACTGTAATGGTCTTACCTCTCTGGGCCTTCCAGTTGAACGCCTCGGCGTGGGCGACGGACAGGGTGCACAGCGTCAGGGCGGCGGACAGCGAGAGAAAAGAGCGTGACATACAGACCTCCGGGGTCAGGAAGGGCGTCGGGCGAGCCGTGGTGAACGGCTGGACCGGACGCCGAGCGCAGCAGCGGCACTTGATTAAACGTACTATCTTTGTATACGGGATCAGGGGGGCCTTGTCAACGTGCGCCCCAGACAATAGGGCAATGGAACACGCTGGGCGGCCATAATCCCGGCGTCAGACCGCAGACAGGCCCGCTGCCCGATAGGTCATATCTTTCTGGACAAACCGGTGGGACATGAACTAAGCTGGACGCGTGACCACCAAAAGCCTCAGTCGCCGTCACCTGGTGCAGTCGGAACTGACGCGTCGCATCGTGACCGGCCACGTCTCACCGCTCTCCCGCCTCCCCAAAGAAGCAGAACTGGCCGAGGAATTCGACGTCAGCCGCGTCGTGATCCGCGAGGCCATGAAAGTGCTCGCCGAAAAAGGCCTGATCGAAATTCAGCAGGGCCGGGGCACCACCGTCAACCCCGCGCACCGGTGGAACCCCATGGACCCGCAGGTGCTGATGCACCTCGGCAAAGGCGCGTCGTTCTACACCGTGCAGTCCGAACTGCTGGAAGCGCGCATGGTGTTCGAGGTCAAACTCGCCGGCCTGGCGGCCACGCGCATGACCGACCGCGACCTGGGGCACATGGAAACCCTGCTGCGCACCATGGACCAGTACCTCGACGACCCCGACCGCTTCTCGGAACTCGACGCCCAGTTCCACGTGGCCCTGATCCAGGGCGGCAAGAACGCCATTCTCGCCAAGCTGCTCGAACCGGTGCATGAACTGCTCAAAGTCGGCTTCCAGCAGACGATCCTCAAACCCGGCGCCGCGCAGCAGGCGCAGGTGTTCCACTGGGCCATCTTCGACGGCCTCAAGCGCCGCGACCCCGTCGCCACGCAGGACGCCGTGCAGCGCCACCTGATCCGCGCCCAGGAAAACCTGCAGGCCCTGGGCGACTGGCTCAACCCCATCCGTGACGCCGGCACCGCCTGACCACGCAGGAGCGCCGCAGCCAGCCACGACACAGCGGCGCGTCCCGGACCTGGGCACGCCGGTTTCACGGCCGCGCGCCCAGGTCGGCGCACCGCCCGCGCCACAGGCCGGCTGCTGAGGCAGCCGGCCTGTGGCCACTCGCGCCGGCAGGTGGGCTGGCGGCGTCCTTCACGCCTCTCAGGTCAGCTGCAGCGCGCGCCTGCAGTCCTCCACGCCACTGAGCGTGATGCCGGTCCGCCGGCGCCCCGCCCAGCCGAACCCGTGGAGCTTATCCCCCCGCCGCTGCGCCACCCGGCCGGACGCCACACTGTCCTCTAACCCCGCACGCCCGGCTCCGGCCGCCCCGAATCCCTCAAACGCCACGTGAAGAACTGCCGCGCGCTGTTCACAGCCCACCCCCTGCCCCTGGACGCCCGGCGCCAGCCAGGAGAACGTCGACCCGGTCCGGCCCACGCCAGATCGTCTGCAGCCCCTTGCGCTCACGCAGCGGGTGGTTCTCGTACAGCCACGTGGGCTCATGGAACGGCTCCGGACGCGCCCCGGTCACGCCCGCCCGGACCACCGGCAGCACCTGGGCGAACAGGTCCTCCGCAGCGCCGCGCAATTCCAGTTCCGGCGTCACGACCTTCCGACTGAGCGGCGGGGAGAGCGGCAGGGTCATGTCCCCACCCCACCCCGTCGCCGGGCTGAACGGCCATGCGCCAAAGCGCTTCACCCGCCTCAGAGGCGCAGCCTCCCCCTGCCCGCCTGGCGCTCAGTTCCTGAAGGCCTGCGTTACCATGACGCCCCGGTGACCGCCGTCCACGATCCCGATTCCCACGCGGCCGAACCGCCGCCCCAGGATGTTCGCCCGGTGGCCCGGTGAGTTCATCAGGTTGACGTGCGCCGCGCCGACCGTGGGCGCCAGGGCCAGGTTCTCACCGGCCGTGAAGTACCGCACGCCGGCGCCCTTCATGCGGTCGAACGGCGAGGCCCCGTCCGGGTTGACATGAGCGAAGTACCCGCGGGCGAACATGTCCGCCGAGTGCCGCCGCGCGACGGCGCGCAGCGCCGGGTCGGCCCGCAGCCCCGGCAGGCCGGCTTTTGCCCGGGCGGCATTCACGAGTTCAAGCATCCGCGCTTCCAGCAGGGGCGCCGGCGGCGCGTCCCGAACCGTGAACGGCAGGTCGACGTGCCGGCCCGGCGCCCGCCTGGGCTGCAGGGCGCGCAGCGCCTCCCCGAAGACCGGCCCGGCGGCCTGCCCGGCCAACCGCGCGCCTTGCCACAGCGGCGCAGCCAGCCGGCTCCGGTTCAGATCCGCCTGAAGGCCGGCTGGCACCGGCAGCGTGAAGAGCACCGCCACTACGACCCCGGCGGTCAGCACGCCGGTCGTGGCCCCCTGCAGGACGCCAGACAGGCGGTTGAGGGGCGCGGCGTGCGCCCTCCTCGGCAGCCGGCCCAGCAGCGCCCACCCGAGGCTGTCGGTGAGGGCGCCGGTCAGGACGAACAGCGCCACGAACGCGGCCGGCCGGGTCCACGTGGGTGACCAGGACCCGGCCAGCGCGCCGGCCACCGGGCCGGAGAACTGCAGGGCGACCAGCACGGGCAGAACCAGCCACAGCAGTCCGAGGGTGCCTGCGAGAAAGCCGCGCCGCGCGCCCCTCCACGCGGCAAGCAGCACCACCGCCACGATGACCCCGTCCGTCACCGTGACCACCTGCAAGCCAGGAAGAAGAGGATCAGGCATGGCCTGTGTTGTAGAGCCTTAACCGGGTCCGCAGGTGGCCTGCGCCTTCAGAACGCATTGAGAAGCGGAGTGCGGGCCGCGCAGACGGTCGCCGGGAGCGCACGAGCCTGGCGGACCTCTGCGGCGCGCCGGACTGTACAGAAAGCGTGAGCGTCGGCGAGGCTCAGCGCCGACGCGGGTGACGCCGCCTTCAGGCGCCTGGCCCCCCGGCGCGCTGGGGCAGGCCCCTGGGCCGCGAACGCTTCAGTACGGGGCCTGGCGTCCGCTGCGCACGCCGGCCCAAAAGGTTCACCAGGGACAACGCGCGGCCTCGGGGTCCGGCCTGGCTGGCTGCGAACAGCCCTGCGGCGGCTGGCGGAGGCCGGGGCGCTGTGCCAGCGGCGGGACGGAACGCTCACCATGAACGGAACCGTGGACGCGCTGGACGCCGCGGCGCGCGCCGCTGAAGCTCAGCGGCACCGGCGGACATTCGAGCAGTCGCGGCTGGACATGATGCGCGGGTACGCTGAAACGGGCGCCTGCCGCCGGGAGTACCTGCTGAACTACTTCGGGGAGGCCGCTCCGGGGCCGTGCGCGGGCTGCGACAACTGCGCCGCCGTTGAGGGCGCCGGCGGCCCGCCGGCGTGTGAACGGCCCTTTGACGTGGGCCGCCGGGTCACGCACCGCACGCTGGGCGCCGGGACGGTGGTCCGGTGCGATGAGCACGCGGTGACGGTCCTGTTTGACCAGCAGGGTTACCAGCAGCTCGCGCTGGCAGTCGTGCTGGAAGGCGGACTGCTTGATCCGGAGCCGGCCGGAGCGTAGCCAGGCGAACGGGTCGGGCCGGCGGCGCGGGCAATTCAGGCGGTCCTGGGCCCCCTGTCACCCGGTCAGTCGTGGGGTTCGCGGGCGCGCCCGCCGCCGCGCCCTTTGCGTTCAGGTCACCGCGCGTCTGGCCGGGGGCTCCCGGTGCTGTTCGTGGGTTCTCTTGGCCCTGGTCCGGCTGAGCCTGCTGCGCTGAAGGTGAGTCCGCTGGCCGGCGCCGCGTGTATGGCGGGCCGGTGAGGGCGCGCGCCCGAGAGGTTCACCGTGGGTTGCGTGGGCCTTGGCCTGGCGCTGACTTGGTGGCGGCTTCTACACTTCCTGGGCCGTGACCTGATTCCATAACGCCATGAGTGAAGAGCAGACCCTGCCCCCGCAGCATCAGGATGAGCGCCCCGGACGTGAAACGGAGATGACGCCCGCGCCGGTCTACATCAAGCCGACGTACCGGGCGGCGAACAAGCTCCAGGGCAAAGCGGCCCTCGTGACTGGCGGTGACAGCGGCATCGGCCGGGCGGTGGCCGTGCACTACGCCCGGGAGGGCGCTGACGTGGCGATCGTGTACCTCAATGAGCATGAGGACGCGAAAATCACCCAGGGCCTCGTGGAGGAGGCCGGGCGGCGCTGCGTGCTGGTTGCCGGCGACGTCGGTGACGAGGCGTTCTGTCAGCAGGCGGTCGAGCAGACCGTCCGTGCGTTCGGCCGGCTGGACATCCTCGTGAACAACGCCGCCGAGCAGCACCCCCAGGAGGACCTCACGGACATCAGTGCCGAGCAGCTCGAACGGACGTTCAGGACGAACATCTTCGGGTACTTCCATATGGCCAAGGCGGCCCTGCCGCACCTGGGGGACGGGTCGACGATCATCAACACGACCTCCGTCACGCATTACAAGGGCAGCCCCGAGCTGCTGGACTACGCCTCCACGAAAGGCGCGATCGTGGCGTTCACCCGGTCGCTGTCCATGAGTGTCGCGGAGCGTGGCATTCGCGTGAACGGCGTGGCGCCCGGTCCGATCTGGACGCCGCTGATTCCTTCGACCTTCCCGGAGGACAAGGTCGCGTCCTTCGGGGCGGACGTGCCGATGAAACGCCCCGGGCAGCCGGCGGAGGTGGCCACCTGCTTCGTGTTTCTCGCGTCGGACGATTCGAGCTACATCAGCGGTCAGGTCCTGCATCCGAACGGCGGATCCGTCGTCAACGGCTGACCCGGGCCCTGGGATGGGGGGGCACGTGTGCGCCTCCCCCAGCTGCGCAGAGGCAGGTGCCAGACCGGAACGGGGGCCTCCATGCCGTAGGACTTGCTTTTACTTATATCTGAATATATGTTCAGATATGAATTCTGACTGGCTCTCCAACCCGTGGCTGTTGCTGGCCCTGGTGCTCAGCACTGTCTTCTTCGCGTTTGTGTGGCGCTCCGTGGCAGTCTGGCGCCAGACCGGGCACAACCCGTACGTCCTGCCGGCCGACGACACCCTCCAGGGGTTCGTGGGTCGTAGCATGGCCGGCCTCCTCGGCGCCCTGCTGCTCGGCGCCTTCACCCTGGCGCTGGTGCCGGGCGCCGCCGTTCACTTTGCTCCCTTTCCCTGGCTGGGCGTTCGCGCCGTTCAGGCCGCCGGCTGGAGTCTCATGCTGCTGGGCCTGGGCCTCACCCTGCTGGCCCAGGCCCAGATGGGCCACGCCTGGCGCATCGGTCTGAACGACGCCGTCCGGACGGCCCTCGTGCAGCGCGGCTTGTTCGCCCGCTCCCGCAACCCGATCTTCCTGGCCATGCGGCTGAACCTGCTGGGCCTGTTCCTGGCCGTGCCTAACGCCTGGAGCCTGAGTCTCCTCGTGGCCGGCGAGTTGCTGATGGGCGTGCAAGTGCGCCTGGAAGAAGCCTACCTCAGCCGGGTGCATGGCCCGGCGTACGCCGCGTACCAGGCCCGCGTGCCCCGCTGGCTGTAACGCACACAGGCGACGGGCCATCAGCTGTGCCCGGTCAGACGGCCGCACGCAGCGCCGGACAGATGCGCCGGGCCTTCGCGCCGCTGTTCGCGCAACCTGGCGCCCGGGAAGCTCTACAGGTAGGGGGTGATGACTTCGGCAATGGCGGACGCACCGGACAGGTGACGTGGATCGAGGTACAGCACTGGCACGATGGTGTGCCCCTCCACGGTGGCGGCGCTGAACTCGGCCGGACCCTGACGCCGGTCCCGGCCGAACCCCTGCGTGGTGAACATCACGGCGGCCACAGGAATGCGGGAGCGGCGGGCCACAATGGCGAAGTTGACCCGTTTGCGTGTCTCGCGTGACACGGGACTGCCCCCGGCGCCGGGCGTGATGTTCATGGCCACAAAGTGATCAAGCAGGACGTTGCGCAGAACGTCGTACGGCTGGCCGTGCAGGGCCTCCCGAAGGTCACGTTCGAACTGGTCGTCGATCCGGGACCGTTCAGTGCGAGGCGGCGTTGCCGTGTCGGCAGTTGCTGACGAGGTCCGCTTCGGGAGTGTCCATCGCATACGCCATCTTAGGGAATCCCTAAAGTTCTTGTGAGTTGCAGGTTGCCTTTGGTCAGGGCCGCAGCCAGCCCGGCCCCGGCGTGGACTGCGCTCTGAAGGTGCAAAGGCAGTCCAGTACGGCGCCTGGCTGCCCAGTGCCCCCGGTGGGGGGGGTGAACGTCCGGAGTCCCCTCAGCCCCCCGGATCTCCCAGCCACCCAGGCTCAGCCACCCGAGCGGCCGGCGTTCAGCGGACCCGTAGCCGCTGGGCGCCCCGCTTCATGCCCTGGCCCTCCGGCCTTCCCGGACACCACAGCAGGGCCGGGCGCGCCCAGAAAATTGGTCGCCGGGGGACCAGCCTGGTACCCCCACGCCCCTGCTCGCAACGAAACGGCCCGGCCGGGTCCTCAGGCGGCGTCCGCCTGCTCACCTCCCCCCATCGCCGCCATCGCCGGCCTGCCCTCCCCGCGCCGGCAGCCGGGCACTTCGTCGGTCCGCTCGCAGTGTCCGCCGGCCCAATGCCGTTGACTGAGGCGTGGCCACGCGCGCGCCCCTCGACATCCGGCAGATCTACGCCGACCCCCGGGCGGCCGCGCTGCCCCGCGGCCAGGCGATCCTGCGCCGCTTTCCGCAGGCGCAGGTCACTGAAGTCGCGTCGCACTGGAATATTCCCGGACTGCACGGCAACGCCGGCCTCGTCCGGGACTGGCTGCGCATCAAACGTCAGGTGCTGGTGCTCGGCGTGCGCACAACCCTGACCATGCGGCCCAACGGCCGCAGCGCGGACTTCATCGCCCCTGGCCTCGCCAACGGCTGCGCGCTCGCCTGCGCGTACTGCTACGTGCCGCGCCACAAGGGCTACGCCAACCCCATCACCACCTTCGCCAACATCGACGACGTCCTCGCGGCCCTGCGCCGGCACAGTCAGGCCCTGGGTCCCAAGGGCAGGGCAAACACCGTCGACCCGCACGCGTGGGTCTACGACCTCGGGGAGAACAGCGACCTCAGCGTGGACGCCCTGCTCTCCGACAACGTCCGCGACCTCGTCACCCTCTTCCGGACCCTGCCGCACGCCAAAGCGTCGTTCGCCACCAAGTACGTCAATCCGGACCTGCTCACCTACGACCCGCAGGGCCGCACCCGCGTGCGCTTCTCCCTGATGCCCGCGGCTGTCGCGCGGGTCGTCGACGTCGGCACGTCCAGCGTGCCTGAGCGCCTCGCGGCCATCAACGATTTCGTGGCGGCCGGGTACGAGGTGCACCTCAACTTCTCCCCGGTGATCATTTTCGAAGGGTGGACCGCCGCGTACACCGAACTGTTCCGGCAGGTGGACGCCGCCCTGTCTCCGGAAGCAAAGCGGCAACTCGCGGCCGAGGTGATCTTCCTGACGCACCACGCCGGGCTGCACGAAGTGAACCTCGGCTGGCACCCGACAGCGGAGCGGCTGCTGTGGACCCCGCAGTGGCAGGAGACCAAACAGTCCGAGTCCGGCGGGGTGAACCTGCGCTACCGCCGGGGCCTCAAAGGCAAGGCCGTGGACCGCTTCACCGCGCTGCTCCGGAAGGAACTGCCGTACTGCGCCGTCCGCTACGCCTTCTGATCCGCGCCCTCCCCGGGCGGAACGAGCGGCAGGGACAGCACCACGCTCTGGGTGGGCAGCACCGCGCGCCACGCCTGAATCAGCGCCCTGTACGCTTCACCCACCGGGCGGACCGTGCGGTTGAGGTCGCACAGCCCCAGCGCACCAACCCGCCCGTTGTTCTCACGCAGCGCCGTGTCCCAGTCCACCTGATCGGTCAGGGAGTACCAGGTGAAGCCCACCACCGGCAGGCCGTCATTGCGCACCTGCAGCACGTTCGCCCACGCCTTGCGCAGCCAGCGGACCGCTTCGTCCCCGGCCGGCCCCTGGCACAGGTTCGTTTCGGTGTGCATGACCGGCAGGCGGTAGCGGGCGTAGTACTGCCTGGTGATCACCGCGTACCCGAAGATCTCCCCGCTCGCCTCCGTCTGGCCGTTCGGGTGCACGAGGTGCTCGTTCGTGACGTAGTAGTCGTTGCCCATCACGCAGTGGTGGCGCAGGTGCCCGTGCAGGAAAAAGTGGTACTCGTCGCGCGTCATGCCGTTGTCGAGCAGGTACTCGTACATGTCTGAACTCACCCGGTGGCCGTAATTCAGGTCGAGTGACAGAAACCGCACGGCGTTCAGGACCTCGGCCGGGCCGATCGCCTGTGGACTCGCCGCGTGATAGTACTCGCTTGACTCGCTCTGGATAAAAATCGCGTCGGGCCGCACCTGCAAGGTGGCGTGCATGGCCAGCACGTTCGCCCGGACGATGTGCTTCAGGGCCGTCACGAAGGTCCGGTCGGTGGTGAGCTGCTCGTTCCACCAGCCGTACTTCGCGCTGAACAGCGCGCAGATGAACATCTCGTTCACCGGGGTGTACAGCTGTACCCACGGGTAGCGCTGCGCGAACGCGCGGGCGTACCGCGCGAACTGCGCCGGAAAGTCGGGGTTCTGGAAGGTCCCGATCCAGTCCGGCACACCGAAATGGCACAGGTCCGTGATGGGCGTGATGTTCCGCCGCCGCAGTTCCCCGAACGTCAGGTCCGCGAACGTCCAGTCGTACCGGTCCGGGCCGGTCCAGGTGGTGTGAATCGGCGGCCCGTAGCGCAGGTAACGCAGGCCCAGATCGCGCACCAGACTGAAATCCTCCTGCCAGCGGGCGTAATGCCCGCATTTGTCCATCTCGTCCACGCGGACCCGGCCGCCCTGAACGGTGGGGTACGAATTCTCGATGCCCGTCGCGAACATGAAGTACGTCACGCTTCACCTCCAGTCCGGGCGTCCCCGCGGGGCGTTACTGCAGCTTCCCGAGACTGAACGCCGCGAGAAACCCCAGCGCGGTAAGCAGGCCCACGGCGGCGCCGCCTTCAGCGTACGCCTCGGGCATCATGGTGCTCGCCAGCATGGACAGCACCGCGCCGGCCGCGAACGCCTGAATGCCCGCCACGATGTTCGGATCGGCGCCGGCCAGCAGCAGCGCGCCCAGCGCCGCGGCCACGCCTGAGGCGACCATCACGCTCAGCCACAACCCCAGGATGTACTTCGCGCTGCGCCCCGACGCTTTCATGCCGGCCGCGCCGGACAGGCCTTCAGGCAGGTTGCTGAGAAACACGGCGATCACGAACACCCAGCTCACGCTGCCCCCGGCCAGCAGACTCGCGCCGATCGCCACCGATTCGGGAATCCCGTCGAGCAGCGAGCCCAGAAAGATGGCGAGCCCGGCCTGCGCGCCGCTGCTCTGCTGCGTGCCGGAGCGTTTGCGGTGCTGCGCGCCCTGGCGGGACACCAGCAGGTCCGCGGCGAAGTACACCGTGGCGCCCGCCACCAGGCCGATGGACGCCGCGTCGATCCCGCCCCGCTCGAAGGCCTCATCCATCAGGTCGAACGCCAGCGCGGACACCAGCACGCCCGCACCCACCGCCATGACCGAGGCAATCCAGCGTCTGGACAGCGTGCCGTACAGGCCGATCAGGGCGCCGAGCACCAGCGCGCCGCCGGCCAGCAGACCCCAGGCGCCCGCCTGCAGCGCGAGCGGCACGTCAGGCCCGCCCGGCAGGCGGACGGCGCGTTTGAACGGCGGCGGGGGCGTGGGTCATTGGGCATCCTCCTGAAGCGGACGAGGGCGGGGGCCGGGGGGCGGCGGGTGCTGCCGCGAGTGTCGCCCCGCGCGGCAGCCCGCACGTGAGATTCACGTTCATCACCACCCGGCCTTCGCTTGCGGCGCCCTCCATGCGCCAAAGCGGGCCGGCGCGTGCCTCGCAGGACCAGGCCCGGCGGCCCTGGGGTCAAGCCCGGCGCCCCAGTGCGCTCAAGGCGCACGTTCACCTGGCCCCCGGACCGGCCGGCCCATCAGGACCTGCCCGGCGTCCCGGGCCGGCAGGGGCCGCCCGAGCGCGTACCCCTGCACGCTGTGGCAGCCCAGGTCCCGCAGCGCGAGAACCGTGGCCTGATCCTCGGCGCCCTCGGCGAGCACGGCCGTACCCATGATCCGCCCCAGCGCGGTCAGGCCCCTCACGATGCGCCGGTCGGCGTCACTCGTCAGCAGATGCCGGATAAACGAGCGGTCGATTTTCAGCGTGGACACCTGAAAATCCTTGAGGTGCCGGATGCTGGAGTACCCCGTCCCGAAATCATCAAGGGCCAGCCCGACCCCCCCGGCCTGCACCTGCGCCAGAATCTCCGCCGCGGCGGCCGGATCAAGCAGCAGGCTGCTTTCGGTCAGTTCGAGTTCCAGCTGCGATCCCACGAGCCCGTGCGCGTCGAGCGCGCCGGTCACGTCGGCGAGCAGCGTGCCGGCGTGCAGGTAACCGGGGGCGATGTTCACCGCCATGCGCAGCGTCTCCTGCCCGGGCCACCGGGTCCAGAGCCGCAGCTGCCGGCAGGCTTCCTGCAGGACCCAGGTGCTGATCGGGACGATCAGGCCGGTGCGTTCCGCCACCGGCAGAAACGCCGCCGGGGCCACCAGGCCCCGCTCGGGGTGGTTCCAGCGGATCAGGGCTTCAAAGGACGTGACCTGCAGGGTCCGCAGGTCAACCTGCGGCTGGTAGTAGAGCTCGAGCTCGCCGGGGCGCCGCAGGGCGCGCTGCAGGTCATGCTCGTACTGCAGCGCCGTGTACTGCGGCGAGGGGGACAGCGAGGGAACAAGCACGTCCTGGCCGGTCCGCCGCGCGTTTTCCAGGGCGTCTTCGGCCTGCTGCAGCAGCACGCCGGTGGGAACGTCCGACGCGGCGAACACCGCGCCCGTCCGGAAGGCGACCGTCAATTCCCGGCCGCCCACCTGCATGGGCGCGCGCAGCGCGGCCGCCACGACCCCGGGATCGGGCCGGTCCTGCGGGCAGGCCAGGGCGAAGGTCCCGCCGCTCAGGCGTGCCGCGGCGGCGCCGGGGGGCAGCGCCTGGGTGAGCCGGCGGCTGAAGGCCCGGACGTAGTGGTCGCCGAGGGCGTGCCCAAGCGTGTCGTTGACCCACTTCAGGCGGCTGATGTCCAGCACCATGACGAGCAGCCCCCCGCCGGGCGCGGGCGCCTGGGCCGCCCCGGGCCGCAGCTGCTGCAGCGCCGCCATGAACGCGTGGCGGTTGGGCAGGCCGGTCAGCACGTCGGTGAGGGCCAGGTGCGCGAGCCGGTCCCGGTCGCGGCGCCGTTCAGACGCGCCCGCGCCGACCAGCAGTGCCGTCAGGGACAGGGTCGCCATCAGCAGCTGCCCTTCGAGCCGCTCAGGTGCCGGCGCGGCCGACCAGGTCAGCGCCGTCACGCCGGCGTTCATGACCAGGGCGCCCCACGCGGCGGCCGGGAGTCCCGCCCGGATGGCGATCCACAGCACCGGAACGAAACACAGGAATTCCAGGTGCACGTTCAGCTGCCGCGCCGCGCCCAGCGCCAGCAGCGCGGTCAGTGGAATCAGCGCGAACGCGGCGCCCACGGCGGGGTGCGCCCGGAGCGCGGGGCGGCGGCGCAGCAGCAGCAGCGGGGGGGTCAGGGCCATGACGCCCACGGCGTCCCCCACCCACCAGTGAAACGCCACCGGCAGCCACGCGGCGCCGGTCAGGGTGCCGCTCCAGTGCAGGTACAGCACCGTGCCGACCGCCGCGCCGGCCGGCGCGAGCAGGGCGGCCAGGGCAAGCCCGGCAGCGTCCCGCACGGTAGGTGTGCCGGTTTCCCACCGCGCAGCGCGCCGCAGCAGCAGCGCGCCGAGGGCGTAGGCGAGCGTGCCGATCACCGCCGCGGCGTGATTGACGGGCATCGGGCTCTGCACGGCGCCGGCCAGCGCGGTCGCGGCGTACACCCACGGGGCGTTGCGCGCGCCGAACCGGGTCAGAAACGCCAGGGTCAGGCCCGCCGGCAGGTACCACAGGGACACGCCGGCCGCGCCGCTCCACACGAGCGACAGCCGCTGCAGGGCGAGGAACAGGGCCATGAACGCCACGCCGCGCGCGGCGGCGCTCAGCTGACGCCGCAGCCGCTCACGGCGGCGGGTCACCGGTCCGCCTGCCTGGCCACCGGCCGGCCGGCCGCGGTCTTCAGGTCAGTTTTCCTGGCGCTGGCGTGGTCCCGGGCGCCGCGCCGGCGCCTCTGCGGGCGCGCAGGAACGACCAGGACGGCGGCGCAGACCACCGTGCCCAGGAGACCGGCGAGGCTGCTGAGCCGCTCGGCGTGGCTCGCGAGCGTCTGCAGGTGCCCCGCGTGGTACAGGAGGTGAGGCACGGCGGCCACCAGGGTGACCCACCCGACCACCGGCGCCGGCACCTGTTCCGGCCGGCGCCACGCCCAGCAGGTCAGCGCCGCCAGACTAAGATTGAGGCCGCCGACGTCCCGCACCAGATGCTCGTTGAACGGGCCGTCGCCGGCCACCCAGGCCCCGATCCCCGGAAACCGGTCGTAAAACCCGCGGGGCCAGCCGAGCGCCCAGACGCCGACCAGCAGGGCGGTGAAGCCCAGCTCCCCCAGCGCCAGACCGGTCAGCGGTGAACGGCGGGGCGTCACGACCCCGCCGGACGAACGGCCGGTGCGGCGCTGCCCAGCCACGCGCCCCAGGATTCGCCGGTGGTCTGCGCGTGGGCGCTGACGGCGCCGCCGCCCCGCCACGCCCGGAACAGCGGCACCGGCAGCGGCAGTGACAGCGTGACCGTCCGGTGACCCCGCGCCGCCTGCCACTGCCGGGCGAGGGTCTCGAGCGCCAGGGGTTCGGGGCCGGCGAGGTCCTGGACCCGCCCTGCGGGCCCGGCGAGGGTCAGCGCCGCGAGGCGCCCGGCCACCGCCTGCGCCGCGACCGGCTGAAGTGTGACGCCGCTGGGCACGACGGTCAGTGGGCCGAGCGTCAGGCGCTCAAGCAACTGGGCCACGAACTCGTGAAACTGCGTGGCGCGCTGCACGGTGAACGGCACGCCGCTCGTCTCGAAGAGCCGCTCGGCGGCCAGCTTCTCCTGGTAGTAGGGCAGGCCCTGCATGCCCTCGAGACCGGTGATGCTCATGTACACGGCGTGCCGGACTTCACTGGCCGTCAGGGCCTGCGTCAGCGTCTGGGCCGCCGTCAGGTCGGCGGTGGCCTGCAGCGGCTGGGTGGCGAGGTGCAGCAGGGTGTCGGCGCCGGTCAGGGCGCGCCGCGTATCGCCCGGGTGGCGCAGGTCCCCCTGAATCCAGGTCAGACCCGGCGCGCCGGCGCCCGGCTGTCGGCTGAGCGCGCGGACCGCGGCGCCCCGGGCGAGCAGGTGCGGAATGACGTGGCGGCCGAGCTGGCCGGTGGCGCCGGTGATGAGGACGGTGGTCATGGGGGGCCTCCTGAAGGTGAAGGGCGTGGGGAGGGCGGTGTGCCGGGCGCCGCTCAGGGCAGCAGGGCGCTCAGAAGCCGGTGCAGGTGCGCGCGCCGCTCGGCCATGAAGTCCGGGTGATCCGGGTCGAGGCCCAGCGGGTGGCCGAAGGTGCGGCCGTACGACAGGTGGGCGTAGCAGGCCCCCAGCAGGGTCAGGGTCAGGTGGCGGGCTTCCTGCGCCGGCAGGTCGGGTTCCAGCTGCCGGAGCAGGGTCAGGGCGCTTTGCACGGCCGCGGCGTGGGCGGGCCGCTGCGGCAGCAGGTCGCCCCCCTGCAGTTCCGCCCAGTGAATCAGCCGCAGCGCCTCGGGGTGGGTGTGGTGAAACGCGAGCAGGCCGTCTACCAGGGCGGCTTTGAGTGTGTCGCGGGTGGGGTCCGGTCCGGTGCGGGCGAGCACGCCGGGCACGATGGCCGCCACCCGCGCGCCCTGACGTTCGAGCGTGGCCTGCCAGAGCTGCGCTTTGGAGCCGAAGAAATAGCTGGGGGTCGCCCGGGCGACCCCGGCGAGCGTGGCGATGTCCTGCATGCCGGCGGCGGCGTAGCCGCGTTCGGCGAACACCTGCGTCGCGGCGGCGAGGATGGCTTCACGGGTGGCGGCCGCGTCGCGGGGCCTGGGGTCTGACGGGGACATGGTGACTCCTCCTGACGGGTGGGGGAGGGCCTGGGCGGCGGTGCCGGCCGCCCCCCGGTGTGATCGCGGGGGTGAGGCCCAGCCCCGGCAGGCAAGCGCACCCAGCTGAACGTTCGTTCAGCACAGTGATGGTACCCGAACGGCGCGGCCGGGACACGGGACACGCGCCCCGGCGCGCCGCGCTTCCCCGGCCCACTTCGGCCTTTTCCGGCCGCTCCAGCGGAGCGCGCAAGCGTCGCGTCTGCCTCGTTCCGGCCGCTTCCCCGAAGCCCGGCGCCACGCCGCGGTGCTCTCCGGCTGTGGCCTCATGAACTGGCCCCAGCGAGGCGCGACGCCAGTTCTTCCGAGGGGCCGTCATGCACGTGCAGGGAGCGGGCAAGCAGGTTGCCCTGCGCGGAGCCGTCCGTCACGCGGGCGCCGCCGGCATCGGTCCAGCGGCAGGTCGGGTGGGTCGGGGCGTGGGCGAGCACGCTGTGATGAAAGTCATGGCCGCGAAGAACGGTGCCGGCCGGCGCCAGTGGGGACGCCGTGAGCAGCCCCAGGGCCGCGCGGGCAAACAGCGTCCGCAGGCGCTCCGGGGTCAGCAGGAACGACTCGAGGGTGCGGGCCGGCCGCCCCGGAAAGGTGGGTCGGGTCCAGATAGTCGGGTCCCCGCTTCAACGGGGGCACGCTCAGCCCCCTGTGCCGCAGGGCGAGAAGGCGACCGTGGTGTTCGCGCTGCCGGCGTGAGGCGCGGCCAGAACAAGTCGCCTCACGCGGGGCTCAGTGGTCGCCATTCGGGAGGAGGCCATCATCTGGCCGTCAGTCCCGCCATTCCAGCGCGACGGGCCGGGCGCGCGCCCAGCCCACGGTCTGAAGCAGCGGCTCTGTCAGCGTCAGGGCCGGGTGGCCCAGGCACAGGTACGCGAGGGGGCGGACCGCCGCAGGAAGCTGCAGGGCGTCACGCATCTCCTCAGGCTCCACCAGACTGACCCAGCCCATGCCCAGCCCTTCGGCGGTGGCCGCCAGCCACGCGAGCGTGATGGCGCTGACCACGCTGTACTCCAGCGCGGCGGGCAGGCTGGTCGTGCCCAGGGTGGCGCCGGTGGGCGGCACGAAACTGACCAGCAGCCCGACCGGGGCTTCCCGGATGCCTTCGAGTTTCAGGGTGTCGTACAGCGCCCGGCGCTCCCCGGCAAAGCGGTCCTGTTCGCGGGTCCGGACCCCGGCGAAACTCCGGTGCACCGCCTCGCGCGCCGCGCACCACCGTCAGGTGCCAGGGTTGACTCAGGCCGACGCTCGGGGCAACGCGGAAGGCGTCCAGGACCCGTTCCAGCGCTTCGTGTGAGATGGGGTCAGGCTGGAAGTGCCGGTGGTCACGCCGGGCTTCCAGCACCCGCCACAGGGCCTCGCGGTCACCGGGCTGCATCGGGGGCCTCCCGGCGGGCCCAGTACTGCGCGCCGACGAAGAGGGCCGCGGCCAGCCCTGTCAGGCCAAAGCCCACAGGGAAAAGGTCGACGTGCCGCAGGGCAGGCAGCGCGGCCGCGGGGAAATGGTCACCCGCCCACTGGGCCAGGGTGACGGCGCCGATCACGAGAGCCACTCCACCTGACCGGCCGGTGATCAGCAGGGTCGTCCGCCTGGCGGCGGGGTTGTCAAACGCCCAGGCGGAGGCGTGGGTCATGAGCGCGCCGTTGAGGGTGTCGAACAGCGTCATGCCTGCCCTGAACAGCAGCGCCAGGATGGCCGCCCAGCCCGGGGCGCCCAGCTCGGGCCGTGCTGCCCCGCCTGACCCGTCAGGGCCAGCAGGGCGATCTCACTGGCCGTGTCAAATCCCAGTCCCATGACGAACCCCAGGGGCAGGCCCTGCCACGGCCGGTTGACGAGCCGCGTCAGGGGCGCCATCCACCGGGCGGCGAGGCCGCCGGGGTGATGCGCGGGCTCGCCCTGCGGCGTCTGCCACACCGCGTGCAGATGGACGCCCGCCACCAGCAGCAGGGACGTGCCCACCAGGAGGGGTCCCACCCAGCGGCCGAACGCACTGATCTCCGCCTGTGCGCCCAGCAGCGTCTCGCCCACAAGTGCGGCCGTGATGGCCATCAGCAGCACCACGCCCGAATGCCCAGGCTGAAGAACAGTCCCACGCCAGGTACGCAGCGGTTCAGCGTGAGGAGCCTGCGGACGGTGTTGTCGATCACGGCAATGTGGGCAGGGTCCCAGGCGTGGCGCACGCCAAACAGGTACGCGCTCAGGCCCAGGCCCCAGACCACGGGGGTGTGCCGCGCGGACGGCATCAGCAGCGTCAGCGCCAGCAGGTGCAGCCCTAGCACGCCCAGCAGGGAGGGCGCGCTGCGCGCCAGGGTCAACCGGGCCGTGACGGGTGCGGGCGCCGGCCCTGCCACGCTACGCCCACCGCTGCGGCAGGGCCCGTTGAAGCGCCTCGATGACTTTCTTGCGGCTGACGTGGTAACCAATAAAAATCAGTTCATTGGGGGCGTCCGCCCTGGCGGGCGCCGGGTGAAGCTCCACCCGGGAGCGGACCGCCTGCACGGCGTGCCGCGCGCCGTCGTCGCCCTGCACGAAGCCCTTGACGCGCAGCACCGGAAACACCCGGGCGACGTTCTGCACGGTCCGCACCAGCTGCGCCATGTTCTGCGCCTCGTCGCTCGTCAGGCGAAAGGACTGCCAGCCCGGGTCATGCTCGTGAAAGTGCTGGTGGGTGCTCAGGCTGTGCACGTGGGCGTCCAGGTCCCCGTGCGCGTGTCCGTCCAGGGTGGTGTGGTCGTGCAGCGGCTGGGTCAGCTCGCCGGGCGTGCCGCTGACCGGCGCCTGGTGGGCCGCGCTCCGGCGGGAGCCGTGCAGGTTCAGTCCCAGGGTGAGCTGCGTGTCCAGCCGCGCGTGGTACGCCAGCTCCAGAAACCGCACCCGGGGCGCGCGGTGGCGCACGTCGGCCTCCGCCTGAAGCAGGTCGGCGTCCGTGAGGTGGTCGATCTTGTTCAGCACCGCCACGTCCCCGTATTCCAGCTGGGCGTCGAACACGCGGGCGGCGCTCCGGGCCGCGTCGCCGCTGGCCTCCGGGCTGAAGGCGCCGGCCAGGAGCAGCGGCGTATCCACGACCACCAGCGTGGCGTCCAGCGTGAAGTCAGCGCTGAACTCGGGGTCCTCCAACGTGACCATCACGGCGGTCGGGACGGCCAGACCGCTCGTTTCGATCAGCACGTGATCGAAAGTATGCCGCCGCGCCCGCAAGGCGCGCAGCGTCCGGCGGAAGGCGTCGCCCTCCCCCCCGTAGGCCAGCAGGCCGCCGTGAACGTCGTGCAGTTCGACGCCGTCCTCCCGCGTTTCGAGCAGCGGCCCATCAATGCTCACCTCCCCGAACTCGTTGACGATCAGGGCCAGCGTGCGGTCGTGGGTCTGGTTCAGCAGGTTGCCCAGCAGGGTGGTCTTGCCGCTGCCCAGAAACCCACTGACGATGGTGACGGGCGTTTTAAAGCTTGAACCGGTCATGCATGCTCCTTCAGGGGGCCGCGCAGGGCCCTGAGGACCGCGGCGCTGGTGTGAAAGGCGCCGGGAACGGCCGGTGGGCGGCGCACCACGATCAGGGGAATCCCCAGTTCGCGGGCGGCGGCCACCTTCGCGGGAAAGCCGCCCTCGGTCCCGCTTTCCTTGGTGACCACCGCGCCGATCTGCCAGGCGGCCCACTGCGCCACGTTGAATTCACGGCTGAACGGACCAATCATCGCGCAGATGCGCTGTGCGGGCACACCGAGTTCCTGGGCGCGGCGCAGCACGTCCGGCTGGGGTGTTAGCCGCACGTAGCATTCGGCTTCCGGCGCAGCGTGAAGGAACCCTTCGAGGTCCTTGCTGCCTGTTGCCAGGAAGACCCGGCCGTAGGCGGCGGCCGCCTGCGCGGCCTGCGCGAAGGTGTCCACCAGAATCATGCCGTGCGTCTCGGCGGGAAGACTGCTGGGCCGCTCGTAGCGGAAGTAAGGCAGGCCCAGTTCGGCGCTCAGGTCCTGAAGTTGTCTGGTGATCGCCTGCGCGTACGGGTGGGTGGCGTCCACGACCGCGCGCGCGCCGCGCAGGGCGCGGCGGCGGGCCTCCACGCCACTCGGGCCGCTGTAGAGGTGCAGCCCGGGATGCTGCGGCGCCACCTGCGCGCCCAGGTCGGACGCCACGCTCAGGGTGACGGACTCGCCCGATTCCGCCAGTTGCAGGGCCAGGGCGTTGCCGTCACGGGTTCCGCTGAACACCCAGATTGTTCCGTCCGGTGTGGAGGTGACGGCCGGCTCGCCCCGGCCCGGCTGCCAGTCGTTGTAACCGCGGGGCGTGTACATCCACTCTTTTCCGGGCCGCCGGCCTGTGCGGGTCGTGAAGCGGTTGCCGATCACGATGGTGGTCAGCATGTCGAATTCGTCATGCAACAGGGCTTCCAGGGTGGTCACGCGCACGTCCTGGTCCTCGCGGTAGGCGTTACGCACCACGCCGCAGACCGTGTCGGGGCGCTTATGTTCGAGCATCAGGCGCACCACGCGGTAAACCCCGTCCCGGCGGGATTTGCTCTGCACGTTGTACAGCACGCAGGCAAGGTCAGCCTGCGCGATATGGCTCGCCCGGTTCGCGATCCACTCCCACGGGCACAGGAGGTCAGACAGGCTCAGCGTGGCGAAGTCATGCGTGAGCGGCGAGCCCAGGAGACTGGCGCAGGCGGTGGCGCTGGTGATGCCGGGAATGACCTCCACCCCGAACGAGGGGTCATCCGGCAGATCCTCGAACACCAGACCGGCCATCGCGTACACGCCAATGTCACCGCTGCTGACCAGCGCCACCCGCTTGCCCTCGGCCGCCTTCCGGATGGCGAGTTCCGCGCGGTACTTCTCCTGCGTCAGGGGCGGCGTGAGCACCTCCTGCGTGGTGATCAGCGGCTGCACCCAGCGCAGGTACAGGTCGTAGGCGACAATCACGTCCGCCTCCCGCAGGGCCTGCCGGGCACGTTCAGGCACCAGGGCAAAATCCCCCGGACCGACCGACACCAGACTCAGGTGACCGGTCATCGCTGCGCCTCCCCGACGTGCGGGCCGCGGTCTTCCACCACAGCCACCGTCACGCCGTTCAGGGCGCTTTTGGGCACAATCAACTGCCCCCGCGGGCTGGCGCTCAGCGCACAGGGCTCACAGACCCCGCTCAGGCCCACGCTGCGCTGAACCCAGGCGCTGGGGTGCGTCACAAAAGGCCGGGCGGCGAGGTCGGCGGCCGCCAGCACCCGCAGGGGAAGGTCATGGCGGGCGCAGAACGCGAGCAGGCCCGGCTCGTTCGCCTTGAGGTCCACCGTCGCGACCTCACGCACCTCGGTCAGCGGGCGGCTGCCCAGCGCGTGACGCACAGCGGCCTCAATCTGGGCCTCGCTCACGTTGCGGCGGCACCCGACGCCCAGGGTCAGGGGCTTCACGGCCTCCGTGGCGGTGGTCACCACAGGCACCGCGCCCGTGAGGCGCGCCACCTCGTACGCCAGCCGGTTGCCTCCTCCTTCATGCCCGCCCAGCAGGGCGACCGCGAAGCGGGCCGCGTCGTCCAGCACGACGACGGCCGGGTCGCTGAGTTTGCTGCGCGTCAGGCCGTCCAGAAAGCGCACCGCAATGCCGGCGGCACCGATGAACACCCACGCGCGCGCCTCCCTGAACGCCGCCTGAAAGTGAGCGGCCTGCCGCCCGGCCCGCATCCAGGGCCGGTGCAGAACAGCGTCCAGGGCTTCGGCGAGGCGCAGCGCCAGGCCTTCAGACTCCCGGCGGACCGGCCACACCGCCACCGTCACGACTCGTCTCCGGCAGGCTGCGCCCGGCGGAACCGGTGGGCGTACGCCGGATCGTACAGGCGGCTGGCGTCCTCCAGGTCCTCCACCCGGCCCAGAGCCGGGCTGACAATCAGCATGGTGGTCAGGGCCCACTCGCTCACCCGGATTTCGGACAGCAGGCGCTCAAGCGTACTGACATGCTGACGCTCGTCGGGTTGAGTGGCCCGCTGCACCAGCGCCACGGGCGTTTCCGGCGGGTAGGCGCTGAGCAGATCAGCCACGATCCCGGGCAACTGGTTTCCTCCCAGAAACAGACAGAGACTCGCGCCGTGCGCGGCGAGGCCAGGCAGCTGTTCCCGCTCCGGAACGGCGCTGGCCCGGCCGGAGACGCGGGTCAGAATGATGGTCTGGGTCACGCCAGGGCGAGTGAGCTCTGTGCCGAGCACGGCCGCGCTCGCCGTGAAGCTGCTCACGCCGGGCACCACCTCGTACCCGATGCCCAGGTCCCGCAGCGCCCGCATCTGCTCGGCGGTCGCGCCGTAGATCGCGGGATCGCCACTGTGAACGCGGGCCACGTTCAGCTGCTCCCGCTGCGCCCGCCGGTACAGGTCCACCTGCTCCTGCAGGTGCATCCCGGCCGTATTGAAGCGCTCAGCGTCAGGATGGGCGTGCTCCAGCACGGCTTCCGGAACCAGAGAACCGGCGTACAGAATCAAGCGGCATTCGCTCAGGACGCGCGCGCCGCGCAGCGTGATCAGATCGGGCGCGCCCGGTCCAGCACCGATGAAATACACCTTCAAGAAAACCTCCGAGGCGGAGCCTTACGAATGAGGAGCACGCTGAGATACCCCAGGCGCCCCGGGTCCGGCGCGGGGTCCAGGCCGGCCCGCACCACTTCGCCGTCCAGGCCCAGGCGGTGGGCCAGGGCGCAGTGCGGCAGGATCTCCAGTTCAGTGAGCAGCTGAAGGACCGCGCCCAGGCGGCGGCCCACCTTCATCAGCACCACCACGTCGTTGCGCTGAATGTCAGCACGAAGTTCGTCCATCTCCTCCGGGCAGGGCACGATCAACACCCGCTCCTTTCCTTCACCCAGACTGAAGCCCGTCAGGGCGGCGGCGGCGGCGTAACTGGTCACGCCGGGCAGCACGCGGCGCGGAAGACCGGGCGCTTCCCGGGCCAGGGCGGCCACGAGATACCCCAGCGTGCTGTAGGTCATCGCGTCCCCGATCGTCAGGTAGGCGACGTTCCGCCCGGCCCGCTGGTGGGCCGCCACCTCCCGGGCCAGGGCGGCGTAATGCGCGCCGATGCGGTCGTCGTCCCCGTCCATCAGGAACTCCACCTCCCGCACCCGGTCGCGGGGGAAATCCAGGCCCGCCAGCGCCGCGAGGGCCACGGAGCCGTCCGACACCCGCGACCGGGGTGCGTAGATCAGGTC
This sequence comes from Deinococcus taeanensis, assembly GCF_020229735.1. NCBI lineage: Bacteria > Thermotogati > Deinococcota > Deinococci > Deinococcales > Deinococcaceae > Deinococcus > Deinococcus taeanensis. The sequence continues at coordinate 192,304 of NZ_CP083456.1, read as the reverse complement.
GGCATGCTGAAGTACTTCCAGCGCGGCCACCGGCAGCAGCCCGTACGGCCCCGGACCGACGCCCAGACCCGTGAAGACGCCGGGGCCACTCACGCTTCGGCCTCCCCCAGCCCGCCGCCGTCCAGGGCAAAGAGAGCGACCCGCACGCGGCCAACCCCCGGCGCGCGGCCGTGCAGCGCCGCGGCCACCTGCCGCGCCACGCCCTGCCAGACCGCCGCGCCCAGGGCGTGGCCGGCCAGGAGGGCCACGCAGGCGTCGACCGTGTTGGCCTGGGCGAGGGCCTGCACGGTGGCGTCCTCCAGCCTGAGCGCCGCCGCCACGCGGGCCACCGCGTTCATGGCCATGCCACTGTGGGCGCTGTGGGTGTTCCAGTCGCCGTTGAGCACCTTGGCGAGCTTGCCGGGATGCCCCGCGACAAGCAGCAGGGGCAGCGGGTGGCCGGTGTCCTCCACCGCCGACTGAAGGGCGTCCAGCGCGGCCCCCACGAAGTTGCTCATCTGCACGATCGCCTGGGGAGGCACCTGAAGGGTCTCGCGGGCGTAATCACGGCCCAGCTTGCCCGGCGTGAACACCACCGCGTCCGGCCGGGCGTGCACCGCCACCCGGACGTACACCTCCACGGACGCCATGTACGCCTCCAGGCTCATGGGTTCCACGACGCCGGTGGTGCCCAGGATGCTGATGCCCCCCAGGATGCCCAGGCGGGGATTGAAAGTCTTCCGGGCGATGGCCTCGCCGTTCAGGCACCCGACCGTCACCGCGAAGCCTTCATGCCCGGCGACCTCCCGCGCGGCCCGGCGCATCATCGCGCGCGGAACGGGGTTGATGGCCGGCTCGCCCACAGGAACGCGAATCCCGGGCGCCGTGACCGTGCCGACCCCTTCACCCGCGTGAAACGTCATGGGACACAGGGCGTCCGGCAGAGGCGTGACCCGGACCCACAGGGTGGCCCCGTGCGTGGCGTCCGGGTCGTCACCGCCGTCCTTGACGACATCGGCCGCGGCCCCCACGTCCGTGAGGCGGACATTCTGCACCGGCACGCGCAGGCTCAGGTGGCCGTCCGGCAGGGTGACGTCAACCTCACGGCGGAGGTCGCCGCGCAGCAGCAGCAACAGGGCCGCTTTCAGGGCCGCTGTCGCCGCGCTGCCGGTCGTGAACCCCCGCCGCAGGCCATTGGGGGCAGGTTGGGTGAGGTCCAGGCGGGTGGGCGGCGTCATGATCAGAGTCACGCGCCGGGCCCGGGCTGGGGACGTTCCCCCTGAGCGGCGCTGGCCGCGAGGCGGTTTTGCGCCTCGATCATCAGCGCGTTGACCACGCTGCTGGCCCACGGGCTGCCTCCCCGCGTGCCCACATTGGTGATGCGCGGCACACTGAGGCACTGGCGCAGGGCCGCCTTGCTTTCACGGGTCCCCACGAACCCGACGGGCAGCCCAATGACGAGGCCCGGACGCCAGTGCCGCTCCCGGATCAGGCGCACCGCTTCAAAAATCGCGGTGGGGGCGTCCCCGATGGCCACGACGCAGTCATTGCCGAATTTCTCAAACGCCCGCCGGATCCCGGCAGCTGAGCGCGTGATGCCCGCCTCGCGGCTCAACAGGTGCGTTTCCGGATCGTGGACGCCGCACCACACCGGCACGTTCAGTTCCGCCAGCACCTGCCGTTTCAGTCCGCTCTGCACCATGGTCACGTCCGTCACCACGGTCAGGCCGCGCAGAATCGCCATGACGCCCGCTTCGGTCGCGCCTGGCGAGAAATACAGGTCCTCCACGATATCCGCTGTGCCCGCCGTGTGCACGAGGCGCTGCGTGGCGTAGCGGTCCGCGGGATTCACCGTGGACCAGTCGCGCAGGCCCGCAATGATCTCAAAGGACTCCCGCTCGATCGGATGGGGTTCATAAGGCGCGATCACCGGCCTGCCCGGCGCCTGAGCCGCGGCGCCCAGCAGGCCGCGGACCGCGCCGTGGTGCCCCACCTGCCGGGCACCCACCTGGGCTTCGTACCCCACCACGCCCACCCGGTATTTGCACAGCGAGCAGTTCATGTGCCCCTGACCCCGCACGCCCTCGTGCGCCCGTTCCAGAAACACCTGGGCGACTTTCGGGTGGGGGCCGAGGTGCCCCGCCACCACGAAGGCCGTCTCCGGCCAGCGCTGGGCGGCGGCGGCCACGCCCTCGCGCACGCGGCGGGCCAGGACACCGTCGAACAGCAGGTAGGGCAGCACCACCACCCGCGCGAAGCCCAGCCGGGCGGCGCGGGCAAGTCCGGTGGGCAGGTCCGGTTTCGCCGTGCCGCTGTAGCACACCAGGCTCGCGCCGTACCCGAGGCCTTCTTCCAGAAAGCGGGCGAGTTTGTGCACGTCGCCGTTCGCGTCAGGATCGGTGGTGCCGCGCCCGACAATCAGCAGCAGCGTCTCGTCCCGGCGCACCTCGCCGCGGGCGTCCGTTTCGGCCTCCACCAGCCGCTCCCGGCAGACCTCCAACAGGGCGGGGTGCAGGTCCATGGCCGCGCCGTAGTGAAAGGTGACCTGGGGAAATTCCCGCCTCAGCGCCTGCAGCTCGCTGGGCAGGTCATTTTTCGCGTGACTGGCGGCCAGCAGCACGCCCGGCACGAGCACGATCTCCTGGGCGCCCGCCAGGACCGCTTCCCGCGCCGCCTCGTCGATGGTGGGCGTGTTGAACTCCAGGAAGCCGTGCGTGATCATCCGGTCGGGCTCCAGGGCCTTGACCTCGGCGACCAACGCCTCAAACTGCGCCCGGCTCGCGGGGTCGCGACTGCCGTGGGCAGCCAGCACGACCGCGTACGCTCCAGCAGGCCCGGCGGCACGTGGCCCGGCGCCTGTCACGGCTCTCCCTCCAGCCCGGTGGGCATGGGTGTCAGGGCGCGGATCAGCAGGATGCTCATGTCCGAGAACTCACGCCCCTCGAGTTCGGCCAGCGTGCCGCTCCACTCGGCCTCGGCGCGCGACAGGTTCTCCCAGACCTCGACCCGGTGCGCGCCGCTGGCGCCCCCGGCAAGCACATACGCCGCCACGTCTCTGGGCATGAAATCCCAGGGGCGGGGAATGACGATGGCGTTGCGGCCCCCACGCAGCACCTCAAGCAGATGCGTTTTGAACGGGGTCAGGTCCCCCCGGCGGTGAAAGGTCAGAAAGGTCGTTTCGTCGAAGCACACGCGGCCCCGGCTGGCCAGCATCTGCGCGCTGGAAATGCCGGGCACCGTCTCCACCCGGTGGCCACAGGCCGTTTCCACCCGTTCCAGAAACTGAAAGCCGCTGAAGTGAATGTCACCCATAAACACCACCACACAATGTTTTCCGGCGTGGTGAAGTGCGGCGACCTCCGCGAGCCTGGCCACCTGGTCGCGGTACCCCATGGTGACGACCTGCTGCTCCGGGCGCAGCAGGGGCCGCACCACGTCCACCACCGCGTCGAATCCTGCAACGACGTCGGCGGTGGAGACGAGTTCTGCGCCGCGGCGGGTCAGGTAGTCAAGGTGGCCCGGACCGGCGCCGATGCACACCAGCATCAGGGCTGGCCCTCAGGCCGCGTGCCCCCGGGGACGGCGGCGGCGCGTGCGCGGCGCACGGTCACGGGAAAAACGGGAAACAGGCGCATAACTCAGCTCCAGCGTGCAGGCAGGCGGCAGCTGAAGGGACGCACGAAGAGTCCCCTCCAGCCGGGGCCGGAGCGGGACAAGACAGCAGGAACGCAGGCAGGTCGGCTCGTGTGGTGGCCCTCTAACGGCGAGAGGTTCCTGTGCCGTGAAAGCGACAGGAAGTCCCTGAGGGGCATTCGGGCTCGCAGCGTTCAAGGCTGCATACCGCTGCGCGTCAGCGCCGGATTCTCACCGGACTTCCCCACTCCCAGGTGCGGGCAGGATAGCAGAGTCGCCTTCCAACCGGAGGACACGCAGATGCGGGGGCTCATCGCTCCGGGAGGTCTTGCCGGCGGCTGCCAGCTTCAGAGCAGCCGGCGCCCCGTCTCCAGGGGCCGGATTCCAGGACGCCAGCAGCCAGGAAAGCGCCGTGCCGACCGGCCAGAGTCCTGCGGGTCCACGGGGCAGAGGGCCCGCCGGACGAGTTCACTTCAGGAAACAGCCGGGCCTGCCCGCTGGGGCGCGGCGGTCAGTCCGCGGAGTTCGCCCGGATATCGCCTGCCTTCACCGGGTCGTGATCCTTGGGGTCCGCCCATGGGTCCAGCACGCACTTGATGCAGTGCTCGTGCTTGTGTTTGAAGATCTTGTAGGCGTGCGGCGCCTCATCCAGGCTCAGGCGGTGCGTGATGATCACCGTCGGGTCGATCTCACCGCGCTCGATGTGCCGGGTCAGGACGTCCAGGTACCGGTGCACGTGCGTCTGCCCGGTCTTGAGCGTCAGGCCCTTGTTCATGAACGCCCCCAGCGGAATCTTGTCCCCCAGGCCGCCGTACACGCCCGGTACGCTCACCGTGCCGCCCTTGCGGCAGGCCATGATCGCCGAGCGCAGCGCGTGCGGCCGCTCGGTTTCCAGCACCCGGGTGGTCTGCTTGACCGCGTCGGCCATCCCGCCGACCCCAGTGCCGTGCGCTTCGAGACCCACAGCGTCCATCACGCTGTCCGGACCGCGCCCGCCGGTCATGGCCTTGAGCCGCTCGAAGACCTCCTCCTCCTCGTAGTTGATGGTCTCCGCCCCGGCGCCGCGCGCCAGGTCCAACCTCTCCGGGAAGCGGTCAATGGCAATGACGCGCCCGGCACCCAGCAGGAACGCGCTGCGGATGGCAAACTGCCCGACCGGCCCGCAGCCGAACACGGCCACCACGTCCCCCTGCTCGATGTTGCAGTTCTCGGCTGCCATGTACCCGGTGGGCAGCACGTCGGTCAGGAACAGCACCTGATCGTCCGTCAGGCCGTCCGGCACCTTGTACAGGTTGTCATCTGCGAACACCGTCCGCGCGAACTGCGCCTGACCGCCGGCGTACCCGCCCGTGATGTGCGAGTACCCGTAGATCCCGGCCGGGGAGTACCCCCACAGGGCCTCAGCCAGTTTCGCGTTCGGGTTGGAGTTGTCGCACAGCGACGTCTGCCCCCGCTGGCAGTACCAGCATTTTCCGCAGCTGATCGGAAACGGCACGATCACGCGGTCACCCTTCTTGATCTTGCGCACGGCCGAACCGACCTCAACGACCTCACCCATGAACTCATGGCCGAGGATGTCGCCGTGCGCCATGCTGGGCACGTACCCGTCCAGCAGGTGCAGGTCTGACCCGCAGATCGCCGTGGCCGTCACCCGCACGATGGCGTCAGTGGGCTGCAGAATCTCAGGATCCGGCACCCGCTCCACCTTCACGCGGTTGATACCCTCCCACACGACGGCCTTCACGCGGTTCTCCCGTTATCGAACATTTTGGCCTCCGCCTTTTTCAGGGCGTTCCTGCGCCCGCTGGACTGCCCCTCGGTTGTGGGCTCCTCACCCACCTCCAGCAGGCGTTTCAGCCGCCGCAGGTCCTCAGCGATCTGCACGCCGGGCTCCTCACCGAGCATGCGCGCCACCGCCGCGCCCATCGACCCGCCGGGCGGCCGGTACTTCAGCGAGACGTGCACTTCCGTGCCCCGTCCGGTCGGCGCCGCACGGAAATCCACGTGCCCTTCGTTGGGCACCGGCGTGCCTTCCACGGACCGCCACGCGATCCGCCGTCCAGGCTGGTCCTCGGTGATCTCAGCGTCCCACTGCACGTGCGTGCCGGCCGGCGCCTTCGCCACCCAGTGCGACCGGGTGCCGTCACTCTGCACCTTGACCGACTCGAGGTGATTCATGAACCGCGGCAGGTTCCCGAAGTTCCGCCAGAACGCGTACAGGTCCTCCGGGGGCAGCCCGATCGTGACGGCCTTTTCCACGGCAATGCCGTCGTCCGGCGTCCGGCGAATCCCGACCATGCGGGCGCCCACACTCCGGCCCATCGAAGCGCCGGCCAGCAGCAGCGCGCCTGTGGCGGCGAACATCAGTCCCGCCGGGCCCGGCCGGCGCAGACTGACGGCGATCATGCCCGCCCCCAGCCCGCCCATGACGGCGCGCTCCACCGGACTGGCGTTCTGAGGGCTCAGCGGTTGGTCGGGCATGTCAGCGCCCCCCCGCCAGCAGACCCCTGAGCCGTGACTTCACCGGGCGCGCGCCCTGCGAGAAGGCCCGGGCAGTCAGGACATCCACCACCGTGATCGCCGTCACCATGGCCAGCGCATTCGCGGTCCGCTTGCGGCCACTCGCTTCCCCCGGCTTCGCCATCCCCAGCGTCGCGAGGTCAAGAACGTCGCCGGCCACACGCGACCACAGCCACGCCGCGCGGGCGCCGGGCTGTAGCAGCAGCCCGGCGCCCGCCATCAGTTCACGGGCCCCGTAGCCCCGCACGAGCGCGTTGTGATCCTTGACGCCCAGAAAACGCGTCAGCCGGCCCGGGGCGACCACTTCCAGAACCCCGAGGCCCAGGCTGAACAGCCCCAGTCCTTTCGCCACCTGTTGTGTGTTCACAGTTGCCCCCTGCCCGGCGGAGGCCCCGGCACGCTGGCGCGGGGCCTCTCCGTCCAACTCAGGCGTTCATCGTTGCCCCCAGCCCAGGAACGAACAAGGGGACTGCGGCCAAGAAACCTGAAGCCTTTTCTCGGCCAGCACGCGTGTCCCGTGAAGGAGCTCCGGAGCGTCCCTGAAACCGGGTTAAGCAAACAGAGATGAAAGGTGCATGCCCTGCCGGACGTCCTGACCTGCCGTCCAGAAAAAGTGGAGGCGCAGAGCGGCCCCACCTCACGTCATTGCGGCCGTGAACGCAGACCGTCAGGTGTCGCCTCAGCCGGACGCAGCCGGCGTCAAGGCCTTTGGCCGCCCGCTCAGCTTCCAGACGCGCGCCGGGGTAACGCTGCCGTGCGCCGTGCAGGGGGGAGAACCCTGTGGCCGGGCGGCGCCTGCGGTGTCTTTGCCGGCCGCGCGCCGCTGACGCTCATGACCCCCTCATCCGGCTTGATAAGGCGGCGCCCGGGAGCACGCCCGGCGCACCGGCGTACACCTTGAGGCTGATGTTCACCCGCGGCAACGTGAGCTCAACGGTCAGGCCCTGGTCCACGTCACCGGAGGCGCCCCACGGCTCGTTCATCTGACAGTTCACCGCGCCGCTGAAGGCCCTCAGGGAACGGGGGGTGCAGAGCGGCGCGTGGCACACTCAACGCACCACGCGACTCCCCACCGTCATTCTCAGTCTGCTGATCGCCTGCGCCGCGACCCGCGGCGGGGTGTTCAAAGGGGAATTCACCGGGGACTTCCAGGGCAACGCGATCAGCTTGCGCTTCAGCGCCGACGGCCGGACCATCACCGACGGGATCATGACTGGATACTGGCGTTGCAGTGACTCCCTGTCGAACACCACCTATAAGACCAACCCCAGGGTGGTGGGTGCGCTCGGGCGGATGCCAGGCGCCGTCAGCGTCTGACAGGGTGCGTTCAAGACCTGTGCAAAGCGGCCCTACCTCGCGTGGGACTTCGAGGGTCGCTTTACCAGCCCCGCCCTTGCCGAAGGCAGCTTCATGGCGCAGTCCATGGACTGCACGTCGTACAAACTCAAATTCAAGGCAGCCCTCACCGCCTCCCGATCGGCCGCGCAGCACCCCTCTCCCGTGCGCGAAACGGCCTGGGACGGGCAGCGACCGGTTCTCACAACCGGCGCGGAGCGCCTTACTGCACGTCCGCCTGCCGTTCGGCACGGGCCTGAACGACATACAGAATCGTGCGCTGAAGGTCGCGCATGATGGCCTGCGTGAACCACGCCGTATACCCATTGAAGGGCGTGCTGACCCGCTGGGTGCTGCTCAGGTGCAGCAGCGTCACCCCCGGCGCGAGCGCCTCCAGCCGGTAGGTGCCGCTCATCACATCAAAGAACCGGCCACCCACCTGCACATGAGGATCGAGGTGCCCCGGATCGCTGGCCTGAATGCGGAACGACAGCAGCCGGCTGTCCTCCCAGTCGGTCACGGTTTCCGTGAAACTCAGGCCGCCGTCAAAGGTCGCGGTGCGCACGGCGCCAACGCCGGCGCCGCGCAGCAGCGCTTCACGCGGCCGCGGCAGACCCACGGCATGCACCCAACCGGCGCGGATTTCACGGTCTTGAATCCGCCGCACGCTGCGAATCTCGCTCCAGACCACCTCTGGGGGAGCGTGCACGAGCACGTCATTGGAAACCGTGCGGTAGATGGTGGGCGGAACGCGGCTCTGTTCCAGCGGGCCCAGCAGGGCCGGCAGCGCCGCGGAGAACAGCAGCGCGCCCGCCCGGCCGCGCCGTGACCACTGGCGGATCAGGTAGGCCACGCCGGCGCCGAGCGCCGCCATGACATACATGACAGGCGCGGCAATAAAAGCGCACAGCACGCCTTCAAACCCCAGCACAAGCGCCGTGACCAGAAACACGGTGGTCGTGCTGGCGGACACACCCACCGCTGTGCCCAGACCTGTCGGCGGGGCCGGGGGCGGCGCGTCCCCGAAGGCGTCGGGCGCCGCCGGAAGGGGAGGTGCGGGCGGCGCCGCTTTGTGGAAGGTCAGCGCCACGGACACCAGACCCAGCACGAACGGCACAAGAAACAGGTAGGAGGCGATCATCACGCCCAGACCGGCGTCCCCAGCGCCCATGCGGTGCAGCCACAGGTACACCACCAGTCCGTAGAGCACGCCGGCGCCACCTCCAATCAAAGCGCCCAGTGTCCTCGCGGTCATGGGATCACTGTAGGGCACGGCGGAGCCGACCGAGGCCGCTCCTCAGCGGCAGGGACAGGCTCCTCGCCGCTCACGGCCGGCGGCTCATGGTCTGACCACACAGGCTGGCGGGCACCCTCAGCAGTCCTGGGGCGAATGGTGAGGCCCGGCTGGATCTGCCGGGTGGCGTCGCGGGTTCTGTGCCGGCAGCGCGGGCCGCCCAGGGCACTGCCGGGGCCGGCCCTGACCCGGCGACCCTGAACACGGCCGGCTGAGGGACCAATCACGAGGATGAAGACTCGGTGAACATGCGGATGCATCCACGCGGGCGGGGCGGCGCATACGGGAGATGACAGCAGGGTCCCACTCCTCTGGGACCACCGTGCTGTCGTTCGGCGCCGGCCGGGTGAAGCGCCGGCGCTCCACCTCGCCCGGGTGACCACCCTGGCCCACGACCCGCTCGTCCCTGCCCGCACGACAAGGAACCCCGATGCTCAGACGCTTCCCCCCCGCGCTCGCGCTCGCCCTGCTGCTGACACCTGGACTGGCCCAGGTGCAGGCCCCGCAGACGTTCCGCTTCACAGCCATGGGGTCCGGCACGGAGGCGTCCGGACAGCTCACCGTCCGCACCGGGTCGTCCCTGATCTCGGTGCTGACCCTCCGCGGCCTGATGCCGAACGCAGCCTACGTCGCCCACTACCACGCCCTGGGCCCAGCGGGCGGACCCCCGTGCGCCTCGGCCGGCCCGGTGACGCTGAGCTTCCCGAAGTTCAGAAGTGACGCCCGGGGTCAGGCCACCGTCACAGTGCGGGCCGACCCGGCGCGCATGCGGGGACCGCTCGGCGCGTACGTCGACGTTCACCGGGCCGCCGACCGGACGGACATTCCGCTGTGCGCCGCCGTGCTCAACAGCGCCGCGGCTCCAGTGACCGACGTGACCGTGAACATCACCGACAACCGCTTTCAACCGGCCGCGTTGAGCGTCAAGGCGGGCACCACCGTGACCTGGGTGCACACCGGAAAGATCACGCACAACGTCGTGTCCGCTCAGTTGGCTGACCTGAGCTCACCGGACCTGCGGGCGGGGCAGCGCTACAGCTACACCTTCCAGAGCCCCGGCACCTACACCTACTACTGCTCGTACCACGACGGCATGAGCGCCACGATCACCGTGACCAACCGCTGAGGCGGCGTCAAAGCACTTCACTACCACGGAGGGAAGTATGTTTGTACACAAGATTGTTCTGGGAATGGCCGCCGCCACACTGCTTGGCTCGTGCAGCATGATGATGGGTGCCGGCACCACCTACACCTTCAGGCACAACCCCACCACCGCCGATCCCGCCGCGACGGGCAAAGCCGTGGCAACCATGAAGGACGGCATGGTCAGCACCACCCTGACGCTCTCGGGCCTGACCCCCAGCAAAGCCTATATCGCGCACTATCATGCGTTCGGGCCGGCCTCCAGCACGGATCCCTGCGCGTCCAACGGTCCGGTGAGCCTGGGCTTCCCGGGCTTTACGTCGGACGCCAGCGGGAATGCCACGGTGAGCGTCAGCGGCGACATGGCCAAAATCGCCGGTGACCTGGGCGCCTACATCAACGTGCACTACGCCAGTGATCCCAGCGTCGTGCCCATCTGCGCCCCGGTGAAGATGACCAAAGGCTGAGGCGCCGGCCCGCGCCGATGAGCCGGTCAGCCTGAACCCGGCCGGGTGGCGCCGCCCGGCACTACGCGCCCGGCAGGGTCACCCGGCCGAGCGGGCGCGTCGGCACAGGGCTGCCCCCGCCCGGTTCCACGCTGACGCCCACCGAAGAGAAGCCGCGCCAGTCCACCTGCAGCACCGTGCCGTCCGTCAACCCCAGACTCACTGGCGCGGCCGGGGGCGCCGCGCCGGCGCGGCGCCCCCACGCCTGGTAAACCTGCCCGTCCGGCGCACGCCGGTCAAGCACCACCAGGGCCTGCCCGTCGGGGCGGACCAGCACCAGGCCGAACGCCTGACCGTCCTGACCGGTGAGGGTCAGTTTCACCGCGCCCTGCGCCTGCCACTGCTGAATGGAGCCCTGCGTGGACGGTGCAGGCGCAAGGCGCGTCAGGACGGAGGTGAAGATCAGCCCCAGGGCGGCGGCCAGCCAGAGCCACGGCCGCCGCGGACGGCGCAGCGGCGCGCGCGCCACCGGCGCGTCAGGTGCCCCGGCCTGGCGGCGGGCCTGAATGCGCGCCCAGGTGCCGCCGGGCACCGCCGCGTCCGGCAGGTCGTCCGCCAGACTCATCAGGGCGTCCCGGAGCCGGCCCACCTCGGCGCAGCAGGCGGCGCAGCCGGTCAGATGTGCCTCCACAGTCCTGACGTCCTGCACGTCCAGATCACCGATGACGTAGCCGGCCAGCAGCTCGGTCGGGTGGGTCATGGCGTCATCCTCTCACGCAGCTTGAGCAGGGCGCGCCGCAAGCGGCTTTTGACCGTCCCGAGCGGCAACCCGGTGCGGACGGTCAGTTCGGCGTGTGTGTGGCCGCCGAAGAACATGCCCTCCAGCAGCAGCCGGTCGGTGGGGGGCAGGGTGACCAGGGCGGTGTCCACCAGCGCCTGATTGAGGGGATCATGCGGCGACTGGGCCGGCGGGTCGACCGTCCGGTCGTCCAACGGGGCGTCGAGCGCCTGTGGCCGCGCGCGGCGGGCCCGCATGCGCTCCAGGCACAGGTGATGGGCAATCGTCAGCACGAACGTCTGCACGGTGCCGCGCGCCGGAGCGTACCGGTGCGCCTGAACCTCCAGGCGCAGGAACGTGTCCTGCAAGACCTCCTCGGCATCCTCAGGTGAGACCAGCATCCGCAGGCACACGCGGTAGGTCACGCCGGCAAGCTGATCGTACAGGGCTTTCAGGGCGCCGTCCTGGCCATGTTGCAGCTGCACCATCAGCTGCTGGTGCTCCTGAACAGTCACGGGCGTGGCAGGCATACCCGCAGTCTGCCGCAGGGACAGGGGTCTCGGGTCACGGCATGGGGAAGGAAGCTCAGCGGCGCGCCACGCGGACATACCTCCCGTATGCCTCACGCCGGGTCCGTGGATGCACCGCACCGGCCGCCACGCGCCGTGACGGCGCCTTACACCTGCCCCTGCGGTCAGGAAAGCGTGCGCCGGTCAGTCTTCGTCCCCGGCGGGCGGTTCAGGGCGAGAGAGTGACCGGTGTGACGCCCAGCAGGCGTGCGGGGGCCTCGGCGCCGGGCGTGACCGTGGTCCTGACCTTCGAGGCTGACCGTGAGACGCCGGCCGGCGCCCTTTCGTGCGCGGAGCAGGCGCGGCCCTGGGCCGTGGCGTCCCCGGGACCCCTGGCCGGCGCAGGTGGCCGGTGAGGTGAACGAAGAACGGCCCCGGGGGCACCGCCGGCTGGTCACTCCGGCGTGTTCGCGGGGCGTTCAGGGGTGGGGGGCCGGATCCACCTGAAGTGCATCCAGGCTCAGAAAGGCGTCCACGATCTGCGGGTCGAATTGCCGCCCCCCCTGGGCCCGCACCTCGTCCAGCGCCCGCTGGTGCGGCCACGCGCGTTTGTAGGGGCGTTCGCTCGTCAGGGCGTCGTACACGTCGCACACGGCAAAAATTCGTGCCAGGAGGGGAATGTCGGCTCCTTCCCGCCGGTCGGGGTAGCCGGTGCCGTCCCAGCGCTCATGGTGGTGCCGGACGACCTCCAGGGCAGAGGGGGACAGCGTGGGAATCCGGGCGGCGATGTCGTACCCGTTCTGAACGTGACGCTGCATGATGGCCCACTCGGTGGCGGTCAACCGGCCGGGCTTGAGCAGCACGGCGTCGGGAATCGTGAGTTTGCCGAGGTCATGGAGGCTGGCGCCGTGCTTGAGTCCGGTGAGGGTCTCCTCATCGAGCCCCAGGGCCCGGCCGAGGTGCACGCTCCGGCGCATGACCCGCAGGGTGTGCCCGGACGTTTCAAGGTCACGCGCCTCCAGGGCCATGCCCAGGCCAAGCAGACCGCCTTCGAGGGTGGCCTGCAGGCTGAGGTTCAGGGCCTCCAGCGCCTGCTGGGCCCGCTTGAGTTCGGTGATGTCGGCGATGACCGCCACAACGGAATCCGCAGGGCCTGTCCGCTTGGGCAGCAGCGAGACGCGCGACCGGGACCAGAGCAGTTCACCGTCGGCGCGGACGTACCGCTTTTCCAGCACCGCCATCGACACCACGCCGCGGATGACCTGCTCGAGGGCTTCGGTGGTGCGGGGAATATCCTCGGCGTAGGTGAGATCCAGGACGCTCTGCCCCTTGAGGGCATCGGCCGTCTGGCCGAAGAACCCGGCGCCGTCAGGGTTGATGCGGCGGATGTGACCGCCGAAGTCAATCTCGACCAGCCCGGCTCCCGCACATTCGAAGAGCAGCTGGTAATCCACGCTGTCACGGTCGGTCGGCAGGTCAGTCGGCATGTGAGCGTCTCCCCGGAGAAGGTGGGCTGGCTCCCGCTGGGACCTGTGGACGCCAGTAATGGGTCTATTGTGTGATAATTCTCTCAGTTGATTGTAAGAGAAGCCGTGTTGCCTGGTCTACGGACGAGCGCGCGGCCGGGCCTGGGCCGGCGGCCGGTGGCGGCCCACACCACCAGCGCCGCCCATGTGCTCGGGCTCAGACCCGTCACTCCCGCCCACACGCACAGGTCGCCCAGCGCCACGGCCCGCGAGGGCAGGCATCTGACGCGCCGGCGAGATGCCGTGCACCGGCGAGGTCATGCCCGGCCGCTGCCTGTGCGCTCCGGTCGGCGCGTGGCTTTCCGTGATTCCCGCTGTCCGCCCTTGCTGCTTACTGAAGGCAGCCGCGCGCACCGTCCCTGGGGCAGGGTTGCGCTGTCCCGTCCGGTCCCACTGACGTGCGTCTCCCGGCGGGAAGTGACCGGCTGGCCGGTGCGGCGCGGCTTCCGAATCCGCCAGTGTGCTCCCCGGCGCTGAGCTTCACGCCCGCTGAGGAGACGCCGGGAGCTGCAACACGAAGACCGCGCCCCGGGCTGGTTACGCGCTTTCGGGTGCGGACCGGGCGGGGTGGCCCGGTGCAGCTTCAGGCGGCTGGCCGTGGCCCGCTGCGCCGGGCGTTGTGGGCGCCGGCGGGACCCGCAGGACGCTCAATGTGGCCGTCACCCGGCCGGCTGAGGCGCCGGCTGCGGACGTGGGCGCGGCGTTTGAAGGCCCGGTTGACCCTGTGACTCTCCCGCCGCTGGCGACCGCGCGTTCGTGGGCCGGCCGGGAGAAGGTCCTGACGGCGACGGCCACCTCACGCGGCGCTTTCCACCCGGCGTTGTCCTTCCGCCGGTATGAACGGTCAGCAGGGATTCGCCCCAGCGGCGTGTTTCAGGCGCCGCCCCCGTGGCGGGACTGGCCGGTGACCTGTTCAGCGCCCCTTCCTGCCGCCCGCCGCTGGAGGCGGGCGGCTCCGGCGTTGCCGTGAGGTCACGGCCCTGTCGGCACCGAGCTGCAACTCCGCCCGGGTGGCCGCCACCAGCGCCTGAAAGTCCACGTGGCCGGCCTGGATGTTCTCCGCCGTGACCGGCACGGGGGCGGGCGTCACGGGGGCGGTCACCAGCCGGTAGCGCGCGGCGTCCTCGCACAGCGCGTCGTACTGCGCGCCCAGCTTCAACTCGCCCTCTGGATGCAGCTGGCGGATGGCGAGGTACTCCAGGAAGGTCGGCTCGCGCCGGTCCAGGACCGGGAGCAGCGCCGCGCCGTACAGGCGGCTGTACGCCCGCCACGCCGAGGCGAGCGCCGTGGAGGGCCAGTGCCGCACTTCCGGGTGATGTGCCTGCAGGCTGGCCACACTCACTTTCGGCAGGAGGCTGCGCCCGTACCCGGACGGCGCCAGGATCAGGTCGGGCCGCACCCGGTCGTACAGGCCACGCGCGAAGGCCACGATCCGCCTCTGCGCCGCCCAGATGCGGGTCAGGCGGCGGGTCTGCTGCAGGGCCTGGGCGCTGCGCGTGCCGTACAGCGCCTCCGCCAGGCGCTCCACGGTGACCGGCCACGCGGTGCGTTGCGCCAGCTGCCAGTCCACGTCCGCGGCCGGGGCCGCCTGCGCTGAAGTCACGGACCTCGCCTGCGGGGCCTTCACGCGGGGCAGGTACGCCCAGGCAGGGTGGAGGCAGGGCCGCGGAGCAGCCTGCAGGAACAGGGCCGCGTCCACGATGTGCAGCAGCGCGGCCACCGGTCGCCTCACAGTCCCGCTGGTCAGGAAAGGCAGGTGGTGGCGCCGCACCCAGGCGTCCACGTCCGTGGCAGGAACCCCGGCGAGCTGCGCGACGTCACCCACGCGCACCCAGCAGTGCGCCTGGACTCCCGCGCCGTACAGCAGGGTCGCCGCCTGCGCCACGGTGCAGCCCAGTTCATCCGCGACAAACCCGGGGCTGAGGGGCCCGAACACTTTCTTCAACTGGCGAACATGTTCCGCTCGGGGCAGCGTGGGGGCGGGGCGACTGGGCATCAAGCCGTCATCATAGCCGGGCGTGTGCAGCGGCGTCCCGAATGACGAGGTGCGGAACAGGGGAGGGGGCGAGGTGACCTAAACGTCGATTTCCAGAACGACGCTGGCGTCACCTTCGCAGGTCAGCTGGATGTCCCCCGCAGTTTCGGTGTAATCCCAGAAAAAGGTGGTCCGGAAGCGGCGGTCCGCGGGCCGGCCGTACTGCCGGACCACGCCGGCGTACCACCGCTGACAGGTGGCGTCCGGCTGGCCGCCGGGTCCGGTCGGGTTCAGGACGGCGGTGATCTTCAGGTGGGTCAGGCGCGCGCCATGGGTGGACAGGGTAAGTTCCGCCGGGTCATTCAGGAACGTTCCGGCAAAGGTGTGCGTGATCCAGCCGCCGGAGAGTCTGACGGTCCGGGCCGGCAGGAACCGGAAGCCCTTGTTCTTCATGACGGTGTCAGACGCCTGAACAGTCATGGCGCTGTTCAGCCCGTAGAAGGTCAGGACGTACGGCGCGGCGCTGGCGTCTGGAGGGAACGCGGTCCCCAGGAACGTCCAGGTGAGGGCCCGGAGGAAGGGAAGACCGGGTCGGTGCCGTTGGCGCATCACTGCATTGTGCGCGACCGGCCCGCGTTCCGGTCCGGGTGCTTCTGAACGCCTGGGCCCGCGGTGAGAGTGCGCCGCTGGCCGGCCCCAGGGGAAAGCACGATGTGCCAGCTCCGGAATCATTTCGGTGCTGACGCCATCCTGGGACCTGGTGCCGGAGCCCCGGTCATTGCGGCGGTGCAGACCGGAAAGAAACAGGGTGAGGCGCCGGTCTTCGCAGGGGTTGCCTCGGTTCAACGGGCGGCGCCGTGGGTCCGCCGGGGCGGCGCCCCTTGAGGGACTCATGGCGCCGCTGTGGGGCGGTCGCCGGCCGCGCGATCGCCTGGAGCGGTGAGGCGCCGCTCAAGGCCGTCAAGAATGAGGTCGAGACCAAACTCGAAGCGCTCCACGCGGCCGCCCATCTGCACGATCGCCGCGACGATCGCGTGGAAGTGCGGGTGGTGGTCGGCGGAGATGAGCTCCAGTCCGGCCGCGGCCATGCGTGCGGAGTCCTGAGGCGCGAAGGGGAGGTTGAGCTGCTGGAGGGTAAAGCCGTAGATGTGGCTGTCCAGGGCGTGCCACGCATCCAGGGTCTGTTCGGGCGTGAAGCCGGCGCTGAGGAGCCAGGCGAACGTCTGGTTGACGTAGGCGAGCATGGCGGGCCCGAGGGTGAGCCGTGAGCCCATGAGGGGACAGGCCCAGCGGTGGCGCAGCAGCACCTCGTGGGCGGAGATGGCCCGGCGGCGCATGGCGCCTTTCCAGTGGCCGGCGTCGTCGGGCACGTCGATCTCGGCGATGACCAGGTCTAGGAGGCTGTCGATCAGATCGTCTTTGTCCTTCACGTGTTTGTAGAGCGACATGGCCTCGACGCCAAGTGCCTGGCCGACGCGCCGCATGCTCAGGGCTTCGAGGCCGTGCTGGTCGGCCAGCTCAAGGCTGGTACGCAGGATGCGTTCGCGGGTGAGTGGCGGTCGGGGCGTGCTGCGAGAGGGGTGCTGTGAAGTCATGGCGCTCCTTGGGGGGGGGTGGCCGGGCTCTCTTGACAAGCTTACACCGTAAGCCTAGGCTTACGGTGTAAGCCAAAGTCCACACCGCGCGTCCTGCCCCCTGCCCACCACTGCGCCTCCAGGAGCTTCGCCATGCCGACCCCCCCACACCGCACCGAAGCTTCCCCCCGCCAGCCGTTGCGTTCAGCGCCCGCGCTCACTGCGGGGCTGGCGCTGCTGCTCATGGCAGCCCTCGCCTTTTTCGCCGAGTTCTTCGTCCGCGCCCGGCTGATCGACCCGCAGGACCTTCCCGCCACCCTGGATCACCTGCGCGCCTCCGGGCCGCTGTACCGGGCCGGGACCGCGGCGAACCTGATCGTCGCGCTGCTGGATGTCCTGGTCGCCGTGGCCCTGTACGAAGTCTTCCGGCACGCCGGGCAAGGCCGCGCCCTGTTCGCCGCAACAAACCGCGTGGTGTACGCTGCAGTCTTTGCCACCGCGACCCTCGGTCAGGTGCTCGCCCTGCGCCTCGCGGCCGACCCCAGCGCCTCATCCGGTAACCAGCAGGCGCAGCTCGCCGCGGCGTTCCTCGACCTGCACGCCTTCGGGTGGCAGGTCGCACTGATATTCTTTGCCGTTCACCTCGCGGCGCTGGGCGGGTTGATCGTGCGTTCCGGCGCCGCGCCCCGCTGGATCGGTGCCCTGCTCCTGCTCGCCGGCGCCGCCTACCTGACGGACGCCCTGGCCAACGTGCTGCTGCCCAACTACGCGGCCTACGCGGCGGTGCTCAAGACCTTCGTCGCCATCCCAGCGCTCGCTTCAGAACTCTCGCTCTGCGCCTGGCTGCTCACGGCTCACCGGCGGGCCGCGCCGGCGCCGCGCCCGGCCACCTGATCCGCGGTCCAGTGCTCCTGGCTCCGTCCGCCCCCTTCATTCTCCAGCGGATTCAACAGGGGCCGAACGAGGGGAATGCCGGGAGTGAGTCAAGCAGCCCGGAAGCAGACCCGGAGCGGGCAGAGACCTCGCCTGGTCCCCGGCGCCGTCGTGCTTTTTCTCAACCTCGCCTGGATGACAGGCGGGTCGTTTCCCCCTGAAAGCGCTGGGCTGCTCGCCCCTGCACTCGTCGACCCGTTTCCTCGCGCCCGGGGCCGGAACGTGAAAGCCCTGGAACAGTCGGAGGCGGACCTCACACCACTCACGGGCGCGCAGCAAGACGCCAGCGCGATTGACCTGGTCCCCGGTGAAATTGAGGTTCAGAGGTCCGAACCCCTGAACGCTCTGGGCCTTGACCTGCACGACGGGCCTGGCCTGGAAGAAAAGCACCGCATGAAAGACGCTGAAGCACCAGGGCGCGCAGGCCAGGGGCGACGGAGGCCCCACGGTGAGTCTCCGAGCCGCTGAAGCCCATGCGACAATTCCCTCTGATGCGCAGTTTCTCCTTCGTCACGGTGGACGTCTTCACTGACCGGCAGTTCGGCGGGAACCAGCTCGCGGTCTTCCCGGACGCGAGGGGGCTTTCAGACGCAGAGATGCAGGCCCTGGCGGCCGAGCTGAACCTGTCCGAGACCACCTTCGTCCTGCCGCCCGAAGACCCCGGGAATACCGCTCGCGTGCGCATTTTTAGCCGCACCGCCGAGATGCCCTTCGCCGGCCATCCCAATGTCGGGACTGGCTTCGTCCTGGCTGACCGGGCGCGCGGCGGCCTGCTGCGCTTCGAGGAGATCGCCGGGCTGGTCGAGGTCCAGCTCGACCGCGACGCTTGCGGTGGCATCAGCGGCGCCACCATTGCTGCGCCGCAACCGCTGACCATCGGCGTCACGCTGCCGCGCGACCTCGCCGCCGCCTGCGCCGGAATCGCGCCGGACGGGGTCGTCCTGGCCAGTCACCCGCCGACCGTCGCCACGGATGGCGGCGCCCCCCGCCTGCTGGTGGAAGTGACCGCGGCGGCAATGACCACCGCCACGCCCGATCTGACCGCCTTCCGGCGGGCAGTGGCGGCGACGCCTTCGCTCGGCGGCAAGCTCTCGCTCTACCTCTACCGCCGTGACGGGTCCGGGCTGCGTGCCAGGATGTTCTCGCCCCTGACCGGCACATGGGAGGATGCGGCGACAGGCAGCGCGGCCACGCCGCTGGCCGGCTTTCTGCTGCATCTATCGGGGGCCGTGAGCGGGAGCTGGGACATCGTTCAGGGGGTCGAGATGGGTCGGCCCAGCCTGTTGCGGACCAGCGCCTCCCGAACCCCACGCGGCATTCACGCCCGCGTTGGGGGCGGGTGCGTGCCGGTGTTCCGGGGAGAAGTGAGGCTGCCCGGCGGAATGGAAACGTAAAGAGAGAGGCGGCCTGGCAAAACGCGCTTTGGCAGCTGTGCCGTGACGGGCCGGTGCCACCTTTGATCGGTGCGCTCCGGCCACGCCGCGCCCGTCGGCGTAAGGCTTTTCTTGAGCGAGTTCGTCAGGGGGGCCGCGCAGGGGTATGGTCAGGCGCGCACCGTCTTGCTGTCCGCCTCAAGTTCCAGCCCCCGCGAGGAGCGTGCCTATGACTGATCCTCACCCCGTTCACCCTCGTCCTCAACTGGCCCGTGACGCGTGGACCGACCTGTCCGGCGTCTGGGCCTTCGCCTTTGATGACGGCGACGTCGGTCTGGGCGAGCGCTGGTTTGCCCGCGCCGACGTGTATGACCGCACCATTACCGTGCCGTTCCCGCCCGAGTCCCGCGCGAGCGGCGTGCACGACACCGGCTACCACCCGGTCGTGTGGTACCAGCGGCCGTTTGACGTGCCTGAACGCGAACCGGGCGGCGAGGTCCTGCTGCAGTTCGGCGCGGTGGACTACCGGGCGCAGGTGTGGGTGAACGGCCAGCTGGTCGCCGAGCATGAGGGCGGCCACACGCCCTTTACCGCCGTGGTCACGCAGGCCCTGACGGGCAGCGGACCGCAGCTGCTCACGGTGCGCGCCGAGGATGAACCGCGCGACCTGGCCCAGCCGCGCGGCAAGCAGGACTGGCAGCGGGAACCGCACGCCATCTGGTATCACCGCACCAGCGGCATCTGGCAGCCTGTCTGGCTGGAGTGCGTGCCGCGCGTGCACGTGCAGGACCTGCGCTGGACCTCCGACATTCACCGGCTGGAACTGCGCCTCGACGCCCGGCTGGGTCACCGGCCGCTTCCGGACACCCGCCTGAAGGTGCGGCTCACCCTGCGCGGGCAGCTGCTCAGCGAGCAGGTGGTCGCCGTGCCGGACCGGCACGTGAGCATCACCCTGAACCTGTATTACGTGTCCACCAACCCCGAGCGGGACGACATTCTCTGGTCCCCGCGCCGCCCGAACCTGATTCAGGCGGAGCTCACGCTGCTGGTCGGCGAAACGGCCGTGGACGAGGTCCGCTCCTACGCGGGCCTGCGCAGCGCCGGCACCCGCGGCGGCCGGTTCCTGCTCAACGGCCTGTCGTACTACCTGCGGCTGGTGCTGGCCCAGAACTACTGGCCGGCCTCGCATCTCGCGGCGCCCAGCGCCGACGCTCTGCGCCGGGAGGTGCAGCACGTCAAGGACCTGGGGTTCAACGGCGTGCGGATTCACCAGAAGATCGAAGATCCGCGTTTCCTGTACTGGTGTGATCACCTCGGGCTGCTCGTCTGGGAGGAACTGCCGAGTGCGTACGCGTTCACGCCTGAAGCCTGCGAACGCCTCACGCGCGAGTGGCTGGAGGTGCTGCGCCGGGATTACAGCCACCCGTGCATCGTCACCTGGGTGCCACTCAATGAATCATGGGGCGTGCCGAACCTTGAAGGTGATCCGGCCCAGCGGGCGTTCGCGCGGGGACTGTACCAGCTGACCCGGGCGCTGGACCCCACCCGCCCCGTGATTGCCAACGACGGCTGGCAGTTCGTGGCCGGCGACCTGATCGGCGTGCACGATTACGCTCCGCAGGGCGAGACCCTCCGGGAACGCTACGGCACGCCTGAAGCGCTGGAGCGCACCCTGCGCTCGGTGCAGCCGTACTTCCGCAACATCCTCACCGACGCCACCCGCGGCGAGGAAGCGGTGGTGCTCAGCGAGTTCGGCGGCCTGAGCCTCGCTCCGGACACCGGCGAACGCTGGTTCGGGTACGGCACCGTCACGTCACCGGAGGACCTGCTCAGCCGCTACGAGGATCTCGTGCAGGCCGTGCTGCGCGCCGAAACGCTGGTGGGCTTCTGCTACACGCAGCTCACCGACACCGAGCAGGAAACCAATGGCCTGCTGACCGCGGACCGGGTGCCCAAACTGGACCCCGCTCGCGTCCGGGCCATCAACACCCGCGCGTCCCGCGCCATGCCGGGCGACATCCTGGCCGAGATTCACCACGTGGCGCAGGACCAGCACGCCGCGGGGCACGAGTAGGCCGCGCCCCTGCGTCGGCGCCCCCTTCACCTCAGGTGGGGGAGGGCGCCGCAATCACCGCCAGGGTGCACCGGGAAACGCACACCGCGCGGCCCTGCTCATCGGTGATCTCAATCTGCCAGACCTGCGTCGTGCGGCCCTGGTGAATGGGCGTGGCAGTCGCGGTCACGGCGCCGCTGCGCACGGCGCGCAGGTGGTTGGCGTTGATCTCGAGCCCCACGGCCGTCATGCCCTGCCCGGCGACACTCAGGTGCGCGCCCAGGCTGGCCACCGTTTCGGCGAGCGCCACGCTCGCGCCGCCGTGCAGGACACCGAACGGCTGGTGCACGCGCCGCTCGACAGGCATGCGGGCCACCACCCGGTCGCCGCCCGCCTCGAGAATCTCAATGCCGAGGTGGTCCGGCAGGGCGCCGCGGGCCTGTTCGGTGAAGGGGTCCGGGGGGGTCACGGCGCGCTCTTCTGGGGGCGCAGGATCAGGCAGGTGGTGGTGGCGTGGGCGTACAGTTTGTCGTTGGCGTCCAGGAGGCGGGCCTGCGCGGTGGCCACCTGCCTGGAGACGCTCAGGACCTCGCCGACCGCGCGGACTTCGCCCATGCCGGCCAGCAGGGGCCGCACGTAGTTGACCTTGAGCTCCAGGGTGGTGTAGCCCACGCCCGCCGGAAGCCGGGTGTGAATGGCGCAGCCCAGCGCGGAGTCGAGCAGGGTGGCGAACACACCGCCGTGGACGCTGCCGATCGGATTGTAGTGAAACTCGCGGGGGGTCATGCGGAAGGTGACCCGGCCGTCTTCGATGTCCTCCTCGCGGGCCAGGGCGAAGTCGAGGCTGTCGGCAATGGGCGGGCCGGGGTACGCGCCGCGCACCATGCCCCGCAGGTACTCAAGGCCGCTGAGTTGCCGCGCGGCTTCGGCGCCGATGAGCGGGTCCGACCAGGTGTAGGTGCGCTGGCGGGCGCCCTCCGGAGCGCTGTCCTGGGCGGGGGGGGCGTCGGGAGAGGTGAGGTGGGTCATGGGGCCTCCTGGGCGTGCGGCGGGATAGGGGGGCGAGGGCCGCGGAGCGGCGTGGGCCGGTAATATGATATGCATCATATCAATGCGCACGCCCGGCAGAGTCCAGCGCCGCGCCCCCACCGCGCCTGCGCCTCACCGCCGCCGGTCCCCTCAAGGAGCCCTCCGATGCCCCACCCTTCCCTCCACCCCCCACGGCCGGGGCCCTGACATGGCCCGTTACGGCAGTCACCACGCCCAGGCCACGCGCGAGAAGATCCTGAACGCCGCGGCCCTGTCATTCAAAGCCGAGGGCCTCAACACCGTCGGCATCGGGCGCCTGATGGGTCAGGCCGGCCTCACCCACGGCGGGTTCTACGCCCACTTCCGCAGCAAGGACGCCCTGGTGCAGGAAACGCTGGCCCGCAGCCTGCGCGCCACCTCCACCACCCTCCTGCAGGCCGCCAGTCAGACCCCGCCGTACGGGCTGGGCGGCGTGATTCGCAGCTACGTCAGCCGGCAGCACCGCGACCAGCCCGAATCGGCGGCCAGCTGCGTGCTGCCCGCCCTGGCCGCCGAAATCGCCCGGCAGGCCCCCGAGGTGCGAAACGCTTTCACCACGACCCTGATGGAACTGATCGGCGAGCTGTCCGCCCTCTCGCCAGCGGATAGTCCGGCGGCCCGGCGCGCCGAGGTGCTGCCTCTGCTCTGCGGCATGGTGGGCGCCGTCATGCTGGCCCGCGCCGTGACCGACCCGGACCTCAGCGACGCCATCCTCAAGACCACCCGTGAGCGCCTGACGGCGCAGCTCAGCGCGGGCGTCCCCCGCAGCACCTGAGCTGCGCCCAGGCCGGCGGCCGGGAGAGGCCCGCCGGACGGTGCACTTCAGGCTGAAGCCCAGGCGTTGGTCAGGAGACGCCGCCTGCGGTTGCAAACCAGATGACGTTTGTGATGCCTGCCGAACCCCGTCAAGTCCTGAGCGCTCCGCCACCCGAACAGCTGCGGCGTCAGTGAACTTGCCGGAAGACCTGGGTCGGCCCCACCGAACTTGAGGGTCCGCTCCCGGCGTCTCCGGTCAGCTCAGGATTCAAGGAAACGCGGGGTCGCCTGGGCCTTGACCCAGGTCACAGCCCGGTCGAAACACTCCGCCTGCGTCGTATCCAGAAGGAGCAAAGGAGCACGCAGGGCCAACGGCGCCCAGCACGCTTCAGGCGGCAGGTCCTCATGGTCAAACGGCAGGTCGATGTGCGGCCTCCTCCTGGAGGCGACGCGCTGGGCATGCCGCCGCTTGAGTTCCGGCAACGGCGCCTGACAATAAATCTGAGCGAGGCGGGCCTGGTGGGTGCGGGCCAGGTCGAGCAGGTGCTCTTCGCTCGTGGGGCGATAGAAATGGGTTTCGACGATGAGGCTCCCGCCTGCGGTCAGGATGACGGAGGCCGCGTGTCACAGCAGCGCGAAGCTCAGAGGCCCCGCCTGGGCCCGCGTGAGGTCCGGCAGGTGGTCATGCAGGCGCATCTTGTACTCGTCCTTGGTGACCAGGGGCAGGTGAAGGGTGTGGGCCAGGTGGGTGCCCAGGTGGGTCTTCCCTGAGGCCGGAAGGCCGGAGACCACCAGCAGCAGCGGAGCGCACTCTTGCCTGGGCAGCGGTGACGTTGGAGGGAAGCTCACGGCGTCACTGTAGAGGCCGCCCTGCGGGCCGTCATGCGTCCAAAGGGTGAGTGGGCCGCACCGGACCGGCTGGTCCTGGCAGCGGGTGAGGCCACGTATGGGGGCTGTCGGCCCGGGAAACCCACCAACGTTGACGGGCCAGGCGCGGCGCGTCCGGCAACTGCAGGGCAGAGGATCAGGGTTCAGGTGGCCGGCGCAGGTTGCCACGCGGGTTGCTCCGGGCGCAGCAAGCTGACCTCCTGGCCGTGAATGTCTTTGAGGGTGCGCTCCAGCATCAGCACCGCGGGGGCGACCGTGAGCCCACCCATCAGCAGGGTCAGCGGGAAGAACCCGGCGCACAGGAGGGCGACCTGCGCGTTAAAGGCCTCGGTGCCGAACGCAGCGGTTACGACGTGGCAGGTGACGAACACCCTGAGGCAGCCGACCACCAGTTTCGAGCTGCCGATCATCAGGCCGCTCAACCGGTACGCCCGCGCCATGCCGGGGTGCCTCAACGCCTCCTCCAGCTTCTGACGGGACGCCGGAGCACCCTGCTGAAGCAGACCGTCGATGGCCAGCGGTTTGATCAGGGCCACGCCGGCCAGTGCACTGGCCAGGAACAGCAGGCCCTGAAGCAAGAGATCCACACTGGTCTTGAAGGCGTACCAGAAGCCGTCCACGAACCAGAACGCCAGGGCGCCGCTCAGGACGCCGGTGCCCACCGAATACAGTGAATGGAGGGAGCGGTCGCGGCGGATCAGGGCGTCACCCAGTTCGTACGCCGCGGGCAGCAGGGCGGCCAGCAGGTAAGCGCGCACCGCGCCCGTTGAGCCGCCCCCCAGAGAGGCAGCCACGCTGAAGTTGGTCCAGAACAGGTTGGGGCTCAGGATCATCAGGGGAAGAATCAGACCAAAGGTCAGACGGAGGACATGCCGGCGCAGCGCGGCGTTCATCACTGCATTGTGTGGGACGACCGCGGCGCAGTGCGGCGAACATGACCGGCACCGTCACGCGGGCGTCAGGTGACCGCCACGTCTGCACGGGTGTCCCCCCTGAGCAGGCGCAGAACCGGGTGAGGTTCAGGTGCAGGGGAGGAGCGTCGTCCTGTGACGTCCCGCCCCGGCTCAGGACCGGCACGTGTCGCGCCGCTGCCGGGGCTTTCAGGTGAACCGGCCACGAACGCGGGCTTGCGGCCCGGGGTGCCGGCGGGCGGGCGCCCCTTCACCAGAGAAAGCGCAGCCGCACCCGGCACCCGGGGGCCGCCCCTGCCGTCCCGGCGCTCCCCCGCGCCCTCTATGATGCCCCGCATGTGTTCTGCCGCGCCCGGGTCCACTGCCGAGTTTCCACTGGCCGGTTGGTCAGGCGGCCGCCTGTGACGGCGCGGGTCACGCTGGTGCGTCACGGCCGCACCGCGCACAACGCCGCCGGCCGCTTCCAGGGCTGGACCGACGTTCCGCTCGACGAGCGGGGGCACGCACAGGCGCGCCTCGTCGCGGCGCGTCTGGCGGCGCACGCCGCGCGGCCGACCCACGTGTATGCCAGTGACCTGAGACGCGCGGTGCAGACGGCGCAGGCGGTCGCCGCCCCGCTGGGCGTGCACGTACAGCCGGTGCGGGCGCAGCGGGAGATGCACATCGGCGCGTGGGCGGGCCTGACGTTCGAGGAGATCCGCGCGTGACGCCGACGCCTTCGCGGCGTGGCCGGTGCAGGCCGCGCCGCAGGGGGAGAGCGTCGGGGCCGTGGCCCGGCGTGTCCCCGCGGTGTTCGACGCGGTGGCGCCGGACGACCGCGGGCACGTGGTGCTGGTGACGCACGGGGTGGCGATCACGGCCCTGCTGTGTGATCTGCTGGGCTGGGACGCGCAGGCCGCCTGGGCGGCGCGGCGGGGTCTGCACGGCAACACCGCCCTCACGACCCTGGAGCGGCAGGCGGACGGCGCCTGGGCCGGAGCTGTCCTCGCCTGCGCCGCCCACCTGGAAGAGCCTGCCGTGGCCTGACGCCTGGTGCGGGAGGACGTCCTCAGGTGCGTATGGGCGCGGCTGAACGCCCTGGGGGCATGACGGCCACGGGGCTTTCCGTTGCCGTCACGGCACGCGGCGTTGGTGTGAAGGACACTGGCGCCCGGGGCCGCCAGTGTCCTTCACCGCTGAGGAGCGCTGCCGGCGCCCCCGGCCGGCCGGGGGTCAGGCCCGGTCGAGGGGCCGGCCGCCGTCGACGGGAATCACGGCGCCGGTGCTGAAGGTCAGCACGGCCGCGGCGGCCAGCACCGCGCGCGCGACCTCCTGGGGCCGCGCGATGCGCCCGAGCGGGGTGCGCGCCGCCTGCGCGGCGATCAGGTCGGCGGGCATCCGGGCGGCGTATTCGCCGTCCACCCAGCCGGGCGAGACGCTCAGCACGCGGATGTCCGGCGCCAGGGCGCGGCCCAGCGAGCGCGTCATGGAGTCGAGCGCGGCTTTGGACGCGCAGTAGGCGACGTTGGAGCCCAGGCCGGTGACGGCCGCCACCGAGGAGATATTCACGATCACGCCGCGTCCCCCGAGGCGCAGCAGCGGCGCGAACGCCCGCGCGCACGCGAACGGCCCGCGGACGTTGACGCGCAGAATCGTGTCGATCCACTCGTCACTCAGGCCGTCGAGGTCCGCGTGCGGCACCGGGGTGGTGACGCCGGCGTTGTTCACGAGCAGGTCGAGCCGCCCCTCGCTGGCCTGCACGTCCGCGGCGGCCAGCGCCAGCGCCGCTGAGTCGTCCACCGGCACGCGCAGCGCGCGGTGCCCGCCGCCCGGCAGCGCGGCTACGAGCGCGCCGGCGCGTTCGGGGTGCCCGGCGTACCCGACCAGCACGGCGGCCCCCGCGCCGGCCAGCACCTCGCAGATGGCGCTGCCGATGCCGCCGCTTCCGCCGGTGACCAGCGCCACCTGGCCGCTCAGTTCACTGCCTGGGCCGCTCACGGCCGGCGCCCCGCCACCGTGTCGCGCCAGATCAGTTCAGGGGCGTGCAGCCGGGGGCCTTCGCCCGGCTGGGGGTCCTCCAGGGCGCGCAGGGCGTCTTCCACCATGGCGGCCAGCGGCTGACCGATGGTGGTCAGGCGGTACGCCAGCCGGGCCGATTCGTCGATGTTGTCAAAGCCGATCACGCTGACCTCCTGCGGCACCCGCCGCCCCAGTGTCCGCAGGGCGTCGAGGATCCCGATCGTAACGATGTCGTTGGCGCCGAAAAACGCGTCGGGCCGGTCGCCGGCCGCGTCGAGGTGCAGGGTGGCCTGCACGCCCCAGTCGTACTGGAACGCGCGTGCGGGCGTGGCCACCGGCCGCACGCCCGCTTCGGCGAGCCGCTCGGTGAAGCCCCGCAGGCGGTCCTGGTGGGTGGAGGTGTCGGGGTCCCCGCCGATGAACGCGGGGCGCCGGGCGCCGGCGTCCAGCAGCACCTGCGCGGCGAGCCGCCCGCCGGCGTAGTTGTCGCACGCCACCGACAGCAGCTGATGTCCGGGCAGATGCCGGTTGAACAGCAGCACCGGGACGCCGCCCTCGTCGAGCTTGCCCAGGCTCGGCGGCGCGGCGTTCAGGCGGGTGGGAAAGACGATGGCCGCCTCGATCTGGTACGACCGCGCGGCGTCCAGGGTGTCCTGCACGTCGCGCCGGGTGTCGTGTGTCAGGAGCAGCGCGCGCTTGCCGCGCGCCTCGAGCGCCTGGGCGAACTGCGTCAGGGCCTGCGGGTAGAACGGGTTGTGCAGTTCGCCGACGATCAGGGCGACGATGCCGCTGCGCTGGGTGACCAGCGAGCGGGCGATCGCGTTGGGCTGGTAGCCCAGGCGCCGGGCCGCTTCGAGCACCCGGCGCCGGGTGTCGGGGCTGATGGACGCCCCCGGGGTGAACGCGCGTGAAACGGCCGACTGGGAGACGCCGGCTTCACGCGACACGTCGAGGGACGTGACGCGCTGGGACGCGGCGGTGACGCTGGACGGAGGGCGGGTCATGGGCTGGCCCCCAGCATACGGCCGGCCCCCCGTCAGCCGTCCGCTCCGACGGGCACGGCCGCGCCGTAGCGTTCGACACGCAGGTCGGCTTGCCGCTGGTGGCCGGCGAAGCCCTCGACCCCGCAGATCACCGAGCAGTGCCGGCCGATCAGGACCGACGCTTCGCGCGTGGCGCGCTGGTACGTGACGGTCTTGAGGAACTTGCCCACCCACAGGCCGCCGGTGTAGCGCGCCGCGCGGCCGGTCGGGAGGATGTGGTTGGTGCCGATGGTCTTGTCGCCGTACGCGACGTTGGTTTCGGGGCCGAGAAACAACGAGCCGTAATTGGTCATGCGCGTCAGGAAGTAGTCCGGGTCGCGGGTGAGCACCTGCACGTGCTCCGAGGCGATCTCGTCGGCGAGGCGTACCATCTCGTCGTCGTCGGCCGCGAGGATGATCTGCCCGTAGTCCCGCCAGGCCTGCGCGGCCACCTCGCCGGTGCGCAGCACGCCCAGCTGCCGCTGCACCTCGGCCGCGACGTCGTGCGCCAGCTGCTCGGAAGTGGTGAGCAGCACCGCCGGGGAGTTGGTGCCGTGCTCGGCCTGCCCGAGCAGGTCGGTGGCGACCATCTCCGCGTCGACCGAGTCGTCGGCGATCACCAGCGTTTCGGTGGGCCCGGCGAGCAGGTCGATGCCCACCTGCCCGAACAGCTGCCGCTTGGCTTCGGCCACGTAGGCGTTGCCGGGGCCGACGAGCATGTCCACCGGCGCGACGCTGCCGGTGCCCAGCGCGAGCGCCGCGAGCGCCTGCACGCCGCCCATGATGTAGATCTCGTCCGCGCCGGCGAGGTGCATGGTGGCCACCGTGGCCGGGTACGGCTGACCGTCCTTGGGCGGCGTGACGGCCACCACACGCTGCACGCCGGCCACCCTGGCGGTGGCGACGCTCATGATGGCCGAGGCGATCATCGGGTAGCGCCCGCCGGGCACGTAGCACGCCACCGAATTGACCGGCAGCACCCGGTGGCCGAGCGTGACGCCGGGCAGGGTTTCGATTTCCACGTCGTGAATCGACGCGCGCTGCGCCTGCGCGAAGGTGCGCACCTGCTCCAGGCTGAAGCGGATGGAGTCGAGCTGCTCGGCCGGCACCTGCGCCACGAGCGCCTCGATCTGCGCGGCGCTCAGGCGGAACTGCGCGGGGTTCCAGCGGTCGAAGGCCTGCGAGTACTCGCGCAGCGCCTCGTCGCCGCGCGCGCGCACGTCCGCGATGATGCCGCGGACGGTCTGCTGCACGGTTTCGTTGATGCTCAGCTGGGTGTCGGCGTTCATACCGGCTTTCAGAATGCGGGCCATCGGATGCCTCCTTGCGCGGGGCGGGGGGAACGTCAGTACAGGGACGAAGCGGGCGAAGCGGCGGCGCCGAGGTCGGTCAGAACGCCGCGGGCCGCCGCGGAAAGCAGGGCGAAGTCGGAGCCGGCGGTCACAAAGCGGTACCCGAGCTTCAGGGCGTGCCGCGCGAGGTCGCCGCCCTGCGTGAAGATGCCGGGGATCCGGCCGTGTCTGGCCGTCACCTGCGCGGCGCGGGCGACGGCCGCGGCCGTCTCGCCGAGGCGGAAATCGAGGGTGGCGGCGCCGGTCAGGCTG
The DNA here is from genome assembly GCF_020229735.1 of Deinococcus taeanensis. Taxonomy (NCBI): domain Bacteria; kingdom Thermotogati; phylum Deinococcota; class Deinococci; order Deinococcales; family Deinococcaceae; genus Deinococcus; species Deinococcus taeanensis. The sequence continues at coordinate 162,986 of NZ_CP083456.1, read as the reverse complement.
AGGCTCAGGTCACCGGGGCCCACGTACACGCCGCTGAGGCCCGGGGTCTGCGCGATGGCCTCCAGGTTCTCCAGGGCGCGCGCGGTTTCGATCATGGCGAACACCAGCACGCCGGTGTCTGCCGCGGCGGCGTACTCGTCGCCGTACACCAGGCGGGCGCGGGTCGGGCCGAAGGAGCGCCCGCCGAGCGGCGGGTACCGGCAGGCGTGCACGAGCGCGGCGGCCTGCGCCGGCGTGTCGATCAGCGGGCAGATCACGCCGGCCGCCCCGGCGTCGAGGGCGCGCATCAGGTCCGGCGGGTGCAGCCCCGGCACCCGCACGAAGGGCGCCGCGCCTGTGGCGGCGATGGCCTGCAGCGTGGGCACCAGGCCGCCGTCGCCGATCAGGCCGTGCTGCAGGTCCACCGTCAGCGTTTCGTACCCGGCGCGGCCCATCACTTCGGCGCTCACGCCGCCGGGCAGGTGCAGCCAGCCGTTCAGGACCGCCTCGCCGCGCTGCAGGCGCCGGACGGCGGACTCAGGCATAGGTCCACGCTCGCAGGTGCGCCGTGACGGCGCCCGGCGCGTCGAGCGGCAGGTAGTGGCCGGCGCCGGGGACCACGGTGACGGCCGCGTGCGGCGCGCACGCCGCGGCGGCGTGACTGAGGTCCGGCGGGGTGATGGGGTCGGCGCCGCCCACGAGCAGCGTCAGCGGCCCGGTGAAGGCCTGCAGCGCCGGGCGGCTGTCGGGCCGGGCGCGCAGCAGCGCGAGCTGCTCCAGGAAGGCGGCGGGGCCGACGCGCCGGGCCATGTCCAGGACGGCGGCGGCGGCGTGCGGGCCGGCGGCGGCGGCAAGCTGCCGGGCGACGGAGTCGAAGCCGTCCGGGCGGGCGTGGACGGCGGCTTCCTGCGCGGCCCAGGCGGCGAGCTGCGCGCCGGTGGGGGCCAGGGGGTTGGCGCTGATCAGGGTCAGGCGCTGCACGCGTGCGGGCCAGCGGCGCAGCAGTTCGAACGCGACGATGGCGCCCAGGGAGAAACCCACCACGTGCAGGGGGCCGCTGCAGGCCGCCGCGCAGGCCGCGGCCGCTTCGGCGAGTGTGCGGCCGCGCAGGGCCGGGGCGGCGTGCGCGCCGGGCGGGAGGGTCACGCCGGCCCACAGGGCCGCGTCGCACAGCGTGCCGGGCAGCAGCAGCGTGCGCATGGGCTCAGTCGTCGCCGAACTGCCGGAGCATCTGCTGCTCGAGTTCGGCGAAGTTGTCGGGTTTGATCATCTTGCCGGTGTCGCTGGCCTCGAAGCCGTACTCGCGGGCGCGGCGGATTACGTCCGGCGCCCAGTAGGGGTCCTTGCCTTCGTACGCCTCGTGTTTCTCGAGCACGGCAAAGATCCAGCTTTCGCCCTCGTCGATGCATTCGAAGCCGCGCCAGACCTGGGGCGGGAGGGTGATGTAGTCGAATTCCTCCAGGATGGTTTCCCCGTCGATCTTGTCGGCGCTCTGGCCCCAGTAGAAGCGCCAGCGGCCCCGCAGCGGCAGGAACGACTCGATGTAGTCGTGCGTGTGGTAGGCCGGGCCGTTGCCCTGACGGGCGCGGACCATGCCGATCTGAAAGCCGTGCGGTGAGGTGATGAAGGGCGCGTAGGCGTCGTTCTCGGCGGCCGTGTCGCCGATCACGGCGTAGTTGTGGCGCTGGTGGCCGGGGAGGATCGAGTCGATGAACATCAGGGGGATCGGCCGGGTTTTCAGGTCGCGGAAGCGGACCACGTGGCCGGTCATGATCCCGAGGTCTTCCTGGGGCGGAGCGGGCGCGGCGGGGGGTTCGGATGTCATGGGGGCCTCCAGGGTGCAGCGGGGCGTGGGGTTCGGCGCGGCGGCCAGTCGGGCGCCGCGCAGGATTTGAATACGTATGCAAACCGTACTCCACGCCGCAGCCACCGTCAAGATCCGCGCGGATCAGCCCCCTGACGGCGATTGGTGCATGCGGCTTCCATGAGGGCTTGACAAATTGGAAGATGGGCACCTAAGGTATGAATACGTATGCAACGCGGCTTCGCGGCGGGCCGCCCAACACGCCCTCCGCCCCCCCGGCCTACGTCCCTCCAGGGAATCCTGGTGACACCTGCTCAGCGCCCCGGCGCCTCGCGTCACCACTCCAATGACCACCGCCACGACCAGAGCAGCACACGTTCGTCAGGAGGAAGCCACATGATCAAGGTAGATTGGAGAGTTCATCGGCGCATCGGACTTACCCTGGGCGTGCTGGGGGCGCTGGCCACCGCCACACCCGGCGTCGCGCAGACCGCCGCCACCTACGGCCTCAAGGCCGGAAAGCCCTACGCCGGCACCGAACTGAAATTCCTGATCTGCTGCGCCACCGCCGGTCAGTTCGCCCAGATGATCAAACTCACGGGCGAAGGCAGCGAATTCCAGAAACTCACCGGCATCACCGTCAAGTGGGAAAACACGCCCTACGAGGCGCTGCAGCAGAAGATCCTGGTGGAAGCCACCACCGGCAGCACCTACGACGTGGTCGCCTGGGTGGACGCCTGGGGCGCCGCGTTCAAAAACCAGCTGCTGCCCCTGAACAGCCGCATCGCCGCCGACAAGATCAACATGAAGGACTACCCGAGCGCCTACATCGAGGCGTCCTCCGACGGCAACAACATCGTCGGCCTGCCCTTCCGCGGCCACCCGCTCGTGCTGTTCTACCGCAAAGACGTCTTCAACGAACTCAAACTCAAGGTTCCCACCACCTGGCAGGACGTGGTCAAGACCGCCGCGGTGATCCAGGAGAAAAAACCCGGCATGACCGGCCTGTCCACCATGTACGGCGTCAGCGCCGGCCAGAACCTCTTCAACTGGACGAGCATGCTCTGGGGCAACGGCGGCGACATTCTCGACAAGGCGGGGCGCCCGGTGTTCAACAACCCCAAAGGCGTCCAGGCCACGCAGTTCTACATCGACATCCTGCGCAAGAACAAAGTCACCAACCCGGCCGCCACGACCTTCGCCGAGCCCGAATCCTCCTCCGAGCTCCTGCAGGGGCGCGCCGCGATGTGGGTGGGCTGGTGGTGGTACTGGGCGCGCTTCTCCGACCCCAAAGCCGTGACGCCCGCCGTGCTGAACAACATCGGCTTCGCGCCCGCACCCGGCTGGGCCGGCGGCAAGACCCAGAACTACGCCCTGATCTGGCCGCTGGGCATCTTCAAGAACTCCAAGAACCCCGACGCCGCCTGGGAGTTCGTCAAGTACGTGACGAACACCGAAGTGCAGAAGAAAGTCGCCGCCAACCGCAGCGTTCCCGCCGAGGCCGACAACACCATCGTGACGTTCTCCGGCATGAACGACGCCAGGGTCAACGCGGCCAACGGCGGCATCCCCAAAGTCGGCGGGCAGGCGCTGCGCACCGCGCGCACCCTCCCGCAGGTGCGCACCTGGGCCGAGATCCAGAGCGTCCTAGAAGTCGGCATCAACCAGATGGCCACCGGCGCCAACGTGAAAGCCACGCTCGACCGCATGGCCCGGGACGTGGACGCCATTCAGAAACGGGCCGGCTACTACAAGTGAACTGACCCCGCCCGTACCGGTCATGCCGGGCCGCCCTGCACAGGCCGGCCCGGCTGAGGTGAACCCCGATGGAACTTCCCCGCACGACCCCTGACCTCGTGGCCGACAGCGTGGCCGCCCCGGCGGCCCCCGCCGCGCCCAGACCGTGGCGGCCCCAGAGCCCCAGCCTGCGCTGGCTGATGCTCGGGCCCGCCCTGCTGGTCATCCTCGCCACCGTGATCTACCCGCTCGTCGCGTCCCTGATCACCTCGTTCCGCGACTGGCGGCTGATCAACTCCCCCGTGCCCGGGCCTTTCGTCGGCCTGGCCAACTACACCCGGGCCTTTACCGACGTGGGTTTCCTGAACAGCCTGGGCGTCAGCGCCCTGTACACGCTGATTTCCGTCACGCTCACGCTCCTGACCGGCCTGGCCATCGCCCTGACCCTCGCCAAACCCACCCGGCTCAACGTGTTCGCGCGCACCCTGCTGATCTTCCCCTTCGCGGTGGCCCCGGTGCTCAAAGGCTACTCGTGGCGTTTCATGCTCAACCCCGAGTACGGCGTGTACTCCAAGATGCTCGGCGAGGTGTTCTCCCCGCTGAAAGGTTACGTCTGGCTCGGGCATGAATTCAGCGCCCTGGTGTCCATCGCCATGTCCGAAATCTGGGGCTGGGCGCCGCTGTTCGCCCTGATGTTCATCGGCGCGCTCGGCGCGATTCCCGCCGAGACCACCGAAGCCGCGCGCGTGGACGGCGCCACGGGCCTGCAGATTTTCCGGCGCATCACCCTGCCGCTGCTCGCGCCCGTGATCTACATCGTCGCCCTGCTGAAGATCATCTCGGCCGTGAAGATGTTCGACCAGGTCGCGATCATGACCGGCGGCGGCCCCGGGGACTCCACTCAGACGCTGTACTTCTTCGTGTACCACGTGGCGTTCCGCACCCTCGACCTCGGGTACGCCTCCGCCGTGTCGTACATCATCGTCGCCGTGATGGCCCTGCTCGCCACGCTGTACGTCCGCACCCTGATGAGGGGCGACTGATGCAGGGCGCCGTCAACCACGTCCCGCAGCCCCGCGTGCGCGCGCGCCGGCGGCTCGCGCAGACCGGCGAGGTGATCGCCACGCTCGCGGTGATCTTCTTTGTGACCTTCCCGCTGCTGTGGATGATTCTCGCCGCGTTCAAGAACCAGATCGACGTGTACTCCACCCGGCTGCTGTTCCAGCCCACCCTCGACAACTTCCGCGCCGTGTTCGACAACCCCGTCCGGCTCGGTGCGCACGTCTGGGTGAGCGCCCTGGTGTCGTTCCTGACCGTCGCGATTACCATCCCGCTCGGCGCCGCGGCGTCGTACGTGATGTCCCGGCACCGCTTCCGCGGCCGCGACACGCTGTTCCTGCTGATCCTGATCACCCAGTTCGTGCCGGCCGTCGTGGTGGCCATTCCGTTCTTCACGCTGTTCCGGACGCTGAACCTGATCGACACGCCCTGGGCCCTGATCATCGTCTACCTCTCGTTCACCCTGCCGTACGCGATCTGGATGCTGCGCGGCTTTTTCGACGCGCTGCCGGTGGAGATCGAGGAGGCGTCCTTTATCGACGGCTGCAACGAACTGCAGACGCTGCGCTACGTCACGCTGCCGCTGATCATGCCCGGCCTGCTCGTCGCCGCGGTGTTCGCCTTCATCTCCGCCTGGAACGAATTCTTCTTCGCGCTGATCCTGACGCGCTCCGACGCCCTGACCCTCCCGGTCACCATGCAGACCATCTCCGGTCCGCGCGGCCCGATGTGGGAACAGGTCGCGGCGGCCGGCATGCTGGTCATGATCCCGATCCTGGTGATGTCGCTGTTCATCCGCCGGTACTTCGTTGAAGGCATCACCGTCGGCGCCGTGAAGTGAACGCCGCGCCCGAATGACGCTCGCCGCCCCCCCAGGCCGGACCCGCACGAGGCGGGCCCGGACCGCCCCCCAAAGGACCCGCATGGACGACCAGCAGACCGCCCCCCCACCTGTGTTCGACTTTGCGAGCCGGCCCGACTACGCGGACTTCACGCAGGCGGCCGGCACCGGGCGCCGCCAGCCGCTGGCCGGCTTCGACGCCGACTACACCGACATCGTCGATTACATCGTGCGCTGCACCCACAAGATCTGGGAGGAAAAGGCCGTCGGCCTGATCTACACCCACTACGCCCACAACGTCCTGGTGCATTACTCCAGCGGCATCATGTACGGCCGCGAGGCCATGGTGGTGAACACCCTGCAGCGCATCGCGGTGTATTCCGAGCGCCGGGCCTACGCCGACGACGTGATCTGGAGCGGCGACGAGCAGCGCGGCTTCTACTCCTCGCACCGCGTCTCCAGTGTCGGCGTGAACACCGGCTACACCGAATACGGCCCGCCCACCGGGCGCAAGGTGCACCGCTGGGGCATCGCGGACTGCTTCATCCGCGAAAACCGCATCGTCGAGGAGTGGCTCGCCTCCGACACCCTGACCGAACTCCGGCAGATGGGCTACGACCCGGTGGCGCTGGCGAAGCGGGCGACGCTGCCGGTCACGCACCACACCCACGGGGAGATTGACCGCCTGCCCACCGGGCAGCAGGCCCCGGAGTTCCTCCGGGTGCCGGGCGCGCACGAGGACCCGCAGGGCTTTATCCGCGCGGTGCTGCTGAACCTCTGGAACGCGCGGCTGGTGAACATGGTCCGCGAGCACTACGCGCCCGGCCACGTGGCGTTCGTGCCGGACTCACGCAAACTCGTCGGGTACGGCGACTACGAGAACTTCGTCATTACCCTGCTCGCCTGCTTCCCCGACCTCTCGGTGACCATCGACCACCAGTGCGTGCAGGGCGACGAGGCGCGCGGCCACCGCGTGGCGACCCGCTGCACCTTCCAGGGTACCCACGACGGGTACGGCCCGTACGGCGCGCCGACCGGGCGGCGCATCCACCTGATCGTGATCAGTCACCACATCATCCAGGGCGGGCGGATCACGCAGGAATGGACCATCTTCGACGAGTTCGCGCTGCTCAAGCAGCTGCACGGCCAGCAGGTGCGCTGATGGTCCGCACGCCTCTGCCGCCCTTCGACTTTGCGAGCCGGCCCGACTACGCGGACTTCACGCAGGCGGCCGGCACCGGGCGCCGCCAGCCGCTGGCCGGTTTCGACGCCGACTACACCGACATCGTCGATTACATCGTGCGCTGCACCCACAAGATCTGGGAGGAAAAGGCCATCGGCCTGATCTACACCCACTACGCCCACAACGTCCTGGTGCACACCTCGGGCGGCATCCTGTACGGCCGCGAGGCGATGGTGCGCGGCACCCTGCAGAACCAGGCCATGTGGGGCGACCTGCGCGCGTACGCCGACGACGTGATCTGGAGCGGCGACGAGCAGCGCGGCTTCTACTCCTCGCACCGCGTCTACGACATCGGGACGCACACGGGCTACACCGAGCACGGCCCGCCCACCGGGCGCAAGATTGCCCGCTGGGGCATCGCGGACTGCTTCATCCGCGAAAACCGCATCGTCGAGGAGTGGCTCGCCCACGACGGCATCACCGAGGTGCGCTGCATGGGCTACGACCCGGTGGCGCTGGCGAAGCGGGCGGCGCTGCCGGTCACGCACCACACCCACGGGGAGATCGACCGCCTGCCCACCGGGCAGCAGGCCCCGGAGTTCCTCCGGGTGCCGGGCGCGCACGAGGACCCGCAGGGCTTTATCCGCGCGGTGCTGCTGAACCTCTGGAACGCGCGGCTGGTGAACATGGTCCGCGAGCACTACGCGCCCGGCCACGTGGCGTTCGTGCCGGACTCACGCAAACTCGTCGGGTACGGCGACTACGAGAACTTCGTCATCACCCTCCTCGCCTGCTTCCCTGACCTGGCCCTCAGCGTGGACCACCAGTGCGTGCTCGGCAGTGCCGAGGCCGGGTACCGCGTCGCCACCCGCTTCACCCTGCAGGGCACCCACGACGGGTACGGCCCGTACGGCGCGCCGACCGGGCGGCGCATCTACCTGATCGGCATGAGCCACCACACCGTGTCCGGCGGGCGGATCACGCAGGAATGGACCATCTTCGACGAGTTCGCGCTGCTCAAGCAGCTGTACGGCCAGCCTGGAGGACACGGTGACGCCGAGCCTGCCCCGAGTGACGCCCAGCCCTGACCGGGCGGGCGGCGCGGCAGACGCCGTCGTGCGCCTGGCCCACCGCATCTGGGACGAGAAGGCCGTCGGCCTGCTCTACGCCCACTGCGCCCCCAGCGTCGTGGCGCACCAGGCCGGCGCCGACCACTACGGACCGGAGCACCTCGTGGCGTCCGCCGTGCAGCGCCTCGCGGCCTTCCCGGACCTGCGCCTGCACGGCGACGAGGTGATCGGCACGCCGGACCTGGACGGCGCGTTCGTGTCGCACCGGGTCACGGCCGCCGCGCACCACCACGGCCACGGAGCGTACGGCCTGCCCACCGGCCGGCGCGTGCAGTGGCGCGAGATCACCCAGTACGCCGTGCGTGACGGCCGCATTCACGACGTGTGGTACGCGCACGACGAACTGGCCGTGGTGCGCCGGCTCGGACTGGACGAGTGGACGCTGGCGCGGGCGCGGGCGCAGGCCGCCGCGGAACGCGGCGAAGCGCCGGTCGTCCCGGGGGGTGCCGGAGCGGCCGGCCCGGTCGAGCGCGTGCCCGCCGAACCGGGCGGCGGTCCCCACCACCCGCAGGCCCTGCCCGGGCTGATCTACGACCTGATCTGGAACGCCCGCATGCTCAACGTCACCGCGCAGGTGTACGCCCCGGACGCCGTGATCCGCGTCCCCGGGGCCCGGCGCCTGCAGGGACCGGCGGCCCTCACCGCCTGGGTCCTGCAGCGGCTCGCCGCGTTTCCGGACGGCGTGATGCGTCTCGAGCACCTCGCCTGGACCGGGAACGCCGACACGAACGCCCGCGCCGCGGCGCGCTGGACCTTCCAGGGCACGCACACCGGCGCCGGCGCGTACGGCCCCCCCACCGGCCGGCGCGTGCGGATGACCGGTCTCAGTCACTTCGACCTTCAGGGCGGCCGGGTGGCGCGCGAGGACACGCTCTGGAACGAGCTCGACCTCCTCACGCAGCTGTGCTGGCCGTCACCCTGAGCCTGACCCCCTACTGGAGGACCCATGGAATACATCAAAAAAGCGCCCCCCCAGCCCACCGCCGTCACGCAGGAAATCCAGGAGACCGTGTCGCGCATCATCGCCGACGTCGAACGCGACGGCGTGGACGCCGTGCGGCGCTACAGCGAACGCTTCGACGGCTTCGCGCCGGGCGAATTCCGGCTGTCCGACGCTGAGATCCAGGCCCAGCTGTCCACCCTCGACGAGCGGGTCACGCGCGCCATCGACTTCAGCATCGCGCAGGTCAAGCATTTCGCCGAGGCGCAGCGGCGCACCCTGACCGACTTCGAGGAGGAAACCCTGCCCGGCGTGGTCATCGGGCAAAAGCAGATCCCGGTGCAGGCCGTGGGCGCCTACATCCCCGGCGGCCGGTACCCGATCCTCGCGTCGGCCGTCATGACCATCGGCGTGCCGAAGGTCGCGGGCGTGGGGCGCATCGTCGCCTGCGCCCCGCTGCAGCGCGGCACCGGCCGGATCAATGCCCTGCAGCTGTACGGCATGCTGAACAGCGGCGCCGATGAAATCTACGCGATCGGCGGCGCGCAGGCCATGGCCGCCATGGCCTTCGGTCTGGACGGGGCCCCGCCCCTGGCGGCCGTGGACATGATCGTCGGCGCCGGCAACGCGTACGTGGCCGAGGCCAAACGGCAGCTGTTCGGGCAGGTGGGCATCGACCTGCTCGCCGGCCCGACCGAGATCTGCATCCTTGCCGACGACGCCGCCGATCCTGAGTTCGTGGCGGCCGACCTGCTCGCCCAGGCGGAACACGGCGTCAATTCGCAGTCCGTGCTGATCACCACCTCGCGCGCGCTGGCCGACGCCGTGACCCGCGAAATCGACCGGCAGCTGGCGATCCTCCCCACCGCCGACGCCGCCGGCGCCTCCTGGCGCGACTATGGCGAGATCATCCTGGTCGACTCCGACGAGGAGATGGTGCGCGTCTCCGATCAGGTGGCCTCCGAGCACCTGGAAGTGCAGACCCGCGACCCCGACTGGTTTCTCGCGCGCCTGAGCAACTACGGATCTCTGTTCCTGGGCCGCAACGCCACCGTGGCGTACGGCGACAAAGGCATCGGCACCAATCACGTCCTGCCGACCGGCCGCGCGGCCCGCTACACCGGCGGCCTGTGGGTGGGCAAGTTCATCAAGACCGTCACCTGGCAGCGGGTCAGCGACGCCGCCAACCACACGGTCGCGCCGCCCTTCATCACCATGGCCGACACCGAAGGCATGGTCGGGCACGCCGACTCCATGCGCCTGCGGGTCCGGTAACCGGGCGTGGACCGGGTGCTGCCGCTCGCCGCGGTTCAGGCCGCCCAGGCCGCGCCGGGTCAGCCGGTGTCGGCGTTCGCCGAGGACGCGCAGCGCGTGGCCCGGACCTTCCCCCAGGCGCGCCTGATCGTCTACCCGGAGCTTCACCTGCACGGCGGAGCGGACACCGCCGAAACCTACCGCGCGCAGGCCGAAACCCTGCGCGGGCCGCGCGTGCGCGACCTGGCGCAGCTCGCCGGCGACCTGGGCGTCTGGCTGCTGCCCGGCAGCGTCTGCGAGACCGGCCCGGACGGGCAGCTGTACAACACGGCGGTCGTGCTGTCCCCGCACGGGCGCCTGGCGGCGTTCTACCGCAAGGTCACGCCCTGGCGGCCGTACGAGCCGTTTGACCCCGGCGACCGCTTCGTGGTGTTCGACCTGCCCGGCGCCGGGCGCGCCGGACTGAACATCTGCTACGACGCCTGGTTTCCCGAAATCACCCGGCACCTCGCCTGGATGGGCGCGGAGGTCGTGTTCAACCTCGTCCGGACGACCACCTGCGACCGCACCCAGGAAATCGTGCTGGCCCGCGCGAACGCCATCATGAACCAGGTCTTTGTCGTGAGCGTCAACGCGGCCGGGCCGGCGGGCACCGGGCAGAGCCTGATTGTCGATCCCGAAGGCCTCGTGCGGGTGCAGAGCGCCACGGAAGCGACGGTGCTGAGCGACGTGCTGGACCTCGGCCACGTGGCCCGCGTGCGCCGCTACGGCACTGCCGGACTGACCCGCCCCTGGGCGCAGTTCAGGCCCGGGGACGCCCCACTGGCCCTGCCGCTGTACGGCGGCGCGGTCGTCCCTGAGCGCTGGGCCGCCGCCCCGGACCCCGCGCCGTCCGGTCCGGGCGACCCGGCGCCGCCGTCCACCAGGTAGAGCTGGCCGTGCTGGCCGGCACCCGCCGGCCCTCTCAGACGGGCCGGACCCCCCGCCCGACCGCCGGCGCAGGCCAGGTGGCGTACGCTGCCGGTGGTCCGCCGGGCCGCGGCGGAAAGGGTGACCCGGGCCAACCGGTCTGCCGCGGGTGGGCTCACGAACGCCCAGCGGGCCGCCCTGGCCGCCCAGGTCCGCCCGCAACGCCCTGGGCCGGTGCGGGTCGCCTTCGCCTTTCTCCAGTGGGAGCGCCGTCAGCGGCCCGTACACCGCCCGGAGGCCCGGGGGCCGTGAGGCCAGGCCGCCCGGCGTGAGGGCCATGTTCCGGGCAGGGCGGCTCTGCTCTCTGCTCCGGCGCTCACGGGTCCGGCGCTCATGGGCCCGGCTCTTACGGGCGCGCGTGTCGGTCCGGGCCTGCGGCCGGGACCGGCGGGGCCGCCAGGCCCAGCGCCAGCTGCGCCGCCCGCTTCTTCGCGGCGTCCAGAATGTCGGCCCTGGCCGCGGGGTTCAGGTCCATGCCTTCAGCCACCACCACGTTCACCTCCGTGACGCCCAGGAAGTTCAGGAACAGCCGCAGGTGGGTCGTGGAGTGCACCATGCCCTGCCGGGCGGCGTCCGTCCAGATGCTGCCGCGCGATTCGAGAATCACGGCCCGTTTGCCGTGCGCCAGGCCCACCGGGCCCTGCGCCGTGTACTGAAAGGTGCGCCCCGCCACGGCAACGGCGTCCATGTACGCCTTGACCATGGGCGGGTAGCCGAAGTTCCACATGGGCGCAGCGAACACGATCACGTCCGCCGCCAGGAACTGATCGACGAGGGCGCTCAGCCGCTCCACCTTGCGGCGCTCCTGTGCGCTCAGCGCCTGCGTGGCCGCCAGTTTGCCCCAGCCGGTCAGGACGTCCGCGTCGATGAGGGGGACGTCGCCCGCGTAGAGGTCCAGGACGCTCACCTCCGCTCCAGGCTGCGCCTCCTGGTACGCCCGGAGAAAATGGTGTCCCAGCTGCAGGGCAGTGGAGTGCCCGGGACCTTTGGGGTTGCCCTGAATGAACAGCACACGGTTCATGGTGCCTCCAGGTGAGCGTCCGGCCCGCTCTGAGCCGACCCAGGGTCAGATTAACACTTCCGGGCGGGAGGGGACTTGACCGCGCGGCGGGAATCTGCTTAACCGCATCTTGATGCGGGGGCCCGGCGTGTGCCGGGCGGGCGTCCGCCAACCTGGCCCGCCGCTCAGTTGTGTCCGCCCGGGCGGGGTGACTGGCCGGCCTGATGGAGACCAACCCGAAGGGGCCGCCCGGGCGAACGCTTCACCGCTGCCCTGTTCCGGCCGACTCCTGGGGCCTTCAGCACCGCCCTCAGCCGGTGCACACCTGAGCCGTCACGCCGGGCTCACGCTTGTTCAGCGTTCTGGCGGTGGTGGGCCGCGCTGCCGCCGCCCGCTGTTCAGGCGGCCTGCGCTGAAGCCCCCAGACGCCGGTGAAGCCGGTCGGCGGCACACCAGAGGCGACAATGCAGCCCCGAAGGGCCGGTCAGGTGAAGGCACTGGGTGCCTGAAGAGACGCTAAAGGGCTTCCGCTCTTGCCTTTGTGCGTCTACCACGGCAATCCTGGGAGCAGGAGGGCCCATGACCAGCACACTCCGCGACCTGCTTACCGACCCTGGCCTCCTCTTCACGCCTCTGGACGACCGGCCCGCCGTCGAGTGGGAGGACCAGGAGTGGTGTGTCGAATGCGAACAGTACGTGCCGGAAGTGATCATGGACGTCTGCCTGACCTGCCTCGAGAACACCTCCATCTGACCGGAAGGCGACCCGCTGGCCTGTGGGGCCGCGCCGTCGACACGCCTCCGAAGGGGGCGTGGACCACCGTGTGAACCCAAGCGCCCACGCCGCATGCAACTGGCAGCATGGGTTAAGCTGCACTGGTTCGACTGCTCAGTCGCCGGGCGCCAGTTCCTCGTACGTGATCTCCACCACCCGCCGGAACAGGCCCTGAAGGCCTTCAAGGGCAGAGCGGCACGTCACGGTCGCGCTGAGATCCAGGTGCGCGGTCAGAGCATCCAGGGCGCGCAGCGCGTCCAGATCCACGCGCTCCTGCTGCCAGGCGCGTTCCAGTCCGGCCGTGAGGATCAGCGACTGCGCGCGCCGCTCCAAGGTCCAGCGGCTGGTGGGCGGCTGCTCACTCAGGCACGCGCGCAGTTCGGAAAAGAGAGCCAGCGCGCTGGGCGTCAGCGTCTGCCACTGGGCGCGCGCCCGGTTCATGGCTGCGTGGCCGCCCAGGTGTCGGTCGGCCGCACGCCCAGGGGCAGCAGGTCCGTGGTGTCATTCATCCGCAGGGCCCGCCAGCTCAGCCCGAACTCCTGTACGCACCACCGGTCGGCCGCCTCGGCGCTGCTCAGTTTGGCCTGCGTTACCGCGGCAGACAGCTCCACCAGGCCGCCCGTCCAGGTGTTGAGAGCCTCGTCGCCCTGTAGGGTCAGCGCGGGCAGCGTGCCTGGACGAGCCGACCAGGCCGGCTGGAAGCAGGCCACGGGCCGGGCGCGGTCCTCGCCCGTGACGACCGTCAGGTGAAGCAGGTGGCCGTCATAGCTGACTACGGCCGGCACCGCGGGGGAGAAGCCGCCTTTGGGTGGCTCAGGCTGGAATTCGGCAAGGTCGTCCGCCGGCCGCTCGGCCGCCACTGGAAGTTCCGCGGCCGGTGCGGGCAACACCCAGGCGCTCAGGGACAGCCGACCGCACGACGGACAGATATCCGCGTTCTGGGCCTGCAGGGAAGCCGGTGCGTCCGGATGCGGGGCGGTCGTGGTGGCGCAGGAGGCGAGCAGGGCAGCGAGGGGCAGCAGGGCCGTCAGGGCAGGCAGTGTCTTGAGCATCATGGGGTCCTCTGGCCTTCAGCATGCACAGCGAGGTGGGAACGTTCAGGGAACGCGCCTCACGACCCGGCCGGCGCCGCGCGCAGCGCCCGGATTGCGGCGGGAAGCGGTTCGCCGTACTCCTCACGCAGCGTCCGTTCGTAGCTCTGAACGGCCAGTTCCAGCGGACCAGGGTCACCCAGGGCGTGCAGCGCCAGAATCAGCCCTTCGTGGGCGCCAGCCAGCAGCGGCTCCACGCGCAGCAGCGTGCGGTACGCTTCGGCGGCCTGCGCCGCAGGAAGAGCGGCCGCGCCGGCCAGCAGGACGCTCGCGGCGCGCTCAGCCTGCGCCTGCCGGTACCGGGCGGCCCACTCGGTGTCTGTTCCCGGCAGAAACGGTTTCAGCGCGCCGGGCGTCACCGGCCCGTGCACATCCACCTCGACGGTCAGGCTGCGGTCCAGCCGGTAGCGGCCGTCTGCATACGGCAGCGGGTCCAGGCCGTCCGGGAGATGAGCGCGCAGGGCGGCCCGCAGGCGGCGCACCGTCACGCGGAAGTACTCCACGTGCCGCTCCTCCGCTGATCCGTCCCACAGGGCCGTGACCAGCTCATCCCGGGAACCGGATCCATGAAGGGCCAGCCACGCCAGCAGTTCCCGCGCCTTGGCGAGCCCCACCCTGACCGGCCGACCATTGATGGCCGCGCAGCAGTCACCCAGGGTGATCAGCTGCAGCGTGTAGGCCGAGCCCGCTGCGGGCGCCGGGCCGACCGGCACGCCGGCTTCCAGGCCCAGGGCCGCCCGGGCACGCTGCCGGGTCTCCGCGTCGGGTTCGTCCGTCAGGTCCGCCTCACGCAGCCGCAGGGGCGCCCCGCTGGCCTGGGCACGCAGCAGCGCCAGCAGAACTCCCGATTGCCCCGGCGCCTCCTCCTGAAGCCAGTCGCGGGCTTCGTCCGTCTGCCCCTGGGCCAGCAGCACGTCCGCCAGGGCCACGGTCAGGCCGGCGCCGCCAGGATGAATGCTCGCCTCGCGCGCCACCGCCAGCGCCTGACGCAGGATCTGCTCGGCCGCCCCAAGCTGCCCCAGGCGGCGCTGCACGGTGCCCAGGAGCCGGAGGCGGCGCAGCTGCAGGACCGCGGCGTCCGGCGGCAGCCTGGTGTCCAGGGCGCCCAGTGTTACCGCCAGGACATCGCTCGCCTCCCCGGCGCGCACCGCGAGTTCCAGTTCATCCAGGTGCAGCCCGGCGGCGCGGCCCTGCCACCCCAGTGCCTCGTACGCCGCGCGGGCGCGGGCCAGGGGACGCGCCGCTTCATCCGGCGAGCGCGTGCGCTGCCAGGTGATGGCCTGCAGATGCCACGCTTCGGCCTGACGCACGGCGTCCGTGCCCCGCTGCGCCCAGCGGCGCAGGCGCTCGGCGGCCCCTTCTGCCTCGGCGTGGTGTCCGAGTCTCAGCGCGGCCTGCACGAACGGCCAGTACAGCGCGGGCACGGTCGGGCCGTCCAGCGCTAGACCCTCGCGCGACAGGGCGTACTGCCCGTCCGTGTCGCCCCGGCGGCCCCGGATCATCGCCAGGGACGCCAGGCCTGACGCACTGAGCGTGCCCGCGCGGCGCAGGGCTTCCAGAGCCGCCTCGCCCTGCGCGGCCGCGCCGGTCTCGACCTGCGCCCACGCCAGGCGCTCCTGCAGCGCCGGACTCAGCGTTTCCTGACTGAACGCCTCGAGCAGGGCGCGCGTGCGGTGATGCTCGCCCCGGTCGCGGTACAGTTGCACGAGCGGTTCCGCCACCCGCAGGGCCAGCGTGGGCTGCGCCGCTTGCAGGTACAGCGCTGCGGCCCGCTCCGCGTCGCCGCGCGTTTCGGCCAGGCCTGCCGCGGCCAGCTTCACGGCGGCGGCGCGTTCCGGCTGCCGGGCCAGCTGGGTGGTCAGCACGCTCACCAGCAGACGGTGAGGCTGAAACGTTCCGCCGCCCAGCGCCGTGACGGGCAGGCCGGCGCGCTGCACGGCCTGCAGCCAGCCTGAAGGCAGCTCGGGCGCCAGAACCGCGGCGTCCGCGTCGGTCCACAGATCCAGCGGCGAGAGCAGCGGCAGCGCCGCGCGGAGCTCAGGTGGCAGCGTGCCGAGCGCTTCGAGCACCAGGTCATCCGCGCGGGCATGCCGCGGCGCGCCGTGGGCGGCCAGGGCCAGCCCCGCGGGCCACCCGCCCAGGTGACGCAGGTCCTCAGCGGGCGCCGGCGCGCCGCGTTCCTGCAGGTACGCCTCGGTCTCCTGGACGGTAAAGGCCAGATCCGCCGTGTCCAGCACGACCGCCTGACCGTCCGCGATCCGCCGCGCGATCCGCAGGCCGTCGGTGCTGTACGTGCTGATCAGCAGCCGGTGCCCCTCCTCCAGAGCGTCGGACAGCCGCGCGAGCCACTCGCGCTGCGCGTCGCTCTCGACGTTGTCCACGATCAGATCCACACCGTCGTTCAGGGTGGAGAGCGCGGACGTCAGCAACTCCAGCAGCGCGCCTGGCGGCGTGCGGGGATCCAGCTCAGTCAGCGCCGCCAGGCCCGCACTCTGCGCGAGGCGAGCCGTAATCTGCCCTGGCCCTTCCTGCCCGTCGGTCAGGCGACACCACGCCACGCGCCGCGGCGTAACCCGCGCGTACTGCGCGAGCAAGGTGGTCTTCCCGTAACCCGACGCGGCGGCCAGCACGATCAGCGGCGCGTCCAGCGAGTCGGTCAGCCGGGCCAGCAGGTGAGTGCGCGGCCGCTCGAACCGAGCGGCCCTCGGCACCGCCGAACGACGAGGAGCAGAAGTCATGGATGCCCGCAGTCTACCGCGCTCCCTTCAGCGGAGCTTCAGCAGGTGCCCGCCTCAGGGAACCGCCCGCCCTTCCCTGATCGTTCCCGGAACAGCCCGCAGTCTGATGGCGTGAACGACAGCGCCGCCCGGGGCCGCCCGGCGGCCCCCGCTGCCTTCCCGCCCCCTTTCCCTCTGGAGCTGCCATGAAACACTTTTCCCTGCCCGTCCTCAGCCTCACCGTTCTTCTCGCCTCCTGCGGCACCCAGCCGACCCCGGCGGCCGGCCCCCAGTCTGGGCGCACTGCCCTGCAGCGCCCCGCCGACCTGGCGAAGGCTGGCCCTCGCCTGCACAGCAGCAGCGTCCTGCCGGTCAGCGAGGCCTGGCGCGGCATGACTTGGCGCGTCCTCGACCAGCAGGGCGGCGTGGTGCGTGTCGGCGCCGACGAGGCGACAGATCCCTACGCCGGCGACACCAGCGCCACCGCCGACCTGCCGCTGCTGTGCCTCAATCAAGATGGGCGCGCCGCACCTGAAGGTCTGGCGCTGGACTTCTACAACGGCTGGGCCGGCGGTGAGGTCCGCGCCACGCCACCCGTCAACGGCACCGCCCTGACGTCGCGCAAGGCGGCCGACACCTTCTGCGCCACGGAATTCGGCGCGAACTGGCGCATGGCCGAATTCCACGACGGACAGGTGGACGGCCAGAAGGGCGGCTGGCGCTTCTATGCCAGCGGCCAGCTCAACCGCGAAGCCCGCTTCTGGGTCGCCATCGACGATCAGAACGCCAACCCCTGGAATTCCGATGGTGAGCGGCCCGACGCGGTCATTCCCGACACCACCCGCGTCCTGGGTGAACAGGACCGCGCCGGGCTGCTCAGCGCCTCCGACGACGGCCGCACCCTGGTCTTCCGCAGCGACAGCCCGGTCCTGAGCAGTTTGAAAGAAGGGATGGCCCTTGTCAGCCGCCCCACGGAAACGGCGCCCGCCGGCTTCCTGGGCCGCGTGAGCGCCATCGAAGTGCAGGGCGAAACCACGCTTGTACGGACCGGTGAGGTTACCCTGGAAGAAATCATCCAGGACGGCGACCTCGACGCTGCCGTAGCTCTGGACTCCAGCATGATCGACTACGAGAAGTCTGGCAGCGCCATCCAGGCACAGCAGCAGAAACTCAGTGCGCAGAAGACCTTCAACTTCTTCAGCTTCAGCAAGACGCCGTTTTGCCTGTACGACCACGCCAGCCGCAACCTCGGCTGCGACGACGGCGCCGCCGGCGGCCTGCGCAGCCGCGTGCCCAGCACGAACTACGTCACGCTGGACGGCGAGTTCAACGCCCGCGCCGACGCGTTCATCAACGCCAGCATCCGCTGGTTCAGCCTCAGGCACTTCGACGTCGGCGTGGAGCTCTCCGAGAACGCCCGAGTCACACTGGACGGCAAAGGGTCGTACAGCTGGAATGTCAACAAGGACCTCACGCAGTGGCAGGTGGTCTTCTCGCCCATCACCTTCTTTATCGGCCCGGTCCCGGTCGTGATCACGCCCATCCTGGTGCCCACCGTCGGAACCGACGGGCAGATCACCGCCACCCTCCGCTATGAGGCCACGCAATCCTTCAACGGCCGCTACGGCGTGCAGTACAACAAGGGCAGCGGCTGGAGCGGAATCAACAGCAACAACTGGACCTTCAATGCGCCGCCTGCGCCCACCGTGACCGGCAGTGCCCAGCTGAACGCCTCCCTCGGCGCCAAAGGGGTCCTGGCGTTCTACAGCGCCTCCACCAGCGGTCCGCACGCCTTCGTGCACGCCCGCGCCTTCGCCGAGGGGCAGGCCAACGCGACCTTCACGCCCGGTCAGGGCGGCAGTTACTCCGCGTATCTCGACGCGGGGGTCCGGGCTGACGCAGGCGTGGCCTTCCCGCTCGTTACCTCCAGCACCTGGCAGACCCAGATTGTCGACTGGAAACGCCGGATCGGCAGCTGGAGCGGCCAGATTCCTGGCGGCGGCCCAGTCGGCCCCAGCACCGCCTATACCAGCATGACCCTGAACTTCACCTCGGTCTACGGCGACGTCGAGGTCAACACATACGATCCCAACACCGGCGCCACCACCCAGATCGGCACGCTCAGCGGCAACGGCACCCTTGATGTGATCGGCGCACTGAACCCGGCAGGCGACACCATCATTCAGGTGTCCAGCATCGCCAGGCGTTCCTCGGGCATTTTCGGCAGCTACCGCCGCAACATCGACATGTCCGTCACCGCCAACGGCCGCACTGTGTACGATCCCGCACCTGCCGGCTGCACCAGCTGCCACTCCGCCCAGGTGTACCAGTTCACCGTCAACAAAGCCAACGGCACCATCACCTGGTAAACCGTCTGGGAATGCTGACCGGCCCGCGGGCGTGTCCCTGCAGGCCGGTTTGTAGGTCCTGATGTGCGCCGTGTCTGCTGGCTGGGCGTGTCAAGGGGGTCTGGCAGGGGAACAAGGGATGAGCTCGGCGTGGCGGCCGGCTGGACCCGCCCCGGTTTTTTTCGCTGCCCAGAGGCATCATGACCTCGCACTGCACTGCTGGCCTCATTCATTCAAGAGGTTTGTTCGCTCAAACAGCGGCGCCTGAGCCTGGTTCCACAATTCCATCACGCGTCAGGGGACCGCCCTGCCGTCCAGCTCAGGATCATCAACGAGTGACCCAGAGTCGTGCGGTCCGCAGGGCCCGGCCCTGAATCGACTATGGAAAGCAGGCCCTCTCGGCGTTGCTGTTCGGATTCCCGAGCGCCGCCGTGATACATAGGCCAGCACGAGGGGTAGCTCATCAGCCATTGGCAGCGGCAGGTTCATGACCTCCCGGTCAAGCGAAGCTCCGCGACCGCAGTGAATCGCGTCCGGTGCAGGCGGCTCACGGATTGGGCCAGCATGTCACTCTCTGCAGAAGGCGTACCGGCAAGATCAACCGGGGCGACCTTTTTTGCTCAAGGCAGAGCAATGCGCTCCTTCAGGCTTCCGGGAAATGACGATCGATGACATCTGCAAGACCCCGTTTACGCCACGCCATGACTCGCTCGGGGCGCCCTTCACTGTGGACAGCGGGGTGGACGCGTCCCGGGCAGGCGGGGTTGCTGCGCACGGCAGCCGTCTGGCCATGACGATCCGCTGCGCGCGAACACTTCTTGTACCGGCAGCCTCCGTTGCCGGAAATCTTAGGTTTTTGATCGACTGAGACGCTGCCAGCCATTTTCTGGCTGTGACCACATTTTCGGTAGGACGTCGTCCTGGCGATGGTCCCGGGCAGGAGCGTGAACCAGAGTGACCTGTGCGCTCACCTGCCCGGGACCATCGCTCTCGACGCGAAGCGACGCCGGGTGGCATGAGGTTGCCGGGATTCTCAACTCGCCGAATCCTTCCTGCTGCCCATGCTCCCTCCCGGGACACTGCTGTTCTGCATGGACCGCACCATTTGGGAACGCGGAGATTCACCACTGAACCTGCTGGTGCGTGGCGTCGTGCTGCACAGATAAGCGGTTCCGCTCGTCTGAACGGCCCTTGAGCACGACGGTAGCAGCGGCACGGTCAAGCAGATGCGGCCGGTGTCCAGGCTGTTGAAGGCCCTTCCGGCGCGCCGGTGGAAGGGCCTGGTCGCGGATCGGGGGTTCATTGGCGGGGAATAGTTTCGGTTCCTGAGATGATAAGGGGATCAAACGGGCGACTCGTATCCGGAACAATGCTGTGGTCAACGAGCGGCGCGTGGATGCGTAGTTGGGTGACCTGATGGTCGGTGAGGTGAGCTGCCTCGCCGAACGCGCCAACGTCTACGGCGCGATTGCCACGGATTTCAGCGTCTGGGACGTTTGCATGCTGTACTGGGCTCGCTGGTCTGTGGGGTGCACTTTCACCAGCCTTAAGGTCGGTGGGTTCGATCTGGAGCGCACAGTCATCACCCAACCCGACCGTCTGGAACGCCTGTTCGGGCTGGTCATCCTGGCCTGGGTCAGTTGTCTGCGGGTCGGTGTGTGGCGCCAGGCGGAGCGCCCAATCACGGTGAAGACTCATGGCCGAACGGCCATGAGTCTGGTGCGGTACGGCGCAGAGCAACTCTGCCATGCCCTGTGCTGGGAGCGGCCCGAGTGACCCGGAATGATCAGGCTGTTGAGCGCGCCTTTTCACGCTTCAGGCGCAGCTTGAAGGCAAGATGTCCGGTACAGGGCCGGCAGACCGTTGAGGCGCCCCGGCCTGGAATGGCTGCCGCAGGCTGGGTCACCTTCCCCTGATCAGGCAGGAGAGCAGCCGTCGCCATGACCGGCCATCCGGAGCACTCGGCCCTGTTGCCGTTGCTCTGGGGTTCCGCCTGGAGGGAATTGGTCGAGCGCGGCGGCCGGCCCCGGCGTGGCTGCAGTGAGGCCGTGGCGACGGGAGGTCACTCTTCCCAGGTGAAATTCCAGATGGCCCAGCTGGACCGCCCGTGGTTGTGGACGGCGGAGGCGAAGGTGTTGGCCCAGGTGTTGCAGGTTCCGCGCACGAGCCAGGTTTTAGCAGCGCAGATGCTGAGCATGTTCCTGAGAAACTGGTCGTCCACTTCGCGCCGCAGGGCGTCGTGGTTTACCAGGGCGGTCTGCCCGCTGGCCACCTGCGCCTCGTTGGCCACGCGACCCACGTTGCGGTACGCGAAGTCATGCAGGCGGCAGGCGGGCGCAAAGGTCTCGCTGTACAGCGCAGTGAAGCCCAGCGTGGCGATGTCGGCGTACCACGGCGACGAGCAGCCGTCCTCGCTCCAGTTCAGGCCGGCGTGCGGCGTGACGAGGATCTGCAGGTTGCTGGCCGTGGTGGGCGTGGGATTCTGCATGAAGGCCAGCGCGAGGTTTTTCTGGTTGGGATAGTGCTGGTTGCGTTCCTGACTGTAGGCGGCGGCGCTGCTCAGCGAGACGTTGACGACGTAAGCGGCGCGCGGGCTGATGGTCGCCACCTGCGCCAGGTTCCAGTAGCTATAGCTGGACCCGCCTCCGCCGGTCGGCGGGCAGTCCAGGCTGGTGGCGTCGCAGATGGGCTCCTCCGGGAGCAGCAACTGCGCTTTGACGGGCGCCAGTGCGGTGGGCGCGTCCGGCGCGGCCGTCGTGCCGCAGGCAGACAGGAGCGCAGCACACGCGGTCAGCAGCGCCAAGTGAGGATGGGTGGAACGGACAGAACAGAAGGTGCGGTGCGGCAGGATGGACATGAGCGACTCCTTGACGGCGCCTGGAGGCGACGGGCACCGGTCCTCCGGACCGGTCTGCCTGAAGTCTGCGGACTCACCCGGGAACAATCAGGGAAAGCCCGGGTGTTGAGTCAATGCTCTGGTCGCGTGCGCCGCGTCTCCTGCGCGCCAGTTCTTCGCCGCATCCACGCACCAGGACCTCAGCGGACGTAGGACGCGCCGTTCAGGTCCAGCGTGGCGCCTGTCATGTGCCGGGCCAGTCCCGACGCCAGGAACGCCACCGTGTTCGCCACCTCCTCCGGGGGCACCACGTCCCCGAGAGGAATCTCCCGCGCGATCTCCTGCGCGTGCTCACGCAGGTACCCTTCGGCCATGTCGGTGCGGACCCAGCCCGGCGCGACCGCGTACGCAAGGATGTTGTCCTTCGCGTATCCCCTCGCGATGGAGCGGGTCAGGGCAATCACGCCGCCCTTGGAGGCCGCGTAATGCATCGCGTTCGGGTTGTCCCCGCGGAAGGCCGCCCGGCTGGCCACGTTGATGATCGTGCCGCCGCCCTGCGCGCGGAAAGCCACGATCGCCTCACGGCACAGGTCCGCGAGCGCCACGAGGTTCACCTGCAGGGTCTGCGCCCAGGTGGCCGTCCAGGCGTCCAGCGGGTCGTCCACCGTCACACTCGGGGCAACGCCCGCGTTGTTCACCAGGACGTCCAGCCGCCCCTGCCACGCTGCCGCTTCCCGGAACAGCGGCGCCGCGGCGCCCGGCCGGCTGAGATCCGCGCCGAGCGCGACGGCCCGGTCGTGCCCCAGCTCAGTCACCAGCGCCTGCGCCTCGGCGGCGTTGCGTCCGTAATGCACGATGACCTGCGCGCCGGCGCCGGCAAGCGTCCGGGCGGTGGCCGCCCCGATGCCGCGCGACCCGCCGGTTACGAGTATGACCTTCCCCGTCAAGTTCAGCATGACGTCCATTGTGGGGCCTGGGCGGCCCGGAGCGCGGCCCGTGGAGCGCGTGACGCCCAGGACAGGCCGGGTCAGCCGCGTGCGGCGGCCCTGACGTTCAGCCGCGCCGCCGGTCCCGCACGGTTCCCGTGCTCCTCTGGGAGACCTGGGTTCATCGCGGTCGGGAGGCGGCCTGCGGCGCACCGGTCAATGCCGCGGACGTGCCCCGGACCACCGGCGCCGGGTGAACCCGGCTTCCCCCGCCGGGGGCTGGGGCAGGCCCTGCGGGTCATGTACGGTGGGTTCATCTCTGGAGGTGGCATGACGGCACTTATGTTCTGTTTCCTGTGTGCAGTGCTGAACGTTCTTCTCATTGTCGGCACGTCCACCAGCGATGTGCCGCCCATCACCGATGACGAATGGGAAGACTGGAAGGCGCTGAACCGGCCGCGTGGTCCGCAGGTTCCCCGCCCGCAGTCCTGAATTTCCGCCGTCCTGCGGGGCGTGCCGCGTTCACCGCCTGCCTCAGGCCCGGTCCTGGGGCGGTGCCTGTTGCCTGGGCGCGCAAGCGGTGTCCTCGCCCTGACCGCGCCGTTGGGTTGCGCCCTGCGGGTGGAGGCCAGGGCCGCTCCGGCTCGTCACGACCCTCACGGAGGAGGCGATGGGCCTGTGGTGGTGGCCGTCCCTGACGGCGTGCCCGGGGTTGATGCGCGGGGCCCGCGGCCCACTGCCCTGAATCCTGTGAGCCCCGGCGGTGGAGCGGAGTCCGGCAAGGACGCGGGGCCCGTGGCCCCAGGCGCCTGCGCCGCCCACCCAGGCCGGGCCTGCACGCCAGAGCCGCGGCAGAGGGTCGAGCGCCCTTTGCGCTTGAGCGCGAGACGCGGAAGGGTTCCGGTGACGCCCCCGGGTCAGCCCACGCGCCGGCGAACTCCGACTGCGGCGTCCCTGCGCCGGTCTGCGCTCCCCTTACTTGGCGACGCGGTTGCGCCCGCCGGTCTTGGCTTCGTACAGCTTCGCGTCCGCGAGGGAGATCATTTTCTCGTGGTTCGCCACACTGGTGTCGGCGCAGATGCCGAGCGAGAGCGTGACCCGCAGGTCGTCGTGGATGTCTGTCCAGTCATAGTGTTCGATGTTCGCGCGGATGCGTTCGGCCGCTTCGGCCGCCTGCTGCAGCGTCGAGTTGGGGAACAGGAAGAGGAACTCCTCGCCGCCGTAGCGTCCGATCAGGTCGTCGGCCCGGCAGGTGTCCCGGAAAATCCGTGCGACGCGCCGGAGCACTTCGTCGCCGACGGGGTGCGAGAACCGGTCGTTGATCTGCTTGAAGTGATCGATGTCGACCATCAGGATGGCCATGGGAAGCTTCGAACTGCGGTGGCGTTCGAACTCGATGGTGACGTTCTCTTCGATAAAGCGGCGGTTGTAGACGCCGGTGAGGGCGTCCTCACGCAACTGGCGTTCCAGGATGCGGGACTGTTCCTGCAGGGCGGCGAGCAGGGCGGATTTTTCGCGGCTGGCTTTTTCCAGGGCGACGTTCGCGCTGGCCAGTTCCACGCTGCGGACCTTGTACATGTCCGCTTCGGCCTGCGCGCGTTCCACCTGGTACTCCACCATCAGCGCCATGGCGCGCTGCGAGTTCTCCTGCCGGTAGATTTCCAGGTCGAGGTGGTGCGCCACGCTGAGGTGACCGACGACTTTGTCGAGCGCGCCCATCTGCTGGGCGACCCCGGCGAGTGAGCGGTGCGCCTGGGCGGCGACGCGTTTGATGCCGTGGGTCTCGGCGGTGGCGCGCGCGTCGTCGAGCAGTTCGGCGGCCTGTTCGGGGAAGCCGTTGCTGCTCAGGCCCATGCCGAAGTACAGCGCCGTCCAGGCGCGCACTTCGGCGGGGAACCCCACGTCTGCCTGCAGCATGTTCCAGGCGTCGTGGTGCAGCGTCCGGGCGTCGTCCCACGCGCCGAGCGCGTCGTGCGCCCGGGCGACGAGCGAGGAGATCACGACGTCCATGACGGTGTTTTGAGTCGCGCGCGCGACCTGCAGGCTGCGCTGGCCGTGCAGGAGGGCCAGCTCGTTGTTGGCGGTTTCAAGGTAGGCGTCCGCGAGGTTGTACGAGGCGTTCACCAGCCCCTCGTTGTTGCCGACGGTTTCGGCGATCTGAACGGCTTCCAGGAAGCAGGTGATGGCCTTGTCCCAGGACTCCATGTTCTTGTAGAGGATGCCGAGGTTCGACAGTGCCTTGGCCTCGCCGCTCGGGTCCAGCAGCTTTCTGGACAGCTCCAGGCCCTGCAGGCAGTACTGCACGGCGCGCTCGGTGTTGTGCAGGCTGGCGTACACCTGGCCGAGAATGTTGACACAGTCGCGTTCCAGCTGAACGTCGGCGGCCTGTGTAGCCACGTGCTGCGCGCGGGTCAGGTGATCCATGGCCTGCGGAATGTCATTGAGGTTGACGTGGGCCCACCCGAGGTTCCGGTGGGCGTACCCGCAGCCTTTCAGGTAGTCGTGCTGCTCGGCGATCTCCAGTGCCTTGCGGCTCTGCGCCTGGAAAACCTGGAGGTCCTGGTAGCGGGTCTGCCACGTCTCGTCAATCAGTGCGTCGATGTGCCTGACGGCGTGCGCGGGCACGGTGCCTTCCACCCGGGCGGGGCGCGTGGGCCGTGCGCTGGACCGGACCTCTTCGTAATGGGGCACGCCGAGCTCGAGTTCCGCGTGCTGACTGGACAGGTCACTGGTGTCGGGCAGCAGCGCAGCCGCGTTGGTGTTCAGGAGGTCGAGGAAGGCGCTGACGATGTCAGGGTCGAACTGTTTGCCTGATTGCGCTTCGATCTCCGCGCGGGCGTCGTCGTGCGTCCAGGCGCCCTTGTACGAGCGTTCGGTGGTCAGGGCGTCCCAGACGTCGGCAACGGCGACGAGTCGGCCGGTCAGCGGGATGTCCGTGCCGGACAGGCCCTGCGGGTAGCCTCGTCCGTCCCAGCGTTCGTGGTGGGACAGCGCGATTTCCTCCGCGACGCGCATCAGTTCAGAGTGTCCGCCCTGCAGCACGCGCGCGCCGATGGTCGTGTGGTGCTTCATGATCTCGAACTCTTCAGGTGTGAACTTGCCGGGTTTGAGCAGCACGGCGTCGGGCACACCAATCTTGCCGACGTCGTGAAGGCGTGCGGCGAGGCGGATCAGTTCGGTCTGCTGGCGGGGCAGCTTGAGCGCTTCGGCGAGCTTTCCAGCGATGTGGCCGACGCGGTAGGTGTGCATGCCGGTCTTGTCGTCCCGGTACTCGGCGGCGATGCCGAGGCGCGTGAGGATTTCCAGTTGCGCCTGTTCCAGCGCCAGGGTCCGCTCGCGCACTTCCGCTTCGGCCTGCTCCTTGGCCTGCAGGGCGACGTCGTTGAGCTGGCGGTACATGTCGGCCTGGTGCCGCGCCTTTTCCAGTTCCAGCTGATCGGTCAGCTTGCGCAGTTTGCGTTCGCTGTCGTCGCGGAACAGTTCCCTCTGGAGGGTCGCGACCGTCTGGTAGTGCGGCACGGCCTCGTCCGAGCAGCCGGTGGCATGCAGGCAGTGCGCGAGGCATTCGTGCGCTTCGAGCGCCTGGCGCTTCATGTGCGTCGTTTCGGTGAGGTGCACCGCCTGCCGGAGGTACTCGATGGCTTCGCGGTAACTGTGCTCCTGGTAGCCCAGTGAGCCGAGGCCGATCAGCACGTTGGCCTGACAGGGCTTGTCGTCCAGGCTGGTGGCCAGGGCGTACGCTTCGTAGAAGGTGGCCCGCGCGAGTCGCGGTTCGCCCGCGCGGGTGTAGGTCTGCCCGAGCGTGTCGAGAATTTCGGCTTCCTCGTGCCGCATGCCGTTCTTGCGGGCGACGCTCAGCGCGCGGTGGAAGGCGTCGAGCGCGGCTTTGTGTTCGCCCTGCTCGCGGTACACCAGCCCCAGTTCGTTGTGGCCGGCGGCGATGCTGACGGTGGTGCCGGCCCGCTCCGCAGCTTCGACGCCGCTCACCAGGGAATGCACGGCTTTGTCCAGGTCGCCGAGCTCGCGGTAGACCTTGCCGATGTTCACGAGGCACATGCTGAGCAGGCCGTCCAGGGAGAGCTCTTTGGCGCGCAGGAACTCCAGGCAGTTCAGGAAATGGTCGAGCGCCTGCAGGTAGTCGCCCAGCGCTTCGTAGATCAGCCCGAGGTTGTTCAGGCACTTGGCGTGCCCTTCGAGGTCACCCTGTTCGAGGCGGAGGTCGGCGGTGTGCTGCAGCGCCTGAATGGCCTCCGGGTAGTTGCCCTGTCGGAACAGCACCATGGATTTCAGGTGCAGGGTTTCGGCGCGGAGCGGCGTGAGGTCCAGGTCGCTGGACAGGGTGATGATTTCCCCGCACAGTTCCAGGGTCTGCGCAATCTGATCCAGGGCGAGGGCAACGCGCGCGCGCAGCAGCAGCGTGTCGCAGTACAGGTCGACGCGTGAGGCGCTCAGGTATTTCTTGGCGGCCTGCTGGGCGTACGTGTCACTGTGCTTGAGCTCGCCCAGGGCGTGTTGGCACAGGGCTTTGGTGTAGAGCGCGTCCGCTTCCCCGAGCACGTAGCCGAGATCAAGCGCCTGATGGTACAGGTCGCTCGCCTGCTCCGCCGCCCGGTGCGGGTCACGCGCAATGTCTGCGCGTGCGGCCACGTTGAGCTCGTCCAGTTCGGCGTGACGCGTCAGGCTGGGCGTGGGGGGTGCGGGGGGGGTGCTGGCGCTGGAAGTGAAAGTCATGCGGTCCTCAGGGGGGGAGACAGTCGGCAGGCGGAGCAAAAGGGAGAAACTGACGCGGCGGAATAGGGGTTCTGTTGTTGTGGGGAGCGAGGTGCGGACGAAGCCGTCCGCACCTCTGAAGCGCTTACTTGAGGCTGTTGAGGAAGGTTTCGGCGTCGAGCAGGCCAAAGCCGAGGGTTTTCTTGCCCATCGCGAGCAGCAGTTCGGGGTTGTTCAGGCCGACGTTCTGCTCGGCCAGCTTGAGCTTCTCGGCCAGCTGATTGACGTTGCCGGCGCTGTACGCTTCGGCCAGGGCCAGGGCGAGCACGCCCGAAACGACCGGCGTGGCGAACGACGTTCCTGTCACGGCCCGGATGTCCCCGCCGGGGTAGGTCGTGACGATCCCGGACGCGGGGGCCAGGACTTCCAGGTCGGCGCCGTAATTGGAGTAGGCGGACTTCTTGTTGTCGAGCTCGATGCCGCCCACCGACAGGCCCAGATAGCCTGTGAAGTTCGTCTGGAAGGCTTTGCGGGCGGGGAACAGGATGGGGTCCAGGCCCTGGTTCCCGGCGGCCATGATCACGTAGGCGCCTTTGAGCGAGGCGTACTCGATGGCCTTGCTGACGTCGCTGTCCTTGTCGGTGACGACGCTGACGTTGATGACTTTCGCTCCCTGGTCGGCGGCGTGGGTGATGGCCTTGCCGATGGTGGTGGAGTCCCCTTCACCCGAAGGCGCGAGCGCGCGGATGGGGAGGATCCTGGCATTGGGCGCGATCTGCAGGATGATTCCGGCGACGCCGGTGCCGTGCCCGTAGCCGCGGTCATTGACGGTGCCCATCTCGCGGGGGTCACTGTCGGCACTGATGAAGTCCCACCAGGTGCCGGCGGGCGTGAGGGTGCCTGCGAACGCCGGGTGGGCCGTGTCAATGCCGGTGTCGATGACGGCCACGGTCACGCCCGCGCCGAGGTTCGGGGCGAGGGTCTGCGCGCCGGCGAGGCGGATCTGGTTCCACTCGGCGACGTTGTTCTGCAGGGGGTTGGGCGTGCCGTCAGCGAAGGTGCTGGCCCACGCGCCGAACGAACCGCTGGCCCACGCGCCGAACGAGCCGCTGGCCCAGGCGCCGAACGAACCGCTGGCCCACGCGCCGAACGAACCGGCGGTTTCCGCGGTCGTCATTTTGACCCTCGTGAGGGTGGTCGTAGTGGCGCCCTGGGCGGTGAGGGTGTTCTCGATGGCGCTCGTCGTGGGTGTGCTTCCGCACGCGGCGAGCAGGGCGGTGATGCCGGCAAGCAGGAATGTGTGTTTCACGGTGCTGAACATGGTCATTGCTCCTTACCGGTAGAGGTCGGCGAACTTGAACGCGTTCAGCGTGCCCCGGCCGAGCTGCGTTCCGTACACGGGATCCTTGGCCGGCGTGGCCGTGGCCGTCATGTTGTTCAGAAGGTTCTTGACGTCGTCAGACGTCCTGAGGGGCGTGCCGGTGGACAGCACCAGCGCCACAGCGCCGGCCACCACCGGGGTGGCGAAGGAGGTGCCGGTGGCCTTGACCACATTGCCGCCGGGGAAGGCGGTCATGATCTGCTCGCCGGGCGCCGTGAACTCCAGGTTGGGGCCGTAGGGGCTGAAGGAGGACTTGTCGAGGTTGAGGGTGACGCTGCCGATCCCGACAGAGCTGTACCCGATCCCAGTTGTTTCCAGGGAGCGTGCGGCGGGATACAGGACGTCGCTGGTGCCCGAGTTCCCGGCGGCCGTGAGGACGGAGACCATTTTGCCCACGGCGTTTTTGATGGCGTTGTTGACCGTGGTGGAGTCGGTGGTGCTGCCCAGACTCAGGTTGATAACCTTGGCGCCCGAAGCGACGGCGTAATCGATGGCGGCAGCGACGGTGGCAACGTCCCCGCCACCGTTGCCGTCAAGAACCCGGATGGGGAGGATCGTGGCGTTCGGCGCAACCTGGGTGATGATGCCCGCCACCGCCGTTCCGTGACCGTAGGCCGCCGAGAAGGTGCCGTCGGTGTTCAGGTTGACGTCCTGGGGCACGTTGTCGCCGTCGAGGTAATCCTTGGCGTAGGTGGTATCGATCTTCCCGGCGAAGGCCGGGTGGTTCATGTCGATGCCGGTGTCGATGACCGCGACCTTGACGCCTTTGCCGAGCTCGGGCACCAGGGTCTGGGCGCCGCTGAGACCCACGAGGTCCCAGGTCGGGACGTTCTCCGAGAACGTGGTGGCGGTGCTGGTCGTGCCGGTGCTCCACGCGCTGTACCCGCTCGACCAGGCGCTGTACCCACTCGACCACGCGCTGTACCCACTCGACCACGCGCTGTAGCCCTGAGCCGTGACGCTGGTCTTGATCCTCCGGTCGTTGAGCTCAACGGCGAGGGCGCTGTCGTACTTGCCCTTGGTCAGTGTGTTGTTCACGAGGGTGGCGGTGCCGGCAGCCGGGTTGCGGGTGACGACGACGCCGCCGTACAGTTTTTCCAGATCCGCGGTGGTGAGGGTCGTCGGAACCTTGACCAGGTCGTGGAGGTACTTGTAGGTACTGAGGGCGGGAGTGGTGATGGCCTGCGGCTGCAGGCTCGCTTCAGGGCTGCCCGGGGTGACCGAGTTGCATCCGGCGAGCAGCAGCGCCGCGAGCACGGCGAGGGTATGAGGTGACCGGTTCAATCCGCGTTTCAGCATGTCCATTCTCGTTCTCCTTCCCGTGAAAGGGATCGCCCTGGGGCGTACTACGGAGCTCCGTCAGGGCGTCCGGTGTGATGAATGTAAGAGGCTTATGTGTCCGCTCTGTGAACATCAGAAGTTCTTATGCGGGTATTAAAACCTCGTCCTGTGGTGATGCACGATGAAAAAGAGGTTTGTTGTGCGCCCAACACGTCGTTGATGCCGCCAGGACTGCCGTTTACTTTCATGAGAGCTTAAGAATTCTCAGGGAAGTGAAACTGCTCGATTGTTCCCCTTCTTCCTCTGTAGAGATTTCAAACTGCCATCTTGAAAAGGAGAAATTATCGTGAGAACAGTTCAGGCGTAGGATATCAAAGCGCCTGCTTTTATCCGCTTAAGCTCTGTGATGATCGTTATTCTCGTGGTAATGTAAAACGCCGGTCAGACTTAACATCGTCGCCTCTACCATTGTCTTTCGGCCCGATTTTGCTCAAGCAGCACCACAGATCCATCAGCAATGCCGTAGTGAAAGGGAAACTGAAAGAACAGATTTCAAATTACCGTTGAAATTCAGGACATTCAAAGAACCCAAGCAGGAGACGACCAAAGAGAACCGCCGCTATGAAGAGCATGACGCTATGCTGCCTGTCTTTCCCTGGGAGTTCCACGCGCCGAAAGCAGCACCGCTCGTCCGGCGTCTGAACGGTGCGCGCCAGGGATGCGCCGTCCGCCCCTGACCGCCGTTGTTCAGGGATGCGCGCCCATCACCGCACTGATCGCCATGCAACCGGCCGCCATGCAACCGGCGCTGGCCGCGGGTCTGAGCGGGCGAGCCCGGCGCGCCGCCGCTGAGCCTGCAGGCGAGTGGACCAGCCGGGTTCCCCTGCGCCTGGTCCGCAGGCCCGTAAAACACGGGAGGCATGCGCCGGCTCCGCCACTGTGCAGGGCGGCGCGGCGGTAGCCTGCGGCAGACAGCCGGCGGTCCCTGGGACGCGGAGCCCTGAGGGCCTGGCGCCCACAGGTCACGCCCTACGCCACCAGAGGCGGACCCGGCTTAGAGGGTTCATTAAGACAGGGAATCCGGCTGGCCCACCTGCCCGAAACTGGGGCTCTAACGCCACGTTCAGTTTCACATCGGGAGGCCCTATGCCCAGCAGCACACGCGACAGCATCAATGACATCTGGGGCGCGCGGACCCCGCACGGCGCCGGGGCAACCTGGCCGGCGCGGGTCGATGAGCAGCTCACCGGGGCGCCGGACCGCTGGGTTCGCGGCGCCTGCGTGCTGTGCTCGAACGGCTGCGGTCTCGACATCGGCGTGACAGCCGGCCGGATCGTCGGCGTCCGCGGCCTGGCCAGCGACGTCACGAACAAAGGCAGGCTGGGTCCCAAAGGGCTGCACGGCTGGGAAGCGAACCACAGTGCGGACCGGCTGACCACGCCACTGATCCGCGAGAACGGGCGGTTCCGTGAAGCGGCTTGGGATGAGGCCATGGACCTGATCGTGCGCCGGTCCCGGCAGATCATCGAAGCCCATACCCCGATGGGCATCGGCTTCTACACCAGCGGGCAGCTGTTTCTGGAGGAATACTACACCCTGGGGGTCATCGGCAAGGGCGGCCTGGGGACGCCCCACATGGACGGCAACACGCGGCTGTGCACCGCCACAGCCGCGGCCGCCCTCAAGGCGTCGTTCGGGTCCGACGGGCAGCCCGGCGCCTACGAGGACCTCGACGTGACGGACACGGTCCTGCACGTCGGGCATAACGTCGCCTCGCAGCAGACGGTCCTGTGGGCGCGGATTCTCGACCGCCTCGCCGGTCCGAACCCGCCCCGGATCATCGTGATCGACCCGAGACGGACCTTCACCGCCGAGAAAGCCACCGTGCACCTCGCGCCGAAGGTGGGCACGAACGTCGCGGTGATGAACGGCCTGATGCACCTGATCATCCAGGCCGGGAAGACCGACCGGGCGTTCCTGGACGCACACACCGTCGGGTACGACGATCTCAGGAAAACGGTCGAGAAGTACACGCCGGAGTACGTCGAGACGCTTTCGGGCGTGCCGGCGGCGGACCTGCGCCGGGCCGGGGAGATCCTGGCGAACACCCGCACGCTGGTCTCGACCGTGCTGCAGGGCGTCTACCAGTCCATGCAGGCCACCGCGGCGGCCGTGCAGGTGAACAACCTGCATCTCATCCGCGGCCTGATCGGAAAACCCGGCAGCGGCATCCTCCAGATGAACGGCCAGCCCACGGCGCAGAACACCCGCGAAACCGGCGCCGACGGCGACCTGCCCGGCTTCCGCAACTGGAGTAACCCTGAGCACATCAGGGAGCTCGCGAAGCTCTGGAACGTGCATGTTCACAAGATTCCGCACTGGAGTCCGCCGACGCACGCCATGCAGATCTGGCGGTACGCCGAGCAGGGCAGCATCAAGATGTTGTGGATCCAGGCGACGAACCCGGCCGTGAGCCTCCCGCAACTCGACCGGATCCGGAAGATCCTGCAGCAGGAGGACCTGTTCGTGGTGGTGCAGGACGCCTTCATGACCGAAACGGCGCAGTATGCCGACGTCGTCCTGCCCGCCGCGATCTGGGGCGAGAAGACCGGCACCATGACGAACGTCAGCCGCACCGTGCACATCTCCTGCAAAGCCGTCGAGCCGCCCGGCGAGGCGCGCAGTGACCTCGACATCTTCCTGGAGTACGCGCGCCGGATGGACTTCCGCGACCAGGACGGCGAGCCGCTCATCAAGTGGCACGACGCCCAGGGTGCCTTTGAAGCGTGGAAGGAATGCACCCGCGGCCGGCCCTGCGATTACACCGCGCTGACGTACGAGAAACTGCTGGCCGGCAGCGGCATTCCGTGGCCGGTCAACGAAGCGAACCCGGACGGCACGCTGCGCCTGTATACCGATTTCGTCTTTCCGACCGCCGCGGACTACGCTGAAACCTACGGGGAGGACCTCGAGACCGGCGCGGCGGTCACCCCCGAGGAGTACCGGGCGAACGACCCGAAGGGCCGCGCCATGATCAAGGCTGCCGAGCACCGCCCGCCGCACGAGGTGCCTGACGAGGACTATCCGCTGTGGCTCACCACGGGCCGGCAGGTGTACCACTTTCACACCCGCACCAAAACCGGCCGGTCCAGGGCGCTGCATGACGCCGCGCCCGACGCCTTCGTGCAGCTCTCCCCGGAAGACGCTCAGCACTACGGCATCGGGCAGGACGACTGGGTCATGATCGAGTCCCGGCGGGGCGTGGTGATTGAGCGGGCACGGATCGGGAACATCGAGCCGGGGCTGGTGTTTATTCCCTGGCACTACGGGTCCTGGGATGACCCGAGCCGGCCGCGCGCGGCGAACGAACTGACCCTCACCGAGTGGGATCCGGTCAGCAAGCAGCCGCATTACAAGTACGCGGCGGTCCGCATCAGCCGCTACGACGCCAGAGACGCCCTGCCTGGACCTGGCCTGATCGGCCGCGCGGTCCAGGCGGCCAGGGGCCTGACCGGCCAGGAGAAAAGCCAGGAGAAAACGCCGGCGCCTTCCGGCACCAAAGCGCAGGGGCCGCAGCCCAGGACCACGCAAAGGGTGGATGGTTGAGATGCACGTCGGGAATTACGTCGGACTGGCGCACGGCAGCGAAGAACGCCTGGTGGACGCCCTCACCCGCGTCGCCGATCACCACCGGGACGAGCCGGACATCTACGAGACCTGTCAGCTGCTCGCCGCGTGGTCCCGCACGCACCTGGAAGCCCTCAGGCCGCTGGTCCAGAAGTACGGTGAGAACAGGAACGCGGAGCCGGAGGCGATGGAACACGCGCTGTTCCACGGTCCCCGCAGGGGGAGCCTGGCCCTGGTCCGCGACCTGCACGACCTGTGGCTGATGACCCAGGAGGTGCAGCTGTGCTGGACGGTGCTGGAACAGGCGGCGCAGGCGCTCCGAGATGAGGACCTGGAGCGGGTCTGTCAGGTGTGCGGCAAGGACACCAGACGTCAGACGGCCTTCTTTCTGACGCGCATCAAGCAGGCCGCGCCCCAGGCCCTGGTGGTCGCGTCGTGACCGGCGAGAACTGGCAGGCGCGGCCCTGACCGGTGAGCACCGGGCGGAAGTCGAGGAACGCCCCGCGCCGCCCGGCAGGTCCGGCCGCGGCCCGAAAGGCAGCGCAGGCAGACCAGGGAGGGTCATGACAAAGCACAACCAGCCACCGAGAATTCCGGATGCGGCGTGCGCGCCTCTCTCAGCGGGCGTCCTGATGCTCGCAGTGGGCCTGTTCGGGCTCGCGGCGCACCAGCCCCTGCTGTTTCCCAGCCTCGGCCTGGCTGCTGCGTTGCAGGTGGAAACCCCGGACCAGGCCAGCGCCCGGCCGCAGATCAGCGTCGCCGGGCACCTGATCGGCCTGCTGGCCGGGGCTTTGCCAGCGTCTGGGTGTTTGGCGCGGCAGACACGCCCAGCGTCCTGTCCGCGCACGTCCTGACCGCGCCGCGCGTGTGGGCCTCCGTGCGGGCCACCGTGCTGACCCTGCTCGTCAGTCTGCTGCGCGCGCCTTCCCGCCCGCTGCGGCCACCACCCTGCTGACGTCGCTGGGGGGGTTTCCACCCACGGTCCGCAGCGGTCTGACTGTCATGTCCGGCGTGCTGATCGTGACCTTGCTGGGCGAAGGGTTGCGCCACTGGCGGATCAGGCAGGACAGGGGACACTGAGAGCACAGACCGGGTGTTGCCGCGCGTCTGCGCCGCTCACCGCAGCGCTGGTGGCCTGCTCCGGGCCGCCCGGACAGGCGCCTGCCCGTTGAAAGAGGCGCCGCCCAGCCCCGCCGGCCTTCAGGGTTGCGCCGTCACGTCCGGTGAGGGGCCGTCAGGCGGAGGCGCGTTTGCTGAGCTGACCGCAGGCGGCCAGCAGCTGGTACCCGGCGCTGTCGAAGGACAGGCGGCCGGTGGCGTGAAGCGCGCGCAGGGTGGGCAGGTGGTACAGCTCGCCGTCCTCACCGCGGACGAGGTCACTCGTGCTGAAGGACGTGCGGGTCAGGGGGGGGGTGGACATGGCCTCTCCTTTAGGGTGAGCAAAAGATGAGTAGGTCTTTACCGGACCTCAATGTTGCAATCATTCTGGAGGGTCGCCGGCCCCTCACCTCACTGCGCTCTAGACGGCCAGGGGGGAGGGAGACAAACCCCCCAGGACACTCACGGGCCGGTAGGGCCCCCCAGACTGTCGCGGCGCCACACCACGCCAGGCTTCACAGGCCCCGGGTCCGCGGCACCGGCCCGCTTCACCGTTGACCACCCCCACCGGACCACACCAGCGGCCACGAGCCGCGGCAGAAGCGGCCGCAGACAGGTAGAGTCAGCCGGTGCCTGCGCAAGACCTGTCCCCTCACCGCCAACCGGCGTTCCCTTCCCAAGTGGCCTGCCCGGCGCCGGACCCCGCGTGATTCACTGGATTCCGCTGGGCCGCGCGCCCATTCCCGGCACCCAGCAGGACCTGTGCCTGTACCGCCGCGGCCACGAACTGGAGTTCTCCATCAAGATCTCCGGCTACATCAGCGAGCTGATGAACAGCACCATGCACGCCTCAGAAGACGCCCTGGCACAGTTGGGCTGCGCCGCGATCGCCGGCCGCCCGGCGCCGCACGTCCTCGTCGGCGGCCTGGGCATGGGCTTCACCCTCGCCGCCGCCCTGAAGACGCTGGGACCAGACAGCGTGGTCACGGTCGCCGAACTGGTCCCCGAGGTCGTGGAATGGAACAAAGGCCCACTCGGTGAATGCGCCGCCTTTCCCCTGAGCGACCCCCGCACCCGCGTTCACGTGGGGGACGTGGGCCAGCTGCTGCGCCAGGGCCACGCCACCTACGACGCAGTGCTGCTGGACGTCGACAACGGCCCGGAAGGCATGACGCACCACGGCAACGACTGGCTCTACTCACCGGCCGGGCTGGCGGCCACCCAGCGGACCCTGAAGCCCGGCGGCGTGCTGGCCGTATGGTCGGCCACCCCGGACGCCCGCTTTACCCGCCGTCTCCAGCAGGCCGGCTTCCAGGTCGAAGTGCGCGAAGTGCGCGCCCAGCCCGGCCGCGGCCCCCACCACACCATCTGGCTGGCCCACCAGACGCCCGGCGCCGCCCCCACCCGGACGGGCGCCTCACGGCGCAGAGGGCGTCCGGGCGCGCGGTCCTGACGAACCCCGGCCCGGGCGCACGCTCCGGGCCGTCCGCCCGCCGCCGTGTGGTCCCGCGCCCGCTACAGTGGCAGCATGAAAGCCGCGGTGGTTCACGCCTTCAACGTCCGCCCTGAACTCACGGTGGTGCCCGACCCGACCCCCACGCCCGACGGCGTGGTGGTGCAGGTGGGCGCCACCGGCGTGTGCCGCAGCGACTGGCACGGCTGGGCCGGGCATGACCCGGACATCACGCTGCCGCACGTGCCCGGGCATGAACTGGCCGGCACGGTCGTCGCGGTCGGCCGGAACATCCGCCGCTGGGCGGTCGGGGACCGCGTCACCGTGCCGTTCGTGTCCGGCTGCGGCCGCTGCCCCGAATGTCAGGCCGGTCATCAGCAGGTCTGCGACCACCAGTTCCAGCCGGGCTTCACGCACTGGGGCTCCTTCGCCGAGTACGTGGCCCTGCATCAGGCCGAGCAGAACCTCGTCGCCCTGCCCGACACCCTGGATTTCGTGACGGCCGCGAGTCTCGGCTGCCGCTTCGCCACGTCCTTCCGCGCCGTGGCGCACCAGGGCCGGGTCCGGGCCGGCGAGTGGGTGGCGGTGCACGGCTGCGGCGGCGTGGGCCTGTCCGCCGTGATGATCGCCAAAGCCCTGGGCGCCGGCGTGGTGGCTGTCGACATCGACCAGGACAAACTCCAGTTCGCCGCGCAGCTCGGCGCGGACGTGACCATCAACAGCCGCGACACGCCCGACGTGCCCGGCGCGGTGCGGGACGCCACCGGCGGCGGCGCCCACGTGTCCCTGGACGCCCTGGGCCATCCGGACACCTGCGCGAACTCCATCCTGAACCTCCGGACGCGGGGCCGGCACGTGCAGGTGGGCCTTCTGCTCGCCGACCACAGCCGGCCGGCGATTCCCATGGACCGCGTGATCGCCCGGGAGCTGGAACTGTACGGCAGTCACGGCATGCCCGCGCACGCCTACCCGGAAATGCTCGCCATGATCGCCCGCGGCGCCCTGCAGCCCGGCCGCCTCCTCGGGCAGCGGGTCACGCTGGAGCAGGGCATCGACGTGCTCGTGAACATGAACCGGTTCGTGGCGCGCGGCGTGACCGTTATCGACCGCTTCGCCTGACAGGCGCCGCCCCGGGGCAGTCCCGGCGCCGGGCTACGCCGTGTCCGGCGCGTTCACGACAGCGCTGTCAGCGGCGCCGTCCCCGTCCGTATCAAGCAGCCTGACGGACAGCCCGCCGTCTCCGGCGGGGTCCAGGGCGGCCCCCTGCACAGGCGCCGGACCCTGAGGCAAAGCGGGACGCAGTGCGCCCCCGCGAGCACCAACGCCGCTCTCATCCACCGCTTCGTCCGGGCCAGATCTGCCCGCCGCGGGCGCGCCGTGCGGTTCGTTGGTGGGGTCAGGGTCCAGGCCAGTGCCGTGATCGGATTCAGTCAGAGCTCCTCCAGTCCGGCTCAGCGGAACGAGGTCGCCCCCGAAGGGAGCGTGAGGCAGATGAAGCCGGCT
This sequence comes from Deinococcus taeanensis, assembly GCF_020229735.1. Classification (NCBI taxonomy): domain Bacteria; kingdom Thermotogati; phylum Deinococcota; class Deinococci; order Deinococcales; family Deinococcaceae; genus Deinococcus; species Deinococcus taeanensis. Next base: position 125,345 of record NZ_CP083456.1, on the reverse strand, counting down.
GGGCCGCAGGCGCGCGCTCCTCGGAGCGAGGGTGTGGCCTGCGGGACAGACCGGCGGCCCTGCGTGTCCTGCCGCAAGCAGGGGCGGACCGGCGCAGGCGCCCAGCACCTGCTGCCGGGGCCCGTCACGCGGCCCACCTGCGCAGTGGACGTAAGGCGCTCACCGGAGCGCTCCCGGAAAGCCTGCCAAAGCATGCCCGGGCGCCCGAGGGCCCCGGGCGTCGCGCCCCCGTCCGGCGCGGATGCGCGTACCGTTGCCGTCTCCGGCGCCACTGGCCTGGACCGCAGATTCCGGTCCTCCAGCCGTCCGGAGGTGACCCCACGCCACACGTGCCGCCTGTCCGGTGCGGTCTCCAGCCTGACCCCGTCCGGGCCGGCCCGCGGACCTGAAAGGGAGACAGGCGCAACCTGATCACGGGCCCGGAAGAACAGCCTGAAATCCGATTCCCATCAGAGTTTCCTGCCGGACTGGGAGTCAGGTTCACGTCAGAACCTTCTTCAGGAGGGCCTCTGTGACCCCTTGGTGATCCGGCTCTGGCGTGACCTGCAGCGTGACGCAGTTGATTGAACTGGTGCGCTGCCTGGGCCTGCACGGGCTTCGCGTCGCTGCACAGGACGGCTGTCTGGTGGAGTCGCCCCCGCTATCCGGCAAAAAGCTGCCGGAAATACTTCCGGCAACTCAAGTCTCAGCTCTGGGAGTGTTCGTGCCGGACAGCGTTGTCCGGCGGCCCGCCCCTGTCTCGGCAAGCCAGCCGCTGACCCGGGTGTCCCCCGGGCGCGGCGGCGCCATCAGCGCTCTCCTTCTGAAGAGCGCCTCCTGGCGGCTGACGCTCCGGCCCCACGCCGGGCTCAGGCGTCCCAGTCCTGACCGTCCTTCCCTGGGGGTCGGCGGCCTGCGCCCGCGCGGCCTCGCGTGTCTGGCGCGCTGCGGCTCAGCGGACGGTGACGGTGAAGGGCACCTGCACGGCGCTGTCCTTCTTCCCGGCGGCGGCCACCACGATGTTCAGGGTACCGGTGACGCTGGTGCCACTGGCCGGTTTGGTCGTGAAGTTCAGTTCGACGCAGCCCTGCGCGCGGAAGGCGTTGTACATCCGGTCGAAGAAACCACCGAGCTGATCGGCGGTCGTCGCGCGCTGGAACAGGCCGCCGGTGCGCGCGGCGATGTCCTCGGCCGCGGTGAAGTCCAGGTTGTTCTGCGCGTCCAGGCCGATGATGTACATCGGGGTCCCGTTGGTGTTCGCGGCCGTGACGACCGCGGCCCCATTGTTGGTGCCCGAGTTGTTTTCCCCGTCGGTGAGGATGAGGGCGCGGACGTTCGTCTTCCCGGTGGCTTTCAGGAGGCGGCTGGTGTCGATCATCGCGTCGTACAGGGGCGTGCCGCCCCTCTCAAAGGTCGCCTGGTTGACGGCGGCGGCCAGTTTCGTCTTGTCGCTGGTGAAGGTCTGCCAGAGGCGGGCGGCCAGCATGCCGGTGGTGGGTGCGGTGCCCGCGTCAAACGACAGGACGGCGGCCTGGTCGGCTGCGGTCATGCGGTCCACGAACGCTTTGGCGGCAGTGTTGCGCAGGCGGCCGGGGTCGTTGTCGGCCATGCTGCCGGTGCTGTCGAGGCTGATGGCGGCGGTGATGACGTCCTGCGCCTGCACGTTGCCGCACACGCGGGCGGTGGCCTGGCCGGCGCTGAGCTGCTTGACGGTGACGTCCTTGAGGGTGGCGGTGGTGACGAGTTCGGTGCCGCTCAGGGGCGTAAAGCCGAACTGGTAGGAGGTGGCGCTCTGGACGCGCACCCCGTTGATGGTGCCGGTGGTGGCGGCGGGCGCGGTGGGGGCCGGGGTGGAGCGTCCGGTGCAGGCGGCGAGCGTGAGGGCGAGGGTGCTCAGGACAAGGGGCAGTTTGTTCATGGGATCCTCCAGGTGAGAAGTCGGCAGGGTGAAGGGGGCCGAGCGGGTCTGCGCTGGGCAGTCCGGATTCAGCTTGTCCTCGCCTGCTGTGCGGTCACGAGCAACGTGACCGGGATGCCATTTCAAAGGCAGGTCTCAACTTACACGGGCCGTCCGGAGCGCGTGTGCTCATGTGACCAGGGCCGCCCGGTCCTGCCGGGCACAGCTGAACGTCCCCTGACCAGCGGGCACTGGGCTGCGGCGTGCCCGGCGGACAAGTTCCCAAGGCCCACGCATCAGGTCCAGGCGGGCCGCTGCCGCGGACCCCCGTGTCGGGAAGCATCAGAAGGCTTCGGGGCTGGGGCCAGAGGACCGTCACGCCTCTCGGGACAGGAGGTGTGGGTGCAGGCGCCGCCCGGTGGTGGCGTACCCGGTACGAAAACCGCTCACGCGTCTGGCCTGGCCCACGCCGCTGCAGGAGAGCCGCGCCGGGGTCAGGCAGGTCAGCGGCCAGCCGGGAAGGCCGCCCGCCGAGATGAAGAAAAAGTGTAGACGGTCAGGTTGAGGTGGCACACCTTCTGGCCGCGCGCCGCCGCGATATCGTGCCGACCGTGCGCGACCACGTACTGCGCGAAGACCATCCGGATGCACCGGGCGCCTCCTCCCCGGCAGCCGGGGAGGACGTCTTCACGGCCTTCACCGCACTGGCCGGAATGGACCCGGATCTGCCTTCGCTGCTGCGCGCTGCCTCGAGGGTGCTGGACGAGCAGTTCCCGGGCCAGAACGCGACCTATCACGAGTGGAGGGGCGGCGCCTGGCGCACGCTGACCTGGGCGGCGCCGGCCGGCCCTGTGGACGCCGGCCGGCCGGAGGCGCAGCCGGTGTTCGCCGAAGCCGTGGCCACCCGTCAGCCCGCCTACCACGCCCGGCTCACGCCTGACCTCGGTGAAGGCGGCCCGGTGTGCGCCTACCCGCTGTGTGTTGGGGGCGCTGTGCTGGGCGTCCTGACGGTCCGCCGGCCGGCCGGGCAGCGCTGGCGTGGGCCGGACCGCCTCCTGATGCACGCTCTGGGCCGGAGCCTGACCGTCGTTCTCGAGCGGGCCGCCGCGGCGCACAGCAGCCGGGCACTGGAGGCGTTCGCGCAGCTGTCGCGGGACCTGGCAACGGAAACGGACCGCCTGCTGCTCGTGCGCCGCGCCCAGCGGATCATGCAGGGCGCGCTGCCGGCCGGGCAGATTCTGTACTGTGAACCCGAAGGCGGCGGCTGGACCGTGAGAAGCGCCGTCGGTCCCGAGGCGCCGGTCACGGCGGACGGCCTGCCGTTCGATCCGCTCGTCCTGGCTCAGCCGTGGACGAGCCGGCAGCCTCTTTACCTTGACCGCCCGGGCCGCGGGCCCCAGGCGCCTCAGGTTCCGCTCCGGCCGGTGGAGCCCCTGGCGGCCCTCCCGCTGCTGCTGAATGGCGAGCCGGTCGGTGTGCTGACGGTCGCGCTGTCCGGCCCGCACCTCTGGACCGCCCAGGAGCGGGCCATGCTCGAAACCACCATGCGGCACCTGAGCCTCGCGCTGGAGCGTGCCGACCGGATCGCGCAGCTCAACGCGTACGCCCACGAGGCGTTTGTCGCGTTCACCGAGGCGGCCGGCACCGAAACGAACGTGCTCGAACTCGGCCGGCAGGCCGTCGCGGTGCTGCACGCCCGCTTTCCAGACGCAAGTGCCGCGTACTACGAGCGTGAAGCGCACCTCTGGAAAGCGCGCGTGTGGACGCCGGACATCAACGAGCAGCTCGCCGCGCTGATCTCTGCCGGGCTGCCCGACACACCACTGACCCGTGAAGTGAGCCGCACCCGCGCCGCGGTCTTCGTGGACGCCTGGGACGAAGGCACGCAGGAGGTGCAGCACTCCTCGGAGTACGCGACTGTCACCAACGTTCCGCTGATCATCGGCGGGCGGGTGCACGGCATCCTGGCGCTGGCGCTGCGCCGGGCGCGGCCCTGGACCGAGCCGGACAAGACACTGGTGCGGGCCGTGGCGCGGGGGCTGAATCTCTCGCTGGAACGCAGTGAGCAGGCCCGGCAGCTGCAGGAGGACCGCGCCGCGCTGGAGGCATTCGCGGCATTCACCGAGCACGCGGGCAGTGAAACGGACCGCCTGAGTCTCGCCCGCGAAGCCATCCGCGTGGTGCGCAGCAACCTCGCGCAGGTCAGCGCGGCGTACTACGAACTGGACGACCACGGGTGGAGGGCGCGGGTCTGGTCGGACAACGTGGCCCCAGAAGTGGCCGGGCAGCTCGGCCGGGACGTGCCGGAAGACGCGCCGGGCTTCGCGGGGGCCCTCACCCGCGGCGAGGCGGTGTTCGTCGACCGCTGGGACGCGTCGGCCCACGCCGCGCCCGCCGCAGCGACGTCCGGCGCAGCGGCGTTCGTGCCGCTGACAGCCGGCGGCGAAACCCGCGGCATGTTTGCAGTGAGGGTGCCGGACGCCCGCGTGTGGCTGCCGCGCGAGAAAGCCATCATCCGCGCTATCGGCCGGGGCCTTGGCCTCGCCATCGACCGGGCCCAGACCGCGCGGCAGCTGCGGGCGCAGAACGCCGAGCTCGGGGCCCGGACCCGCGCCCTGGAAGGCTTCGCGGCGCTCACGCGGGAGCTGGGCGTGCGGGCCAGCGAACAGGACCTGGTCCGCCGGGCGCAGGAGGTGGTCCTGTCGCTGCTGCCGGCCGGGTACGCGCTGTACTACGAGCGGGACGGCGCGCACTGGCGCAACCGGGTGCAGGTGGGCGAAGTCCGCAACCCGGACCTGCAGGCGTTCATCGACGCCGGCCCCCGGGTGGGGGAGACCCCCAGCGTCGACGTTCCGTGGACCACCCGGCGCGCGCTGTACCAGGACGAGTACGCCCGGGGCAGCGATACCCCGCTCACCATGGTGGGGCACGTCAATGCCGCGGCGTCCCTGCCGGTCTTCCGGAACGGTGAGCCCACCGGCGTGTTCATCGCGGTGCTGTTCGAGCAGCGGACCTGGTCGCCCGCCGACCGCGTGGTGCTCGAAACGGTGGTCGGCAGCCTCGGCCTCGCGCTGGAACGCGCCGGTCAGGCCCGGCAGCTCGAAGCGCAGCGCGCCGAGCTCGAAGCGCGCAACCAGGTGCTGTCCGCGTTTGAGGACTGGACCCGTGACCTGAGCGCGGGCATTGAGCCGCTGACCCTGATCCGCCGGGCGCAGGCGCTGCTGTACGACCTGCTGCCGGTGCAGGCCGCGGTGTACTACGAGCGGGATGGCGACCGCTGGTGGGTACGCAGCATGCTCGGTCACTACGGCAGCGACGGACTGCGCCTCGCGCATGAGGCCGGCCTGCCGGACGAGCTCACCGGAACCCTGCGGACGCCCGCCCAGACCGGTCAGGTGCTGTACGTCGAACCGTTCGACCCGGCGCTCGACGGCCTGGGGGAGCACATGACGCACGTGAAGACCACCGCGATGCTGCCGCTCATGGCGGCCGGCGTGGTCCGGGGCGTCTTCGGCCTCGCCCGCTTCGATCAGGCCCGCTGGTCCGCGACGGAACGCACCGTGATCGAAACCGTCGGGCGCAGCCTGGAACTCGCCATCGACCGGGCCGACAAGGCCACGGCGCTGGAACGTGAGCGGGCGGCGCTGGCCGCGAGGACCGCTGAGCTGGCCGCCGCGAACGAGGAACTCGAAGCGTTCGCGTACTCGGTGTCGCACGACCTGCGCGCGCCGGTGCGGCACATCGCCGGATTCAACGCCCTGCTGCGCACGGCACTCGGGCCGACCCTGGACGCCCGGCCGGCCCGGTACCTCCAGGTCGTGGACGACGCCGCTCAGCGCATGAACACCCTGATCGACGCGATGCTCGAACTGTCACGCACCACCCGCCAGCCGCTGAAGCCCGAACCGGTCAACCTGAACGCGCTGGTTCAGCAGGCGCAGCGGGACAGCGAGCCGGACCTGCTCGGCCGGACGGTGCGCTGGGAGGTCGGGGCTCTGCCCGTGGTGCCCGGCGACCCCAACCTGCTGCGGCAGGTGATGGACAACCTTCTGGCCAACGCCCTCAAGTACACGCGCGGCCGGGAAGTCGCAGTGATCCGGGTCTGGGCCGAAGACCGGCCCGCGGAGACCGCCGTGTTCGTGGCTGACAACGGCGTGGGGTTCGATCCGCGCCACGCGGGCAAACTGTTCGGCGTGTTCCAGCGCCTGCACCGCGCCGACGAGTTCGAAGGCACCGGAGTGGGACTGGCGAACGTCCGGCGGATCATCCAGCGGCACGGCGGTCAGGTGTTCGCCCGCAGCGACCCGGGGGCCGGCGCAGCCTTCGGGTTCGTCCTGCCGAAAGACAGACCGGCCCTTTGACGTTCCGGCGGGTTGAGGGGGTCTGCGCAGGGCCACCCGGAGGGCGGGGCGCGGGCGGCGCCCTCCGGGTGGCCCCCTAGCACCAGCGGCCCGGTGGGTGGGAGAGGCCGGGCGGAACCGCCGCGCCGCATCATGATGTCCGGGCAGGGGCCTGTGCGAGGATGGGCGCCGTGCACTCCCGCCTGTCTCCCGCCCACGCTCCGCCGGCAGCGCCTCCACTGCTCAGCGCCGGCCTCATCCTGGTCGTGGTGATGGTCGCCTTCGAATCCATGGCGGTCAGCACCGTCCTCCCGCGCGTCTCTGAGGACCTGCGCGGCCTGGCGCTGTACGGCTGGGCGTCCAGCGCGTTTCTGCTCTCCAGCCTGTTCGGCGCGGTGCTCAGCGGCGTTCTTGCCGACCGGCGGGGACTGGCCGCCAGCGCGGCCCTGGCCCTGGGGGTGTTCGCCGTGGGCCTGCTGATCGCCGCGCTGGCGCCGTCCATGCCGGCGTTCGTGCTTGGGCGCCTCGTTCAGGGGCTCGGGGCCGGGGGGCTGGGCGCCCTGCCCTTTGCCGTGATCAGCGTGGGCTACCCCGAAGGCGCCCGGGCCCGCATGCTCGCGGCCGTATCGAGCGCGTGGCTGCTGCCCGCGCTGGTGGGCCCGCTGGTGGCGAGCGTGGTGGCGGACACCTGGTCCTGGCGGGCCGTCTTCTGGGGCCTGCTGCCCCTGCTGGCCCTGAGCGCGCCGCTGTGCGTGCTGCCGCTGCGCGGCGTGGCCCGCGCCCCGCAGCCCACCGCCGACCACGCTGTCCTCCGGCCGGCCCTGGCGCTCTCACTGGCGGCCGGCGCCCTGATCGAGGGCCTGCGCCGCCCGGACCTGTGGGCCCTGCCGCTGGCGGCCCTGGGGCTGGGCGGCGCCGTGTGGTCCGCCCGGACGCTGTTTCCCCGCGGCATGTGGCGCCTGCAGCCGGGCCTCCCGGCCGCGCTGGTCGTCCGTGGCGGCGCCGCGTTCGCAGTGATGGGCTCAAGCTCGTTCCTGCCGCTGGCCCTGCACACCCTGCGCGGCCTGAACCTGACCCAGGCGGGCTGGCTGCTCAGCGTGGGCGGCGCGACCTGGACGCTGGGCTCCTGGATCCAGGCCCGGCTGGAGCAGCGTGGCGGCGCGCACCGGCGAGCCCACCGGGTGCGGATGAGCATGGCGCTGCTGGTGGTGGCCGCCGCCACCACCGCGGCCGGGGTGCTGGGCGCGCTGCCGCTGTGGGCCGCGTACGCCGGGTGGTGCCTGGCCGGTCTGGCGATGGGCGTCGGGTACAACAGCAACAGCCTGTTCGCCCTGGCCAGCGTCGCGCCGGCCGGCGCCGGGCGGTTGTCCGGCCAGCTGGCCAACATCGAGGTGCTGATGGTGGCCGTGGCCGCGGGCGCCGGCGGCGCCCTGATCGCGCGCGTGCAGCCGATGGAGCAGGCGTTCACGCTGGCGTTCCTGCTCACGGGCGGCGGCGCGCTGCTCAGCGCTCTGGCCGCCGCCCGCCTGGACGGGCGCGGTCACTGACGTCCGGGCGCCCGGCGCCAGGGCCGCGTCCTGGCCTGCTCGTCGCCCGGCGGCGCTCACGGTATGCTGGCCGCCTGCCCTGTGGCTTCCCGGCACCCGGGCCGCAGGGGGCCCGCTGGTCAGCGCGGTGCCCACCCGTGAGCTGACCCCAACGCCGTCCGGACCCGCACAGCAGCGTGTTCACGGTGATTCTTGTGTGCGTACAGGCCCCGCGCCCTGTGCGGCCCGGCCGGTTGGCCGGGCGGGCCCCTGGCCTCCGAGACGCGCGTGGAGTTGCCAGCGTGAGGACCGAAGGTTTCATGATCAGCCAGCCGGCCGGACAGCGCACCGTGACGCTGCAGGCGTCCTACCTCGCGGTCTGCAGGCACGACGCCTGCGCCGCGCACCTGTTGGGCGTGTTTGAACGCCGGTTTGCCCTCAGCGCCGCGCAGGAATGCGGCCGGGACGAGGGTGCCGGACCGCGCGGGGCGCCGTGGGTGACGCTGAGCGCCGCGCAGTGCGCCGAGGACCTGCTGGGCATGTACGCCGAAGCCACCGTGCGCGCGGCGCTGGCCCGGCTGGTGGCGTGGGGCCTGATCGGCACGCGCGGCGACCCGGCCGGGCGCGCGGACCAGGCGCCGCAGTGGCTGTTTCACCGCGAGGCCGTGCAGGACGCTGTCAGTGCCTGGGGCGCCGCGCGCGGGGGTCGCCCTGAACTTCTGCCGGACGCGCAGGGGCGGCCTGACAGAGACCCGCTCACAGACACTCCGCCGCCCGCCACTCCGGTTCAGGCTGAGGGGCGGCGCGCCGCCAGGGAGACGCCGGTCCGCGCCGGGGCCGACCGGGGCCTGCCCCTGGCCGCGGCTGCCCCGGACCGTCCTCGGGCCCTGGCCGGCATCGCGGCGCTGACGCCTGTGGGGCGGGACGTGCTCAACGCCCGTCCAGCCGGTGACCCGGAGCAGATGCGTCTGCTGCGCGCCGTGCTGAGCGCCAGCCACCCGACACGTCTGCCGCACCTGCGCGCGCAGCTGCAGGGCGCCACCCGCAGCGGCCTGCCGCTGGCCCTCCTGACCCGCCTGACGGACGCGGAATTCGAGCGGGCCCGGGAAGCCGCGCGGGCCGACACCGGTCCGGACCTGTCCTTCACGGTCGCCTGGCGGCGCGCCGTGGAACGCCTGATCGGCGAGCCGCCGCCGGAGCGCGCCGCCGGAGCGCAGGTCGTGAACGCCCCCCAGGTCACGCGGCCGGAACCCGAACCGGACCGTCCGCTGGAGACCATCGAGCCGGGCACCCGCTGGGCCCACAAGCGCCGGGCGGACCGGGTGCTGACCATCGTGAAGGTGACGGGCGCCCGCGTGGCCGGGGACACCGGAGAGCACATGTTCGCGTTTCAGCTGACCCGCGACTACCGGCGCCTCCCCTGACAGCGCGCCCGAGGTCGGCCGGCCAGTCCGGGGCGCCGGCCTGGGTGCCGGGCGCCCGGTGTGGGCCGCTCCGGCGAGACTGGACCGGACGACGTCATCGGGAAGGCGGCCGGCGCCGATCGCGGAGAGGGCCGGGCGTCAGGCCCGGGGCGCCGCGTTCGTCCACCGCCGCCCGTGAGGTCCAGGGCCACGGGGCCGGACCGGTGGGCCGGGCACGCCCGGCCCACCGCGGTCCTGAGCGGGCACGCCGGCTGTCCGGGTGGTCAGCCGGCATGCTCTCCCGCGTCCGGCCGGTGTGTGCCCTGGGGTTCGTGCGGCGGGGCCGTGTGGCGTCCCGGAGCAGTTGAGCACCTGGAGCGGCCGTTGAGCGCGCGGAGGTGCCGCTTCACGCCCGGCGCTGCTCAGCGCGCGCTGCTTTTGCGGGCGTACTGCTCGTAGAACGCGTCCGCGGGGACGGGGGGCCCCAGCAGGTACCCCTGGCCGAGCTGGCAGGCGAGGTGCTGAAGCTGGTCGCGCTGCTCGGCCGTTTCAATGCCTTCGGCGATCATGGTGATGCCAAGCTGCCGGCCGAGCATGATGATGGTTTCCGCCACGGCCCTCGCCTTGGGCGTTCCGGCGAGCCGGGCCACGAACGAGCGGTCCACCTTCAGCTGCTGCACGCTCAGTTCCTGCATCTGGCTGAGGCTGGTGTACCCGCTGCCGAAATCATCCAGCGCCACCCGCACGCCCAGCGCGGCGAACGCCTGGGTGAGCACGGCCGCTTCGTGGGGGGCCGCCACCGTGACGGCCTCGGTGACCTCCAGCACCAGGCGGCCGGGCCGCAGGCCGGTGTCTTTCAGGGTGCGCTGCACCAGGGCGAAGAAGGCCGGGTCCTTCCACTGCCGTGCGGAGACGTTGACCGAGAGGGTCCAGTCGACCGCGCCCAGCGCGTGCCACTGCGCGAGTTGCCTGCAGGCGGTGCGCAGCACCCACGCGCCGAGGTCGTGGATGAGGTGGTTCTCCTCGGCCAGCGGAATGAACTCCAGGGGCGGCACCCAGCTGCCGTCCGGCTGGGGCCAGCGGGCCAGCACTTCGACGCCGACGACCTCACCGCTGTGCAGGTCCACCTGCGGCTGGTAGTGCAGGGCCATGCGGCCGTCGTGAATGGCCTGCGCCAGCTGGGTGCGCAGGATCACCTTGCGCTGCGCGGTGAGGGTCATGTCGTGGCTGAAGAAGCGGTAGTGGGCTTTGCCGGCGGCCTTGGCCTCGTACATGGCGGTGTCGGCCGCCTGCAGCAGGGCGGTGGCGTGCGCCTCGGGGCTGTGCTCGTCGGGGCCCGCGCCGTTCATGGGGTAGATGGCGATGCCCAGGCTGGCCGTGAGTTCGATGTGACGTTCGCCCAGCGCCACGGGTTCGTGCAGGCAGTCCAGGAGTTTCTGCGCGACCTGCGCGGCGTCGGCAGGGTGGGTGAGTTCCGGCAGGAGAATCACGAACTCGTCCCCGCCGAGGCGCGCGACGGTGTCGTGGTGGCGGACGCTGGCGCTCAGGCGCCGGCCCACCTCCTTGAGCAGCGCGTCTCCCACGCTGTGGCCCAGGGAGTCGTTCACGCTTTTGAAGCCGTCCAGGTCCAGGACGACGACGCCGACTGCGTGTCCGGACCGCTGCGCCTGGTGGAAGGCCAGCCCGGCGCGGTCGAGCAGCAGCAGGCGGTTGGGCAGACCGGTGAGCGGATCGTGGTGCGCGAGCGTGGCGCTGTGACGCTGCGCTTCCTGCCACAGCCGCACGGTGAGGCGCAATTCGAGCGAGTCGACCACAATGGCCGCGAGGTCCTGCAGGAACCGCTGTTCGAGCGGCGTGAAGTCGCGCACGCGGGTGTCGAACACGGCCAGCGCACCGATCCGTTCGCCGTCGGGGGTGACCAGCGGCGCGCCCGCGTAGGCCCGCACGTCGCCCTGCGGGGTCAGGCCGTCGCGGCGGTACTCCGGGTGGGCCTGGAGGTCCGCGATGGTGTGCACCTGGTCGCTGGTGATGGTGCGCGCGCAGCAGGCGGTGGCGCGGTCGAGTTCTCGCACCTGGGTGCCCTGCGCGGACTTTATCCAGGTGCGCTGGCCGTCCACGAGGTTGATCATGACCACCGGCACCTGAAGGAACTGGCCGGCGAAGCGGGTCAGGCGGTCGAACGCGACTTCCGGCAGCGTGTCCAGCACCTGGTAGCGGCGCAGCGCCTCCAGGCGCCTCAGCTCACGTTCAGGGCTGGTGTGGTCCATACCGCGTTATGCCTGCTGCGCGGCGGCGCTGCATGAGAAAAAAATGGGCTGGAGGGCCGCTTGGCCGGCCAAACCACTCAAGTTTTCGGGAACGGTTTCACAACTTTCACATCCGGCGCTGAAGATTCGCTTGGCGCTCAGGAGCGGACCTCGTGTTTTCCGGCCTTTCTGGCGCCCCCCGGGCGCAACCCTGCATTTTTGCCGCTGGAGCCGCGCCGGATGGGGACCGCCTGAGGCGGCGGTTGGCGCAACAGATGCTCACCGCCTGGACCGCGCTGAATGACCGTTGATCAGTCGTTTTTCGTCCCAGCCGACTTTGCGAGCCTGAGCCGGACCCGTACATTGTCCTCAACCCTGCTGTTTTCAAATGCGGCCCACATCTTCAGGCCGGCCCGCAGCGCAGGGCGCCCAGTCTGCGAGAGGTCATGCCCGGCGCGCGTACGCCCCCGTACCGTCTCCACGTTCCACCCGAGGTGCTCACATGAAGGCAGTCATTTTTGCTGGCGGTTTAGGAACGCGCATCAGTGAAGAGAGCACCGTCCGGCCCAAACCCATGATCGAGGTCGGGGGCCGGCCGATCCTGTGGCACATCATGAAGATCTACGCCTCGCACGGCATCACGGATTTCGTCGTGCTGTGCGGCTACAAGCAGTACATGATCAAGGAGTACTTCGCGAACTACTTCCTGCACATGTCCGACGTGACCTTCGACATGCGCACGAACACGCCGCGCATCCACCACGCGCACGCCGAGCCGTGGTGCGTGACCCTGGTTGACACCGGCGAGGAAACCATGACCGGCGGGCGGCTCAAACGCGCCCGGCAGTACCTCGAAGGCGAAACCTTCTGCCTCACCTACGGCGACGGCGTCGGCAACATCGACATCGGCGCCACCATCGACTTCCACCGCCGCCACCAGCGCCTCGCGACCATGACGGTGGTGCAGCCCCCGGGGCGCTTCGGTGCGGTGGCCCTGGAAGAAGGCTACTCGGTGCGCAGCTTCCAGGAGAAACCCACCGGCGACGGCGCGTGGATCAACGGCGGGTTCTTCGTCCTGGAACCCGAGGTGCTGGACTACATCGACGGGGACACGACCACCTGGGAAGCCGAGCCGCTGCGGCACCTCGCGCGTGACGGGCAGCTTGGCGCGTACCGGCATGGAGGGTTCTGGCAGCCGATGGATACCCTGCGCGACAAGCACGTCCTTGAAGAGATGTGGCGCGAGCATCAGGCGCCCTGGAAGGTCTGGTAGGCCCGTGCGGTTCGACTACGCGGTTGTCGGCGGGGGCATTGTCGGCCTGGCCACCGCCCACGCGCTCGCCGCGCGCCACCCGGGTGCCAGCATCGTCCTGCTGGAAAAAGAGGACGGGCCGGCCCGGCACCAGACGGGCCGGAACTCCGGGGTGATCCACTCCGGGATCTACTACGCGCCCGGCAGCCTGAAAGCGAAGATGTGCGCCGCGGGCGTGCAGTCCATGATGGCGTTCTGCGATGAGCACGGCATTCCGTACGACCAGTGCGGCAAGGTCATCGTCGCCACCGCGCCGGAGGAGCTGCCCGGGCTCGAGCGCCTCTACCAGCGCGGTCTGGACAACGGCCTGAACGTGCAGAAGCTCAGCGCCGCGCAGGTCACCGAGTACGAGCCGCACGTCCGGGCCCTGGCCGGCATCCGCGTCCCGAGTACCGGCATCGTCTCCTACCGGCAGGTGAGCGCGGCGCTCGTCGACCTTATCCGGGCGCGGGGCGCCGACGTGCGCTTCGGCGTCACCGTCGAGCGCCTGACCCCCAGCGCGGACGGCTACGAGATCAGCACCAGCGCCGGCGACGTCGCCGCGCTGGTGCTCGTCAACTGCGCCGGGCTGCACAGTGACCGCGTGGCCCGCCTCGCCGGCACCGACCCGCGCAGCAGCATCGTGCCGTTCCGCGGCGAGTACTACGAACTGCGCCCCGAACGCCGCGCGCTCGTGCGCGGGCTGATCTACCCGGTTCCCAACCCGGACTTCCCGTTCCTGGGCGTGCACTTCACGCGCATGATCGACGGGTCCGTGCATGCCGGCCCGAACGCCGTGCTGGCCTTTGCCCGCGAAGGCTACCGCAAGACCGATCTGAACGTCCGGGACCTGCGCGAGGTGCTCACCAATCCCGGCTTCCGCGCCCTGGCGCGCCGGCACCTGCGTGAAGGCGCCATGGAAATGATGCGCTCCTGGTCGAAAGCCACCTTCGTGCGCAGCCTCCAGCGGCTCATTCCGGAAGTCACGGCCGACGACATCGTGCCGTGCGCCGCGGGGGTCCGCGCGCAGGCCCTCACGCCCGAAGGCAAACTCGTGGACGACTTCCTGCTGATCGACGGTCCCAACGCGCTGCACGTGTGCAACGCCCCGTCACCGGCCGCCACCTCCAGCCTGGAGATCGGCCGCGCCATCGCCGCGCGCGTTCCGGCGGCGCCCAGGCGCCATACCCTCTCGCTGACCCCCCAAGGAGTGCCCGCATGAAGGTCCTGATCACCGGCACAGAAGGTTACCTGGGCGCCATCGTCGCGCCCGCCGTCATGCGCGCCGGCCACAGCGTCACCGCCGTCGACACCGGCTACTACCGCAGCGGCTGGCTGTACCACGGCGTGGACCGCACGGCGAAGACGCAGTTCAAGGACATCCGGCACGTCACCGCCGCGGACTTCGAGGGCGTCGACGCGGTCGTGCACATGGCCGAACTCTCCAACGACCCGCTCGGGCAGCTGCTGCCGAACATTACGTACGACATCAACCACCTGGGCTCCCTGAGACTCGCGCGCCTCGCCAAGGCCGCCGGCGTGGGGCGCTTCGTGTACATGTCGTCATGCAGCGTGTACGGCGTGGCAACCGAAGGGGACGTCACCGAGGCGTCGTCCGTCAATCCGCAGACCGCCTACGCCGAGTGCAAGGTCCTCGTGGAACGGGACCTGCGCGAGCTGGCCGACGGGCGCTTCTCCCCGACCTTCCTGCGCAACGCCACGGCCTTCGGCGCCTCGCCCCGCATGCGCTTTGACATCGTGCTGAACAATCTCGCCGGTCTGGCCTGGACGTCCGGGGAAATCCGCATGACCTCCGACGGCACGCCGTGGCGGCCGCTCGTGCACGCCAACGACATTGCGCGCGCCATCCTCTGCGCGCTTGAGGCGCCGCTCGAAGCGGTGCACAACCAGGTGTTCAACGTGGGTGACACCGCGCAGAACTACCGCGTGCGCGACATCGCTGAGATCATCGCCGCGACCTTCCCCGGCTGCGCGCTGAGCTTCGGGGCGAACGGCAGCGACAACCGCAGCTACCGCGTGTCGTTCGAGAAGATCAACACGCAACTGCCCGGCTTCGCCTGCGAATGGAACGCCGAACGCGGCGCGGCGCAGCTGGCCGCGCTGTTCGCCCGCATCGGGCTGACGAAAGAGGAATTCGAATCCCGCGGCTACACCCGCCTCAAGCAGCTCGAGTACCTGCTGTCCACCGGGCAGATCGACCAGGACTTCTTCTGGACCGATCCGTTCAGCGCCGCGCTGCCCGAGCCGGTCCTGATGGAGCGTGTTCCGTGATCTTCACCGAGACCCGGCTGCGCGGCGCGTTCACCGTGGACGTGCAGGCGCGCGAGGACCACCGCGGGCTGTTCGCCCGGACCTTCTGCCAGCGCGAGTTCGCCGAGCACGGCCTGAAGGTCGACGTGGCGCAGTGCAACCTCAGCGTCAACCACGTCGCCGGCACCCTGCGCGGCATGCACTACCAGCTCGCCCCGGCCGCGGAAACCAAACTCGTGCGCTGCACCCGCGGCTCCATCCTGGACGTGATCGTGGACCTGCGTCCGGACTCCCCCACCTACCTGGAGCACGTCGCGGTGGAACTCACCGAGCACAACCGCCGCGCCCTGTACGTGCCCGAGCTGTTCGCGCACGGGTACCAGGCGCTGACCGACGGCGCCGAGGTCACGTACCAGGTCGGGGAGTTCTACACGCCCGGGTACGAACGCGGCCTGCGCTTCGACGACCCCCGCCTGGGCATCACGTGGCCGCTGCCCGTGACCGTGATCTCCGACAAGGACGCCGCGTGGCCGCTGCTGAGCGCCGAGGCGGTGCTCGGATGATTCTGGTGGACCGGGCACTCCAGGCCCGCGAGGACGCCGGGCAGCCCGTGCGCGTGGGCATGATCGGCGCGGGCTTCATGGGCCGCGGCGTCGCGAACCAGATCATCAATTCCGTACCGGGCATGCGGCTCGTGGCCGTCGCCAACCGCACGCTCACCACCGCCCGCCGCGCGTACCTCGAAGCGGGCGTGGAAAGCGTCCTGGAGGTCCGCAGCCAGGCGGCCGTGGAGGACGCCATCCGCGCCGGGCAACCGGCCGTGACCGAAGACGCCCTGCTGCTGTGCCGCGCCGAGGGCATCGACTGCCTGATCGACGTGACCGGCGACGTGGAGTTCGGCGCGCAGGTCACCGTGGAAGCCATCGCCAACGGCAAACACATGGTCACCATGAACGCCGAGCTCGACGCGACCGTCGGGCCGCTGCTCAAGGTGATGGCCGACCGCGCCGGCGTGATCTTCACGGCTGCCGACGGGGACCAGCCCGGCGTGCAGATGAACCTGTACCGCTTCGTGCGCAGCATCGGGCTGACGCCGCTGCTGTGCGGGAACATCAAGGGCCTGCAGGACCCGTACCGCACGCCCACCACCCAGAAGGCCTTCGCGGAACGCTGGGGGCAGAACCCGTACATGGTCACGAGTTTCGCCGACGGCACGAAAATCTCCTTCGAGCAGGCCATCGTCGCCAACGGCACCGGCATGCGCGTCGCGCAGCGCGGCATGCGCGGCCTGGACTTCCCCGGGCACGTTGACGACCTGCGGGCGATGTACGACGTCGATGAACTGCGCGCCCTCGGCGGCGCCGTGGACTACGTGGTGGGCGCGCGGCCCGGCCCGGGCGTCTTCGTGTACGCCACGCACGACGACCCCAGGCAGCGCCACTACCTCAACCTGTACAAACTTGGCGAGGGGCCGCTGTACAGCTTCTACACGCCGTACCATCTGTGCCACTTCGAGGTGCCGCTCTCCGCCGCGCGCGTCGTGCTGTTCGGGGACGCCGTGCTGCAGGCGCGCGGCGCGCCGATGGTGGAGGTCGTCACCACCGCCAAGCGCGACCTGAAAGCCGGGGAGACCATCGACGGCCTGGGCGGCTACATGACCTACGGCCAGTGCGAGAACGCCGACGTGACGGCCGCGCAGCGGCTGCTGCCGATGGGCCTGGCCGAAGGCGCGCAGCTGCGGCGGGACCTGCCGCGCGACCACGTGCTGACCTACGACGACGTGACGCTGCCTGAAGGGCGCCTGTCGGTACAGCTGCGCGCCGAGCAGGACCGCCTGTTCGCCCCGGCCGCCGAGCTGCGCCCCACCTGAGCCCCGAGACCCACCGCGTGCCGGCGGATCTGTCCGGCTCTGGAGGAGCGCCATGAAAGACATGACAGTGACCCCCGGTTTCAGCCGCGCTGCGCCCGCCCCGGCCGCCCCGCTGGCCGGCCAGCGCGTGCCGCTGCGCCTCAACGACCGCCGGATCATCCGGTTCCTGTCGGTCACGGCGGCGGTCCTGATCGCGGTGGGCTTCTGGGGCATCTACAGCAAGACCTTCCTGCCGGACTTCTTCGCGCGGGACCTGGTGTGGTCCCTGACGTACCTCAACGGCGAGACGAACCTCCCGTCGCTGTTCTCCACGCTGCTGCTGCTGTCGGCCGCCGCCGCGCTCGGCGTGATCGCCCTGGCCCGCAGGGCCGCGCTGGACCCGTTCCGCCGGGTCTGGACCGGCCTGACCCTGCTGTTCGTGTACCTCGGCCTCGACGAGGGCGCCAGCCTGCACGAACTGCTGATCGAGCCGGTGCACGACCTGGTCAAGGTTGAGGGCGCGCTGCACTACGCCTGGGTGGTGCCGTACGGCCTGCTGGCCCTGACCGTGTTCGTCGTGTGCCTGCGCTTCCTGCGCCACCTGCCGCGCGGGACCCGCAACGGCATGCTGCTCGCCGGCGCGGTGTACATCAGCGGCGCCTTCGGCCTGGAACTCGCCGAAGGCTACGTGCGCACCCTGATGGGCCGCGACACCTTCCTGATGGAGATCCTGATCACCGCCGAGGAAGCCCTGGAGATGGCGGGCGTGATCCTGTTCCTGTCGACCCTGCTGCGCTACGTCCGCCTGGCCCTGCCGGACCTCGAGCTGCGCGTGGGCCTGACCCGCGACTAGGCAGCCGCGTCAGCAGGCCCTCAGGGCGCGCGGCACTCCGCGCTGTTGTAGAAGTTGCAGTCGCGCCCCACGCTGCCCGCCACGGCCTTCTGCACCGCCGCACCGAAAGTGTTGCGGCTGACCGTCACGGCCGGGTTACCGTTGTCGGCGTACACGGCCGTCTCCACGTGGTCAAAGCGGTTGTTCTCGATCCGCGTGCGTCCGAACCCCCGGTCGATCAGCACGCCCACCGACGGACCGTCAATCACGTTGTCCGCGATCGACACGCCATTGCTGCCCACGACCACCGCGGTGCGCGCCCAGGGCAGGCGCCCCGTGACGGTGTTGCCGCGCAGCACCACGTTGTCCGCCTCGATGCGGATGCCGCGGCGCGTGTCGCGCACCTGGTTGCCCTCGATCAGGATGTTCTTCGACGGCGGGCCGCTCCCCCAGGTGTTCACCTTGATGGCGTCCTCGGCGTACACCTCCGGCTGACCGCCGGTGCCTTCGACGCGGTTGTTGCGGATCTGCCCGCCGTTGACCGAGTGCATCAGGATGTACGCCGAGCCGTCCGGCGCCCACGCGCGCCTCGAACGCACGGTGTTGTTCTCGATGACCGCGCCTTCGACCGTCTTCGTGGCCCCGTCGTACGGCATGACCTTGATGCCGTCCTTGCCGAACACGTCCACGGTGTTGTTGCGGTACACGACGTGGTGCACGCCCTCGGTTTTCGTGGCGGTGTTCGAGAGGTTCTTCAGGACGTTGCCTTCCGCCAGGAAGTCATCCCCGATGGTCGCGAACAGCCCCAGGCCCGCGAACGGTTTGCCGTTGGGGTCGCCCAGCCCGGTCACCGTGTTGTTCAGCCAGCGCTGGTGCACGGTGCGGTGCGCCCATCCGCCGGCGCCGCCGGCCCGCTCGATCCGGTTGTCGCGCAGGGTCACGGTGTCGGTGTCCTCGACCGCCAGCCCGTTGGTGGGGGCGTCCACGACGTGCAGGTCGCTGAGGGTGACGTTCTTTCCCTTGTTGACCCGGACCCCGTCGATCAGCACCGCGTACGGATTGGCGCTCGGCACGCGGCGCCCGGCGATACTCAGGCCGCGCACGGTGACGTTCACGGGCCGGTCGAAGTGCAGCATGCCGTCGAACCTGCCGTGCTCGTAGTTCGGCGCGGCGCGGACCGTGGCGCCCGCCGCGCCCGACACCGTCTGGTCCTTGAGCCCGGTGAACACCACCGGGCCGCGGATCAGGTAGGTGCCGGCCGGGAACACCAGGTCCCGCCCGGCGAGTTGACTCGCGGCGCGGTTGAGCGCGGCGGTGTCGTCGGTGGTGCCGTCCCCGCGCGCCCCGAAGTCCCGGACGCTCACGCTGGCCCGCCGCGGCGCGGCCTGCGCGAGCGCCGCCCGGCTGGGGGCCACGGCCGCCTCCCGCGGCGCCGGGGGACCCTGCCCGAGCACGCTCGCGCCCTGCAGCAGCCCCGCGCCGAGCAGCAGGCCCGCGCCCAGCGCCATCCACGGCGCGGACATCACGCGGGTTCCCGTTCCCGGTCCGGCGCCGCGGCGCGCACCCGCCGGCGCAGCGCACGGGCGTAGGCGTCCAGCAGTTTCGGCGCCTGGTGGTCCCAAGCGAGCGCCTGCTGCATGCGCGCCTGGCCCACGCGGCCCATCTGCGCCTGGCGCTCCGGGTCGGCCAGCAGGGCCAGCAGCTGACGCGCGAAGTCCTCCTCGTCGTTGGGCCGCGCGTACGCGGCCGCGTCCCCGGCCGAGTGGCGGCCCTCGGTCAGGTCGAACTGCACGGTCGCCTTGCCGAGCGCCATGTACTCCAGCACCTTGTTCATGGTGCACACGTCGCTGTACGACGTCTGCGGGTCCGGGGCCACGCAGACGTCGCAGGCGCTGAGGCGCTCGATCAGCTCGTCCTGGTCGGTCAGCATGCCCGTGAATTCCACGTACGGGTCGAGTTTCATGGCGCTGCACAGCGCCCTGAGCGGCTCCAGGGACGGTCCGCCTCCGATGATCATGAACCGCACGTCGGTGCGCCCGCCGTCCACCACGCGCCGCGCCACGCGCAGCAGCACGTCCAGCCCGTCCTGGGAACCCAGCACGCCCACGTACCCGACCACGTGCCGGAACCCCGCCCGGTACCGCTCCCCGCCGGGCTGCGGCACGAAGCGGTCCAGGCGCGGGCCGCTGCGCACCACGAACACGTCCTCCGGGGCCTTGTGACCGCGGCCCAGGGCAAAGCCGCGCAGGGATTCGTTCGTGGCGACCACCACGTCCGCCAGCGCGTAGGTGAGGCGCTCGGCCAGTTTCAGCACGTGGTACGGCAGGTCACGCCGGCCGAACTTCGCTTCGTACATCTCCAGCGTCGCGTCGTGGTGGTCGAAGATCATCGGCGTGCCGAACAGCGCCTTGAACGGCGCCGCGACCAGGAACAGCAGGTCCGGCGGGTTGCACACGTGAATGACGTCAAAGCCCCGCTCGCGCCGGACGCGCCACGCCAGGCGGGTTTCGTGCCACAGCGCCACGAGGTACTCGCGCACGAAGGTCAGGCTGCCTTCGCCCTCAGGGGGCAGGGGATGGCGGTAGACCGCGATGCCTTCGAGCATCTCGAAGGTCTTGTCCTGGCCGCGCCCGGTGGGGCAGATGACTGACACCTCGTACCCGGCGGCGTGCAGGGTTGTCGCTTCCATCCACACCCGGCGGTCCACCGGCACCGGCAGGTTCTCCACGATGATCAGCACCCGCCGCCTGGGGGCGGCCGGAGCGCGGCTGGACGGGCCCAGCGTTGAAACGTCAGTCATGGGGACCCCGCGGCGCGCCCTGCGCCAGGGTCCGGTACACAGTATCCAGACTCTGCCAGGTGCGCCGGATATCAAAGGCGTGCGCGGCGCGCGCGTACGCCGCAGCGCCGTACCGCGCCCGGGCGTCCTGGTCGCTCAGCAGCTCAGCCAGGGCGGCGCTCAGCGCGCCCGGATCCCCGGGCGGCACTAGGCGGCCACTCACGCCGTCTTCGATCAGGTCCGGAATGCCGCCCACCCGGGTGGACAGCAGGGCCAGGCCGCGCGCCATGCCTTCAAGCAGCGACAGCGGCTGACCCTCGAAATGCGACGGCAGGGCCAGGATGTCGGCCTGGTCCATCTCCGCCGCCACGCCGGCCGGGTCGAGCCAGCCGCGGAAGTCCACGCTGCGGCTGACCCCGAGTTCCGCGGCCAGGGCCTCCAGGTCGGCGCGCAGCGGGCCGTCGCCGGCGAACACCAGCCGCGCGCCGGGCGGGCGCGGGCAGGCCGCCCAGGCCCGCAGCAGCCCCACCGGGTCCTTGCGGTCGATCAGGACGCCTGCGAACAGCACCCGCGGGGCGCGGCGCGCCAGGACGCGCGCGGCGGGCGCCAGGGCGACCCCGTTGGCCGCGACTGTCACCCGGGCGCCCGGCGCGATGCGGGTCACGGCTGCCGCCAGGGCAGGGGAGAGCGTGATGACCCGGTCGGCGCGGCGCAGGGTGGCGCGCACCAGGGCGCGCGCCAGCGGCGGGCACGCTCCGTAGAAGGTCTCGAACTCCCCGGCGTGCAGGTGCAGGACCGTCGGCACGCGGAACACGCCGCGCGCGGCCCACAGCAGCAGCGCCTTGCGGGCAAAACTGCCGTACGCCGCCGAGTGCAGGTGCACCAGCGACGGCCGGGCGCTCAGGCAGCGCCAGAGCAGTGTGCCGGCGCCGCGGGCGAACAGGGACAGGCGCCGCGGAAGCGGACCGTCATCGTGCGTGACGAGGCGTTCAACCTGCCAGTCGGTGAACAGCGGGGTGGCTTCCAGCGCGCGGGTGTAGCCGTGAATTCCGCCGCGCGCCGCGGTCGCCACCCACAGTGCCGGCGGCGCGCCGGTGGTCCGGGCCGCGCGGCGCCCGGCGCCGCTGCGCGCGGTCCACAGGGTGCGGGTCATGCGGTCACCGGCTGCGGCCGCGCGGCGCCCAGCCACAGTTCCAGGCACAGCGCCGTCCAGGCCAGCTTGGCCCCGCCAGTGGTGCCCAGCGCCTGCGGCGAGAGCAGCCGCTCGAGTTCCGCGCCGCTCAGCCAGCCGCGCAGCTGCGCGCCGGGCGTCAGCAGGTGGTCGTGCGCCATGGCCCGCAGGTGCGGATCGCTGCGCAGCCACTCGCCGAGCGGCAGGCGGAAGCCGCTTTTCGGCCGGTCCAGCACCTGCTGCGGCAGGCGGCGGGCGAAGGCGCGGCGCACCGGCATCTTGCCGCGCAGGCCGCTGAGCTTCTCCCGGTCGGGCAGCGCCACCGCCCAGGGCGTCAGCGCGAGGTCCAGCATCGGCACCCGCTGCTCGATGGACGCCTGCATGGTCGTGTAGTCCCCGCGGTGCAGGAGGTTGTTCGGCAGCCACGACTCCAGGTCCAGCACCTGCATGCGCTGCAGGTCGCTCCAGCCGCTGGGGTAGTGCGCGAGGCGGTCCTCCACCCAGCCGAGCGCGCGGCGTGGCTGCGCGCCGCCGGCCAGCAGCGCCGAGACCAGGCCCTGCGGCGCGGCGTCGTTCTCGAACCAGCGCATCCAGCGCACCGCCCGGCGCGGCTCGGACAGCGCGTCGGCCGCGATACCCAGCCGCCCGCGGCGCCCCAGCCGGGCGCTGGCGACCTTCATCGCCGGACCCAGCAGGCCTGCGTAGCGGTCTGCGGCGTACTTCGGGTACCCGGCAAACGCCTCGTCCCCACCCTCTCCGGACAGCACCACTTTCACGTCACCCGCCGCCGCGAGGGACAGTTTCAGCATCGCGACGTCCGCCGGGTCCGCGAACGGGCCGTTGCGGCTGCCCGACAGCACCGGCGCGAGGTCCGCGAAGTCCGCCGGGCCGACCTGCACCTCGTGCAGTTCAGCGCCGATCGACGCCGCGACCGCGCGGGCGTGCGGCAGCTCACTGACTTCGCTCTGCGCGTCCTGGAAACCCACCGAGTAGGCCTGCAGCGGCCCGGCGCACTCCAGGGCGAGCCGCTGGGCCACGACGCTGGAATCCAGTCCGCCGCTCAGAAAACAGCCCACCGGCACGTCCGCGATGGTGTGGTGGGCCACGCTGTCCGCGACGCGCAGCTCAACGTCGTCCGGCGTGGCGTGCGCGCCGGCCTGCCGGTGACGCTCGACCTCGTCACTCAGGTGAATGAACTGCACCGAGCGCACGGTGGTCAGCCGGTCACCGGCGATCATGGCCATGCCCGGCTCCAGGCGGTGCACCCCCTGGTACAGGGTGTGCGCGCCGAACGCATACCGGTGCGCGAGGGTTTCCAGGACGGACGTCAGGTCCAGTTCCGGCGCGCGGTCCGTCAGGGACAACAGCGCCCCGAGCTCCGAAGCGAAGTGCAGGTGACGCGCGCCGCGCGTCCAGAACAGCGGCTTGATGCCAAAGGGATCGCGGGCCAGCACGGTGTCGCGGGTGCGGTGGTCGTACAGCGCGAAGGCGTACATGCCGCGCAGCCGCGCGAAGCCGCGCACGCCCCACGCGAGGTACGCCGCGAGAATCACTTCGGTGTCCGAGTGCGTCGCGAAGCGCTGTCCGGCCCCCTCGAGTTCGCGGCGCAGGGTCAGGTGGTTGTAGATTTCCCCGTTGAACACGATGGTCGCGTGCCCGGCCACGTCACTCATGGGCTGCGCGCCGCTGAACAGGTCAATGATGCTCAGGCGCGTGTGGCCCAGCGCGGCCGTGCTGACCGTCTGGCTGCGCTGCGCGTCCGGACCGCGGTGGCGCAGCGGCCGCAGGTCCAGCGCCCCGGCGCTCACTTCATGGTCGTAGATGGTGCCGAGAATTCCACACATGTCACGCCCCCTCTGTCTGCAGCGGCGGCCTCGCCGCTGCCTGGAACAACGCCCCGAAGGCCGCGGTCATCTGCGGGATGGAGAACAGCCGCTCGGCCCGCTGCCGGCCGGCCTGCCCGAGCGCCGCGCCGCGGTCGGGTGCCTGCGCCAGGGCGCGCAGGTGCCCGGCGAACGCCCCGAGGTCGCCGTCCGCAGCGAGGTAGCCGGTTTCGCCGTGCACGATCAGTTCGCGCGGCCCGTGGTCGATGTCGAACGCCACGGTGGGCAGAGCGCAGGCCATCGCCTCGACGAGCACGTTCGCGAAGCCCTCGGCGTGTGAGGTCAGCACAAACGCGTCGTGCGCCTGCAAAAACGCCAGCGGGTCCGGCACGTACCCGACGAAATGAACGCAGTCCTCCACGCCCAGCGCGCGCGCCGCGTGTTCCAGCGCCGGACGCTCGGGGCCCTCTCCGGCCACGTCGAACACGAGGGTGTGCCCGGCGTCACGCAGGAGCCGGGCAACGTGAAGCAGCCGTTCAAAACCTTTATCCGCAACCAGGCGTCCCATCGCGGCCACCCGCAGGGGCGGCGCGGGGACGCGCGCCGTCACGCTCTCAGGCAGCGGCGTGGCGTTATGAATAACGTGACCGCGCCGGCGCGGCGCGCCGCGCTCGACGAACTGGTCGTACAGGCCGCGTGTCGGCACCACCCAGTGGTCGGCCTGGGCCACCACCCAGCGGCGCAGCCAGCGTTTCACCACACCTTTGTCGGCGTGGCTGAACAGCGACAGTTCCTCGTTGGTGATATGCACGAAGTCCAGGCGCCGGCGGTTGAGACTGCCCACGGCGAGGCCCGCATACCACAGGCGGGAGTACACCACGTCCGGCTGGAAGTTCTGAATAGACGCCCTCAGCCGCCGGCGCGCCTCGAGCAGGTTGCGCGCAGCGTGAAGTGCGCCCATGGGACGGTCGAGCGCCGGCGCCACGCCCAGATCGGTCCAGCGGCAGCCGGCCCGGTCCAGCCGGTCGCTCAGCGCGTTGCGCCCCGAAACGGTGAACAGGGTGACCAGTTCGCATTGAAACTCATCGGCAGGCAGGGTCGTCAGCAGATGGGCGAGTTGCATCTCAGCGCCGCCCGGCCACAGCGACGGCAGCACCGCCAGAATCTTCAGTGGCCGGACCGGGTGCGCGCCGCGTGACGCCGCCCTCGTCTGCGGGCGCGCGGCGCTCTCCCTGAGGCTGTCCAGGAGGTAGATCATCGGTGTCATGGAACTCCTGTGGGACGTTCTGAGCGGTGAAGCGAGTGACCTCAAAAAAGCGGTGGATGTCGCTGCGCAGTGCACGTGCAGGGCATCCACCACCTATTTTTCACGTCCCAGCTTCAGATTGCTTAATGAGCGACCGGTAGGCACCCTGACCAGCTGTCGCTCAACCGTGCTTACCGGGGAGCAGAGTCTCGCTTCAGTCGGACAAAGGATCACACCCGGGCAGCCACGCAGCGCTCCGGGGTGTGGTTCGCCGCCCCACCGCGCGGCCGGGTTCCGGCGTGGCCGTGAACTGGGTCACCCAGGCGCCCGGAGGTGCCCGGCGCGCCGCGCGCGGCTGAGTAACTGCTGTCCAACTGCTGACCAGCCGTTATTCAATCCTCAGCTGCTTCTAACCTACGGACATCACAGGCCAGCCAAGGACCACTGCTGCGCGCCTGTGTGCGGCCCAGACGGACCGCAACCGGGAACGTCACGAACTGCGAACCAACAGCGAACTCACGGGGGACAAATGAACATCACCATCGTTGGGACGGGATATGTGGGGCTGGGCACGGCGATCATGCTGGCGTTCCTGGGGTATCAGGTGACGGGCCTCGACAACGACGAAGGAAAAATCAGTGGCCTGCAGGCGGGCCGCCTGCCCATCTACGAGCCGGGCCTCGAGGACCTGCTGCGCGCGGCAAGTCCCAACCTGACCTGGACCACCCGGTACGACGAGGCGATTCCCCAGGCGGACTTCATCTTCATCTGCGTCGGCACGCCCCCCCTGCCTGACGGGCATCCGAACCTCACGTACCTCGAAAGTGCGGTGCGCAGCGTCGCCCAGCACCTCGACGGCAAACCGCAGATCATCGTCAACAAGAGCACCGTCCCGATCGGCACCGGCGACTGGGTGATGCGGACCCTTGAGGAACACGCCGCGCTGTACGCCACCAGCCACTACGAGGTGGTGTCCAACCCGGAATTCCTGCGCGAAGGCACCGCCCTGGAAGACAGCCTCTACCCGGACCGGATCGTGCTGGGCGGCAGCAGCTGGGCCACCGAGCGCATGCGCGCGTTGTACGCTCCGCTGATCGAACAGAGCTTCGAGGCCCCGGCCCACGTCCCCCGGCCCCGCGGGTACGGGCGGCCGGCCGTGGTCGAAACCACCCTCACGAGCGCGGAGATGATCAAGTACGCCGCCAACGCCTTTCTTGCCCTCAAGATCAGCTACGCCAATGAAATCGCCGGTCTGTGCGAGTGCGTCGGCGCTGACATTCACGAGGTCACGGCCGGCATCGGCCTGGACCACCGCATCGGCACGCGCTTTCTTGCGGCCGGCGCCGGGTGGGGCGGCAGCTGCTTTGGCAAGGACACCAGCGCCCTGATCAGCACCGGCCACGATTACGGCTACAGCATGCCGATCCTGCGCGCCGCCATGAGCGTCAACGGGCGCCAGCGCGTCCTGGTGATCGAGAAACTGCAAAAGCACCTGCGGCTGCTCAAAGGCAAACGCGTCGCGGTGCTCGGCATGGCCTTCAAGCCGGACACCGACGACCTGCGTGACGCCCCGGCGCATGACTTCATCCAGCGGCTGTGCCAGCTGGGCGCCACGGTGGTCGCCTACGACCCGGTTGCCATGCCCCGCGCCCGCAGCGAGTGGCGGCACCTGCAGTACGTCGAGGCGACCTCCGCCGCCGCCGCGCTCGCGGGCGCCGACGCCGTGATCATCGCCACCGAATGGACCGAGTTCCGCACCCTGAACTGGAACGAGGCGCTGGGCGTCATGCGCACCCGGGTGGTCATCGACGCGCGCAACATCATCCGCGAGCCCCTCACGGCGCCGGTCATTCTCGAACAGATCGGACGGGAACGCCCGCAGTCGTCGTTCCTGCCGTCGGCCGCGCTGCCGGCCGTGAGCGTCGGCGCATGAGGCTGCTGCTGACCGGCAGCGCCGGCTTTATCGGCAGTCACCTCGCCGCGCATTTCCTGAACGGCGGACACGAGGTCGTCGGGGTGGACAACTACCTCAGCGGTCAGCTCGCCAACACCGAGCGGCTGCTGGGCCGCCCGGGCTTCTCGTTTCTGCAGGCCGACGTCAGTGCGGGCCTGCCGGACGTCGGCGGGCCCCTGGACTGGGTGCTGCATTTCGCGTCCCCAGCGAGTCCGCCGCACTACCAGCAGTTTCCGGTCGAGACGCTGATGGTCGGCGCGCAGGGCACGCAGCACGCCCTGAATCTCGCCGAGCGTCACGGCGCGCGTTTCCTGCTGGCGTCCACGTCCGAGGTGTACGGCGATCCCCTGGTGCACCCGCAGCCCGAAACGTACTGGGGGCACGTCAACCCGAACGGGCTGCGCAGCTGCTACGACGAGGCCAAACGCTACGCGGAGGCCCTCACCATGGCCTACCACCGCGCGCGGGGTCTGGACACCCGCATCATCCGCATCTTCAACACCTACGGCCCGCACATGCGCGCCGACGACGGGCGCGTGGTCACCAACTTCATCAACCAGGCGCTCGCCGGCGAGCCGCTCACCGTGCAGGGCGACGGGCAGCAGACGCGAAGCTTCCAGTACGTCAGCGACCTGATCCGCGGCGTCGCGCGCCTGATGGACGTCACGTATCACGACCCGGTGAACCTGGGCGGCACGGACGCCATCACCATGCTGCGCTTCGCGGAGGTGGTGCGCGCCCTGGTCAACCCGGACCTGCCCATCCGGTTCGTGCCGCTCGCCGCGGACGACCCCCGCCAGCGGCAGCCGGACATCACGGTGGCCCGGCGCCTGCTCGGCTGGGCGCCCGAAGTCAGCCTGGACGACGGCCTGCGCCGCACCGCCGCGTACTTCCGGCACGCCGCGGCCGCCCCGCCGCCCACGCCGGCCCGGCCCGGACCCGGCCGGCCGAGTGACCGGGCGCCCGCCTGATCGACTGCCCCAGTGCAGAGCGTCCTGCGTGTGCCGCCTGACCCCCGAGGAGAACCCGAGTGCTGAGCGTCCGATCTGAACGAGTTGTCACCAAGGCCACGCAGTCCATGGCTTTCCTGTACCTCCGCCGCCGCGTGCTGAACGGCACGGCGCTGCTTGCCGGGGACCTGCTGGCCCTGGAGGTTTCCCTGCGTCTGGCGGGCGCGCTGCGCCGGCTGCTGTTCGGCGAGCTGTTCCTGCCCTCCTGGAGCGGTCTGCTGGCCGCCACCTGGCTGCTGGGCGCCTACCTGAACAAGCTGCTGCCCAGCTGGGGGCTGGGCGTGGTGGAGGAAGTCCGGCGGATCATCGGGCTGGTGGCGCTCGTGTTCGGCGTGACCATCCTGGCGATCGTCCTGGTCGGCCAGGGGGGCGACTTCAGCCGCCTGGTGCTCGGCCTGGGCGCCCTCATCGCCTGCCCGCTGGTGCTGACGCTACGTTACGTGGTGCGCCGGGTGCTGATGCGCGCGCAGCTGTGGGGCGTGCCCACCATCGTGTACGGCGCGCACGAGGGCGTGATTGCCGCGCTGCAGGCCACGCCGGGCCTCGGGTACCTGCCGGTGGGGGTCTTTGACGACGTTCCGGACGGCCGCGTGCTGGGCGTGCCGGTGCTCGGGCCGCTGCAGGCGATCAACCTGGGCCAGCCGGTCGCGCCGGTCGCCATCGTGGCCCTGCCGCAGCTCAAGCGCGCCGAATTCGCGCATCTCCTGGAAGGCACCCTGCGCGCCTACCGCAAAGTGGTGGTGGTCTCCGCCATGGCGGACCTGCCGTCGCTGTGGGCCATGTCGGTGGACATGGGCGGCATTCTGGGCCTCGAACTGACCCGCAACCTGCTCGACCCCACCGCGCGGCTGCTCAAGCGGGCCTTTGACCTGACGAGCGTGCTGGTCACGGCCGCGTGCTGGGTGCCGCTGTGCCTGCTCCTCGCGCTGGGCCTGTGGCTCGAGACCCGCACCTCGCCGCTGTTCCTGCAGGAGCGCGTCGGCGAGGACGGCCGGCAGTTCTTCACCTGGAAGTTCCGCACGATGGTGCCGAACGCCGAGCAGGTGCTCGAACGGCACCTGGCGCAGAACCCGGCGCTGCGCGCCGAGTGGGAGACGCACTTCAAACTGCGCGTCGATCCGCGGATCACCCGCCTGGGGGCGCTGCTGCGCAAAACGAGCCTCGACGAACTGCCGCAACTCGTGAATGTGCTGCGCGGGGAGATGAGCCTGGTTGGCCCGCGGCCGCTGCCGGCATATCACGAGTCGCAGCTGCTGCCCCGCACGCGCCAGATCCGCGCGCAGGTGCAGCCCGGCATGACCGGCCTGTGGCAGGTTTCGGGCCGCTCGGCCGCCGGCAACGCCGGGATGGAACGCTGGGATCCGTACTACGTGCGCAACTGGTCGCTGTGGCTGGACCTGGTGATTCTCGCCCGGACGCTGAAAGTGGTGGTGCTCGGGTCCGGCGCGTACTAACAGAGGTCCCGCCCGGCGCCCTGCTTCCTGGAACGCAGGGCGCCGGCCTATAGGGACTGCCGGTCGACGACGGTGGTCGGCACCACCTGGAACGGCGCGGGCCCGTCGCCGGCGGGATGGTCGGCTTCCGTGAGCTCCGCGACCTGCTGGCACAGCGCACTCATGTCGTAGGCCACGGTGGTGAGGACCGGGTGGAGGTAACTCAGGAGCGGTTCGATGTTGTCGTATCCCACGAGGCCCACCCGCTCGCCGAGGGTCCATTCGGGCCGCTGGGTTTCCAGGGTGTGCAGCAGCAGCCGGGCCGTCATGTCCGACAGGCCCAGCACCGCCACCCGCTGTCCCTGCTCCCCGATCCGCAGGTTGAGCTCGTCCATCAGTTCCTCGGTGACGGCCGCGCCGCGCCGCGCGCGGCGCACGTCGAGCGCGCCGGGCGTGGCGCTCAGCTGCGCGAACAGGTCGGCAGCGAGGTGCTGGCCGCGGCGGCGCAGCGTGGCGATGGCCTGCGCGTGGTTGAGGTTCGGGTCGGTCCACAGGCGCAGCTGCGGCAGAGGGCCGCTCTGTTCAGCCAGCACGCGCGCCACGCCTTCGAGCCGGGCGCCGGGCAACCAGCGTTCCGGACTGAAGTACCCGAGGTGCAGCAGGTCGTAGCCGCGGGTCAGGGCGCGCCGGGTGAGCTGCCCGGAGGCCGTGACCCAGTCGGGCGCGACGCTTGGCACGCCCTCGTGCCGGCCGATCAGCACGGCCCGGCGGCTGGTGGCGGTCAGCAGGGTCACCTGGTTGCGGGTGTGGCGGCCCTCCCACAGCACCACGCTGCTGGTGACGCCGGACTGCGCGAGTTCCGGCAGGCTGCGCTCGGACGTGATCGGCGTGATCACCGGGTGACGGTCGCGCTGCACGAAGGTGTTCATCAGGTGAAAGAGCATCTGCGCGTGGTAGGGGTTGAGCAGCTGGTCGAGTTCCACGCACAGGGCCACGATCGGGCTGCCGTGGCTGCGGCGGGCCTGCGCGACGAGGTCCGGGGTGTAGCCCAGGCGGCCGGCTTCGAACTCGATGCGGCGCAGCAGGTCAGGCCGCACGAGGTGACGCGCGTCGGGCCGGTAGGCGCGGTTGACGGTGGCGACGGACGTGTCAGCGGCCATGGCCACGCGGTCGCGGGCGCTGATGGTGTACCTCAGGGTGCGTGCGCTGGCCATCACGCGCTCGACCGTGTCGGGCGGCACGTCCCCTTTCAGGGCCAGGGCCTTGCGGACCTGCTCGGGCGGCAGGGCGGCGTGCTGGGCGATGCGTTCGACGTCTCGGTTGGAGATCGACTTCTTCATGCGTTCCCTCGGTTGCGCGCGGGCGGAGGGTGGTCCGCAGGTGCCCCCGCGGTGTGGGTCTGCGTGTGTGCACGGCCGCCGGAGCGGGCGGATCGGCTGACGCGGGCAGGGGAGGACGACAAGAGGATGAAGCCGGGTACAGCTGATGCCCATCAGTTATTCATGCATATGGGGTGACGTCAAACCGATTTATGAACTTTTTCACAGTCTATGAAGAACACCTAAACCTGACTGCCCAGTCCGGTATAGGGACAAAGCCGGGCCGCCGTTCACCTGCACCAGGCCCCGGACAGCCCGGCCATGGACGCGCACCGGATGAGCACCGGACCGACCCGGTGCAGGCGCGCGCCGGCGCGCTGAGCGACCGCTTCTCACTGCCGCGTCCTCGCATCATGAGCCATATCTCATCCGCTGTGCCGCAGGGTCAGGCCGCAGGCCCGGACCCCGCCCGCTTGGAGGTCGTATGAACCGAACGAACGTTGGACTCCTGCTTCTTCTTGCTTCGGCTTCCACTGCGGCCGCCGCGCCCCTCACCGGCGGCGCCCAGAGCCTCGTGATGCGCCTCGCCCGCGCCGGCGGGGTGTCCCTGAGCAGCGTCCGCATGACCGACCCGGCCGCCACGGCCAGCGCGGCCCGCCTCTTCAACGCGCAGAAGTACTGCCTGAGTGACCGCGCCCTGGCCGCCCTGCAGCGTCAGCCCAGCAACGCCGGCGTCCAGGCGATGGTCTTCCTGGAGTTCCGCTGCGTCACCCGCGTCCAGGGCCAGGCACTGACCCCCGACCTTGCCCTCTCGGCCCTGCGCAGCACCGGGTACGCCGTGCGCGGCGCGGACCTGCTGGTCAGCCTGCTGAACAACCCGTCCGCCGCGAACTCGCTGATCGAGGCCAGCCAGACCGCCGTGACCCCCCTGACCCCCCGCAACTGACCTGATGGCGCCGCGGCCCCTCGCCCTGATCACGGCCGGATTGATTCTCACCGGAACCGCCGCGCTGTGCCGCGAAACGCTGAACGTGTACGGCGCCAGCCGCGCGCGCGATCAGGCTGAGGCGCTGCGGGAAAACGGCGAGTACGATCAGGCCTGGCGCACCCTGGAAGCGGCGCTGCGGGTCACACCGAACGCCGCCGAACTGTGGACGGAACTGGGGCAGACCTACCGCGCCGCGTGGTTCTTCCGGCTGAAACCCGAACTGCTGCGCTCCGCCCTGCAGGCGTACGAACGCGCCGAATCTCTCAACCCGCTGAGCGCCGCGCCCCCGGCGGAACTGGCCCGCACCTTCGCGCTGGCCGGCGCCGACCGGGAAGCCGACCGGGCGTTTCTCCGCGCGCTGCGCCACGACCCGCGCAACCCGGGTCTGCTCGTGGACCGCGCCCAGACCCTGGAGAAACTCGGGCAGCGTCCGGCCGCCCTGGCGCTTTACCGCGCCGCGGCCCACATCAAACCCAACGAGTACTCGCAGGCCGCTGAAGAGCGGCTCCGGAGCCGCCCGTGACCTCGCCCGACCACGCGCTGCGCGGCGCCCTCGAACGGGCCGCCCTGGCGGCGCTGTTCGCGTTTGTCGCCTGGGGGCCGCTGGCCCAGGGCAGCACCTTTCCCGGTGGCCGCGCCGGCCTGACGGTCCTGGGCCTGCTGACCGGCGGCCTGTACCTCGCCGCCAGCGCGCTGTCCCCCGCGCCCGCCCGGCCGTGGCGTTCGCCGTGGGCGCTGTGCCTGTGGGCGCTGCTGGGCTGGCTGACGCTGAGCGTGCTGCGCGCGCCGGCCGGCGCCGCGCCGCAGGGCCTGCTGCTCGCCGGCGTGATGCTCGCGGCGCTCAGCGCGCGCGGCCTGCTCGTCTCGGCCCGGCGCCGCGCGGCGTTCGGCGCGTGGCTGCTGGGGCTCACCGTGCTGATGGCCGCGTACGTGGCCGCGCAGCACCTCGGCGGCGGCTGGACCCTGCAGGTCGATCCGGACACCCTCAGCGGCACGTACTACCACCCGAGCCACTACACCGGCTGGGTGACCCTCGCGCTGCCGGTGTGCGTCTGGGCGGTGTTCCAGGGCCCGCAGTGGTGGGTGCGGGCCGCCGGGCTGAGCGCCGGGGTGATCCTGACCGGGTCCCTGCTGCACACGAACTCCTCGAGCCTGCCCACCGCGCTGCTCGCCGCGGCCCTGGCCGGCGTGCTGGCCATCTGGCGCCGCCACCGCCTGCTGGGCTCGCTGGCGGCGGCGGCGCTGCTGGCCGGCGTCGGCGCCGGGGTGTGGCTGCTTGCCACGCCGCCGGGCCGGCACGCCCTGGACGACCTGATGGGCGGCATCCAGACCAAAAGCGTCGACCGCTTTCTGGTCGAGCGCGGCAAGCTCTGGACCATGGACGCGCAGGCCGCGCAGGCCGCGCCGGTCACGGGCGTCGGGCCGGGCAACTTCGTGTCGTTCATTCCCCGCTTCCGGCCCGAACGGGCCGAAGGCCCGTACGACCTCGCCTTCAACTTCGTGAACTACGCCCACAACGACTACTACCAGCTGGCCATCGAACTGGGCTGGACTGGCCTCGCGCTGTACGCCGCGCTGCTGCTGCTTACCCTGGCGGCCGCGCCCCGGCAGGATCCGCTCGGCGCGTCCGTCACGGCCGGGCTGGTCGCCCTGTGGATCTCCGGCCTCTGGGACGCGCACGCCACGGTCGTGCCCGGCACCATGGCCTGGGCCTGGGTGGCGTGCGGCCTGATCGCCGCGCGCGCCTGGGGCCCACTGCCGGCCCCCGGCGCCGCCCGGGACGGTCGGCCCGGCGCCCTCACGCCGGATCCCGGCCTCATTACCCTTGGCTCCGTGCCGGGAGGAAAGGCGCATGAATGACCGAACTTCTTCAGATGTCATTGACCTGACCCGCTCACTGCTGGCCCTCAAACGCTCCGCCTGGGCCATCGTGCTGTGCGCGGTGGTGGTGGGCGCCGCGACGTACGCGTACTTCAAGCAGCAGACCCCCATCTTCAAGGCCAGCACCATGATCGTCTCGACCGGCAACCAGACCGGCAACCAGACGGTCAACCAGACGCTGGTGAGTGCGCCGCCCCTCCCGTCCGGCGCCCTGCAGGGCGCCCTGCTCAACCTGGAGGTTCTGCGCGACATCAGCGCCGGTCTGGAGAAGGTCACGGGCCTCAGCCCCGAGGCGCGCGCCGCCCTGCAGCGCAAACTGCTCAGCGAAGCGGCCGCCGCGCGGTCCAGCACCCTGCGCGTCGCCGGCGACGTAGACATGTACGGCAACGGCATCTACACCGTCAGCGCCCGGCACACCGATCCGCGCGTCGCGGCGCAGCTGGCCAACCTCGCCACCAGCGCCCTGATCGCCTGGGACGCGCAGCGCGGCCTGGTGAAGGTCAGCTCGGCCCGCCGGGCGCTGGAAGTGCAGCTGCGCGACACCGAAACCCGCCTCAAGCAGCTCGGCCCGGTCGGCGCGGCGCCCACCCGCGACCAGTTGACCCTGCTTGACCAGCAGGCCACCCGCACCAACGACCTCAACAACCTCCGCGCGCTGGAGCGGGCCGTGGTGGGCTCGCTCGCCCTGGTGGCGCAGGCGGTCACGCCGCTCAAACCGGTCGCGCCCCGTCCGGCGCGCAACGCCGCCGTGGCGGGCCTGTTCGCGCTGCTGGCCGCCTCCGCCCTGGTGCTGCTGCGCTCCTCGCTGTCGCGGATGGTTTCTTCCGACATCGACCTGCGCGGCCTGCACCTGCGCCTGCTGGGCGAGGTGCCGCGCCTGCGGACCGTGAAAAAAGGCCAGCCGGTCCTGGCCATGATGCACAGGGGCAAGGCAGCGGACAGCGTGACCTTCCTGGCGAGCAACATCCGCGGGTGCCTGGGCCAGCAGCCCAAGACCGTGATGATCACCTCCCTGCTGCCCGGCGAGGGCAAATCCACCCTGGTGGCCGGCCTGGCTGGCAGTTTCGCCGCGGGCGGCCTGCGCACCCTGCTGGTGGAAGCCGACGTGCGCCACCCGACCCAGCGCGGCCTGTGGGGCCTGGCGGCCGAGACGGCCCCCTGGGTGAACCTGCCGCAGGCCGCGCCGTTCCCCGGCGAGGAAGCCCGCGACCTGCAGGCCGCGCTGCGCAATCCCGAAGCGGCCCAGGCGCGGCGCCTCACCGACCACCTGCACCTCGTGGTGACCGCGCCGCATGACGGCACGGCCGCGCGCCTGCCCACCGAAGCGTTCCGCGCCGCGCTGCACCTGTGGTCGCAGCATTACGACGTGGTGCTCGTGGACGCCCCGCCGGCCCTGGCCATCTCCGACCCGCTGGAAATGGCCTCCATGGTCAGCGGCGTGCTGATCGTGCTGGAGCCCGGCAAGGCGAACATGTCCGGCGTGCAGCGCCTGCTGGACACCCTGGAACTCGCGGGCGCCAACGTGATCGGCGTGGCCTTCAACAAGATCGACCCGCGCCACGTCGCCACCGGCTACGGGTACGGGTACGGCTACCGGTCGCCGGGCGTCCCGGTGGGCCGGGCATGACCGAACGCGGCGGGCGCCGGACGGCGCGGAACATCGCCGCGCTGTACGGCGTGCAGATCGCCACGTACCTGCTGCCGCTCCTGACCGTGCCGTTCCTGGCCCGCACCCTGGGGCCACAGGCCTGGGGGGCGCTGGCCGTCGCGCAGGCGTTCGGCGGGATGGTCGGACTGCTGATCGATTACGGTTTCGACCTGTCGGCCACCCGCGAGGTGGCGCGCGTGCAGAGCGACCCGGCCCGCCGGGCCGAGCTGCTGTCGGGCGTGCTCGGCGCGCGCCTGCTCATGACGCTGATCGCCGCCGCGCTGACCCTGCTGGCGCAGGCGGCGGTGCCGGCGTTGAACCATCCGCTGCTGCTGTGGGCGGCAGTCGCGTGGGGCGCGGCGCAGGCGTCGAACCTGATGTGGTACTTCCAGGGCGTCGAGCGTGTCACGCGCGTCGCGGGCCTGGACGTGGCCGCCAAGGTCGCCGTGACCGCCGGCATCCTGCTGCTGATCCGCCGCCCTTCGGACGCCTGGCTGGTTCCGGCCCTGACGGCCGGCGCGGCCCTGCTGTCCAACGCCTGGGCGCTGCGGCTGGCGCACCGCGACACGCCGTTTCTGTGGCCGAGCTGGTCCCGCGCCCTGAGGACGCTGCGCCTGGGCTGGAGCATGTTCCTGTTCCGCGGCTCAGCGGCGTTCTACAGCACCGCGAGCGCGTTTCTGCTCGGGCTGTTCGTGCCGGTGGGCCTCGTGGGCCACTACGCCGGCGCGGAACGCATCGCGCGGGCCGTGCAGGGCCTGCTGACGCCGCTCAACCGGGCGCTGTACCCCCGCTTCGCCCGCGCGGCCGGCGAGGGCCCGGCCGCCACGCGCGCGCTGCTGCCCGCCGGCCTGCGGCTGATGGGCGGTGCGGGCGCCGTGCTGAGCGCCGGCACGTGGCTCGCCGCGCCGCTGCTCGTCGGCGTGCTGCTCGGCCCGGGGTTCGAGCCGGCCGTGCCGGTGCTGCGCGTGCTGGCTGCCCTGCCGCTGGTGATCGGCGTGAACATGGTCTTCGGGCTGTTCTGGCTGGTGCCGCTCGGGCACGACCGGGCCTTCAACCTCACGGTGGCGCTCGGCGCGCTGCTGAACGCGGCCCTGATCGCGCTGCTCGTGCCGGCCAGCGGCCCGCTCGGCATGGCCTGGGCGGTCGTGCTGACCGAGGTGCTTGTGGGCGGCGGCCTGTACCTCCTCTACCGCCAGACCCGGCGGCCCGCCCCGGCGCGCGGCCGCCCGGCGGAGGTCTGAGATGCAGCTGCGCCGCCGTGACGTGGACCTGTGGCTGCACGCCGCGCTGTTCAGCCTGTACCTCGGCACGGTGTCGGTTTTCGGCGTCACCCGCCGGATCGACCCGGCGCTCGGCAGCGCCGCGCAGCTCGGCCTGATCCTGCTGACCTGGAGCCTGATGCTGTTCGCGGTGTGGCGCTCCAGGCGCCTGCCCCAGGGCGGCCTGCTGCTGCTCGCCCTGCTGCCCTACGCGCACATGCTGTACTTCTCGGCGGCCGGCGAACCGGCAGGCGGCGCGTTTTCGTACCTGTACAAGTTCAGCGGCTTCCTGATCGCGCCGTACCTGTGGCTGTGGGCGCGCCACCGCGACGACCGGCAGATCGAGCGGACCCTGATGCTGCTCGCCACGCTGCTCGCCGCGCGGGCGGTGCTGAGTTTCGCCGCGCCGGGCCTCACAACCACCGCCGGACGCTTCGCGGATGACTTCACCATCTACGAGTGGGTCGGGCCGCTGCCGCGCATCTTCTACCCGGGCATGGCGCTGGTGTTCTACGGCCTGATGGTGTCGCTGCGCAACATCTTCCGCGCCCCGGACCGGCAGCTGAGCGCCGAGACCGTGCGGGCCGTGCTGTTTCTGGCGGCGCTGGCGGTGAACCTCTCGCGCGGCATCCTGATGTTCGCGGTCCTGGTCACCACGCTGCTGCTGCTCGTCAAGTTCGCCAGTGCCCGCGTCGCGGCCGTCCGCAAGGGCCGGCTGGTGCTCACGGCCCTGCTGACCGTCAGTGGGGTCAGCCTGCTCGTCGTGACCACGCCGCTGTCGGACACCCTGGCGCAGGTGGCAGCCGGGTTCAGCCACCAGGAGCGCTTCAGTCTCGACCAGCGCAACCTCGACTGGCGCGCGCAGCAGGTCAGTGCCGCGTTCCGCCTCGTGGAGACGACGGAGGAGCAGCTGCTCGGCGTCGGCACGAACACCTTCATTCCCGAAAGTATCGAGCACCCGGTGCCGGGTGAGGTCACCAACGAACTGCACTACTCCTACGACTCGGTGCGCTGGACCTTCGGCCTGCTGGGTCTGGCGCTGCTGGTGGGCTTCGGGCTGCTGCAGCCCGCGCTGCGCCTGGCACTGGTCCGCCCGCCGTCACCGCTGCTGCTGCCGCTGGTGATGACCGGCGGCTTCATCGCCCTGGTCGGCATCTACACCGTGGTGTTCACCACGGCCGACTGGAGTTTCGTGCTCAGCCTGTGCGTCGCGGGCGTCAACGCCCGCTGCGACCTGTGGCGGCGCGCGCCCGCCCCGGCTGCTCGGCCGGCCCGACGTCTCACCGTTCCCGGAGGTTTTTCCCATGACTGACCCTGCTGCGTCCGCCCTGCCCGCCCCCCGCGTGGGCATCGTGGTCATCAACTACAACGGCTGGGGTCACACCGACACCTGCCTGCGCTCCCTGGCGGCGCTGGACTACCCGGACGCCGAGGTGGTGCTCGTTGACAACGGCTCCACCGACGACTCGGTCGCCCGGCTGCGTGAGCGGTACCCGGACCTGCCGGTCATCTGGATTCCCACCAACGTGGGCTTCACGGCCGCGAACAACGTGGGTACCCGCGAGGCGTTGCGGCGCGGCGCGGACTACGTGTGGTTCCTGAACAACGACACCACCGTCGACCCCGGCGTGCTGCGCGCCCTGGTGGGCGCCGCGCAGGCCTCGCCCCGCCTGGGCGCGGTGGGCTCCGTGCTGTACTGCATGCGCGAACCGGAGCAGGTGCAGGGGTGGGGGGGCGGCTGGGTGGACCTCCGGCGCGGCCGGGCCGAAATGTACCAGGCGCCGGTGTCCTCCGCCCAGCTGGATTTTCTGTCGGGGACCAGCCTGCTCGTGCGGCGCGCGGCGCTCGAGGAGGTCGGCCTGCTGGACGAGCGGTACTTCATGTACTGGGAGGACGCCGACTTCAGTTTCCGGCTGCGGCGCGCCGGCTGGCAGCTGGGCGTGGCCGACACGGCCCGCACCTGGCACCTCGGCGCGGCGTCCATGGGCCTGAGCACCCTGAATCACAAGAGCCTGGACTGGGAACTGAACTTCACGAAAAGCGCCGTGCGGTTTTTCCTGCGGCACTCGACCTTCCCGGTGGCCCCACTGCTCGCCGGGCCGGGCCTGTACCTCGTCAAGCGGCTGCTGCGCGGGCAGTGGCCGCGCGCCGCGGCCGTGGCGCGCGGCGGTTGGCTCGCGTTCCGCCGGGCGGC
Organism: Deinococcus taeanensis; assembly: GCF_020229735.1. Lineage (NCBI taxonomy): Bacteria > Thermotogati > Deinococcota > Deinococci > Deinococcales > Deinococcaceae > Deinococcus > Deinococcus taeanensis. Next base: position 87,006 of record NZ_CP083456.1, on the reverse strand, counting down.
GCAGTGAAAGGCGCCTCATGTACCGCTTGATCGGCATCGACAATGAAGGAAGCGTGGATTACCGCGTCGTGCGGGGCCGGAACCTGTCGGTCTACCGGGCCCTGGGGCCTCACGCGCAGGTGGTGGGCCGCTTCACGCCCGCCCTGAGTCACTGGGCAAAATACTCGAACTACGCCCTGAGTTTCCGTCCGGACCCCTGGCACTGGAAGGGGGTGGCGAACCTCAATCCCCGGACCTTCCGCGCGCAGAGCGCCCTGGCCCTGCAGCGCCTGCGCGCCCGGCGCGCGGAGTTCGACGTGACCCTGCAGATTTTCGGCATGTTCTCCGTGGCGGGGCAGGGGTTCCCGGTGGCGCTGTACCTGGACAACACCATGGCCCTGACCCTGCAGCACTATCCGCAGTGGAATCCCATGAGCCGCCGTGAACGGCAGGAATGGCTGATTCTGGAAACAGAAGCCTACCGCGCGGCCGACGTGATCTTCACGATGTCCGGCGCTGTGCAGCGGTCCGTGATCGACGATTACGGGGTTCCGGCCGGCAAGGTCGTGACGGTCGGCGCCGGCACGAACTTCACGCTGGACGGGCCGGACAAGCAGGAGTACGGTCAGCAGACGGCGCTGTTCGTCGCCTACGAATTCGGCCGCAACGGCGGCGAGGTCCTGCTGGACGCCTGGCGTCAGGTGCGCGCCGCCCTGCCGGGCGCGCGGCTGCAGATCGTGGGCCCGCGCCACCGGGTCGCGCCACCCGGCATGCCGGGGGTCGAGTGGTACGGCCCGGTCCGGAACCGTATGCGCCTGCGCCAGCTGTTCGAGGACGCCACCGTGTTCGTGCTGCCCAGCCTGTTCAATCCCTTCCCGCATGTGCTGCGCGAGGCGATGGCGCTGGGGCTGCCGTGCGTTAGCACCGCGCACGCCGCCATCCCCGAGATCGTGACTGACGGCCACAACGGCGCCCTCGTCCCGGTGAGGGACCCTGACGCGCTGGCCGGCGCCCTGATCACGCTGCTGTCCGATCCCGACCTGGCCCGGCAGTACGGGCAGGCCGGGCGGGCCGCAGTGTCGCGGGCCATGTCGTGGGAGCAGGTGGGCGCGGCCATGGCGCCCGGCCTCGCGGCGCTCGCCGCGCACCACTGAGCGCGTTCTGATCTCACGGCACCGCCGCCGCTCCCTGGGAGCGGCGGCGTTCATGTCAGGCCCGGTGAGCTTACTGGGAGCTTACTGGCAGGAGGTGGTGACGCCGGTACCGGTGTTGCCGCTGCAGGTGTTGCCGCTGCCGGCCACCACGACGGCCTTGGTCACGGCGCTGAACGAGTTGGTGGTGAAGGTGTTGTAGTTGTTGCCGCTGTTCGCGGCGTAGATGCCGGTGCCCATGCTGGAGAAGGTGTTGCCGGTGAAGGTGGTGCCCGACACGCCGACGTCGAACAGCACGCCGATCTGCCCGGACGTGGAGAAGATGTTGCTGGTGAACTTGTTGCCGGTGGCGTACTGGTTGAAGATCACGCTGTGCTGCGCGGTGCCCTGGAAGGTGTTGCCGGAGACGGTGTTGTTGTTGCCCATCAGGCGCAGGCCGACGTAGGAGTTGCTGGCCTTGTTGTTGCTGATGACGATGTCGCGGGGCACCGGGCCGCTGCCGTGCGCCTGGAGGCGGATGGCGTCCTCGTAGCCGTAGGGGGGCTGCTTGCCGCCGGCGCCCGCGCCGAAGGTGCCGGCGGTGGTGTTGCCGGAGACGCGGCCGCCGATGACGCTGCTGATCTGCAGGGCGCTCGAGCCGTACGCGTCGGCGCCGGAGAAGCCGCGCACCGTGTTGTTCTCGATCACGCCGTTGCTCACCTGCGACACGCCTTTTTCGGGCAGCGGCATGATCTTGATGCCGTCACGGGCGAAGCCGTCGACGGTGTTGCCGCGGAAGGTCACGTTGGAGGTGCCTTCGGTTTTCATCGCCGTGTTGCCGAAACCGGTGGCGGTGTTGCCTTCGAGCAGGTACGTGTCGCCCAGCTGGCCCAGCAGGCCGATGCCGGCCGTGAGGGTGGTGGCGCCGTGGCCGCTGACGCGGTTGCCGCGCCAGGTCTGCTGGGTGGAGGCCGAGCCGAACACGCCGTGGAACTTGACCTGGGAGACGGTGTTGTTGCTGACGGTGGTGCGGGTGGCGTTTTCCACACCCACGCCGCTGCCGCCCAGCTGGCTGATGGTGTTGCCGTCGACCACGGCGTCGCTGCCGCCGCTGACGCGGATGCCGTCGATCCAGGCGGTGCCTTCGCCGGCGCCGGTCACGGTAAAGCCGCTGACCTTGGTGGCGGTGGTGTTCACGAGGTGCAGCAGGGCCGTGCCGCTGAAGCTGCCCGCAGCCTTGATGGTGGCGCCCTGGCCGACGACGCTGAGGTTGCTGGTGCCGGTGAAGGTCACGGCGCGGCTGACGAGGTAGGTGCCGGCGGGGAAGAGCAGGGACTTGCCGCTGGTGGCGGCTTTCTGCAGGGCGGCCGTGTCGTCGGTGACGCCGTCGCCTTTGGCGCCGAAGGTCTTGACGTCCACCGCGTCGGTCGGAACAGTCAGGCTGGGCGAGGTGATGGGCGTGGAGTCTGCGGTCACGGTGGCCGTGACGGGCGTCAGGGTCAGGTAGTCGATGTAGGCGTTGCGGTCGCCGCCGGCGCCGCTGAGGTCGTTGATGAACACCAGGCTGATCACGTCGCCGCTGTTCAGGGTCAGGTTGCCGAGGGCCACGGCGGCGTAGCTGAGGTTGGTCAGTTCGACGCGTTTGCGCTCGGTGCCGCCGACGCGGACGCTGAGAATCACGTTGCCCTGGTACGTGGTTTCGCGGGCCTGGAGGGCCACGGTGTAGGTGCCGGCGGCGGGGACGGTGAAGGCCGCGGCGCTGCCGTTGTTCAGCAGCACCACGGCCTGGGTGCCGTCGGCCTGGGCGTCGTACTGCGTGATGGCCCCGCTGGCGGCGGTGGGCTGCAGCCGGGTGCTGAGCGCTTCGGCGCTGAAGGTCATCTCAGCGGCGGCCTGGTCGCTGCCCACGGCCGGGGCGGCGGGCGGACGGGCGGTGGTGCCGCAGGAGGCGAGCAGCAGGGTGGCGCTCAGGAGGGCGAAGCGGACGGCGGTCAGGTGGGGTTTGGGGGCAGCGTAGGTCACAGGGTCTCCGGGGCACAGGGCAGTGCAAACATGCGGCGGTGCATGTCAGAAGGTCGGGGCAGAGGGGATACGGCCGCCTGAGCAGCGGGCCACAGTTCATCGGACTGACCTGATGCCTGCGCGGCTGGTCAGTTGTTCTGAAGGGGAGCTTAAGCCGGCCTTTAATTACCCGTAATAAAGAATTTCACTTCACGGTTTGAGTCCCTGGGATGCTGGGTCGCTGAACCCCCTCCAGGACTGCCCCCAGGCCTGCATAGACAACTCGCGGTCAATTGAGTAACTGCCGCTCAATGACCCTGGCCGCCGTTCATTTCTCGTGCTACGCTCATGAGTTTTCTTTGTTCTCAATGAGAAGATCTCAGGGCCTTCAGGCCCTGAGATCCGGTCCGCCCGACTCTGCACACCCAACAAAACACCCGGACCACCACGGTCCGGGCACAGCGAGAGCAGCGTTGATCAGTCATCCAGCAGCCCGGCGCCCGGGCCCAGCCCCTCAGTTCCGGGGCGTAAGCGGAGTCACCGCCTGCTCCGTCATCATCTGCAAGGTATTCACCGGCAGAGGATCATCCAGCGTCATCGCCAGCCGGCCCGGCCCCAACGCCCCCACCTCCGGGACCGCCTCGGGCCGCCGCGTGCCGGTCACCACCGCCGTGACCCGCGCGACGGGCGCCCGCCGGGTCACGCCCGCCGCCGACACCGCCGGCGCCGCCCGCACCGGCGCGCCCTGACCTGCCGTTCTGGTGGCCGGCGCCGCAGTGGGGGCCGCCAGACGCCCGGCTGGGCCCGGGTCGCTCCGCACCTGCCGGGTCAGGTCGGCAATCAGCGCCGGATCCGACGGCGCCGCCTGCAGCGCCCGCAACGTCCGCGCCGCCACCGGGCGGCCCACCCGCGCGAGCATCCCGGCGAGGTCCACCGTGGCGGTCGAGCGTTCCAGCACCGCGGCCGGCACGATGAAGCCCGCCGCCTTGGTCAGGCGCAGCACCGTGGTCCGCGCCGCGCCCGTCACCGGGCTCGCCAGCCCGGCGTCCGGCACGGCCCGCGCCGGGGTGTGGGCCGCCGACCCTGCCGGCACCCGGCTGGCCGCCGGCGCAGCCCGCACCTGGGACCTCTGCACCTGGAGCCTCTGCACCTGAGACCTCTGCGCCGCGACCGCCGGCCCCGGCGGGGGTTCGTCCGGCGCGGCCTCCGGCGGCAGGGACAGCAGCTGGGCGTGCAGTTCAGCCATGCCCTCCAGCGGAGGCCGCGGATTCGCCGCGCCCTTCTGAACCCCTATGACGGCCCCCAGCCCGCCCAGGCTGACCACCAGGATGATCAGCCCGTCGGACAGCACCCGCGCCAGCGCCGGGCGCACCGCGAGCGCATTGAGCAGCCGGGTCAGCGGCGAGGCGGGCGGCGGTGCGTGCGGTCCGGTCAGGTCCGGCAGGCGGGCCTGACCCAGGTCGTGTGCCTTGACGTCCTTCTGCATACTTGGCCCCTTTGACGGACATCCACGCGCAGCTGCGGGTCCGGTGAACAGGTGTGCTCCACGGTACGGCCTGCGCCGCCCGGGCGGGAATGCCAAACTGTCGTTCATGCCCGGCGGCGCCGCCCGGAACAGGTGCGGGCACGCTTTAGCCCTGCACGCCGTCCGGCGGCGCCGTCACGGACCTCCGCGCGCCCCGCCGGCTCCACTCGATCGAAGGCCGCTCCACGAGGTGGTACGCCGCCACGCAGACCGGCAGCACCGTGACCAGCGCCAGTGCCAGCAGCACGCCCACCGGCAGGCGCCCCCCCAGGCCGTACACGAACGCCATCAGCACCACGCCGTGATACAGGTACAGGCTGTACGAAATCCGCCCCAGGAACTGCGGAACGGCCGAGCGGGACAGCCGGGTGACCCGCAGCGAATGCGCGAACAGCAGCACCAGCGTGAACGCCCCCGGCAGAATCAGCAGGTCGCCGACCCTGGACGCCACGCCCAGGCGCAGCATCAGCACGTGCCCGTACGTGTAGCACGCCACGCCGCCCGCCACCACGAGCCCCTTGACCCACACCGGCAGCGCGCCGTACCACCGCCCCACCGCCTCAGGGTGGCGGGCCATCAGGGCGCCGATGGCAAAAAACAGCAGGTAATGCGCGGAGTCCAGGTACGGCGTCAGGACGTACGCAGCGGTGGGCGCCACGTGCGCGAGCATCAGGGCCACGGCGTTGGCCGCCAGGCTCAGCCCCAGACACCCGGCCAGCACGCCAGCCGGCCGGACTCGCAGAATCGCGGCGTACAGCAGCGGAAACAGCAGGCTGATCTGCATCTCCTGCACGAGCGACCACAGCACGAAATTGTACGGTTCCGTGTTGGGATTCCCGATCACCAGGACGTGATACAAAAACCCCGTGAGGTCCGGCGGCCGCTGCCACAGGGTGTTGACCCACGGCCCGAATCCCGCGGCCGCGTGACCGCCCAGCAGGGACGCGAGGCCCATACTGACCAGCACGGCCACCAGATACGGCGGGTAGAGTCGCAGCAGGCGCCGGCGCACGTACACTGCGTACGGCATCGGCCGGGCCGCCAGCATCAGGTACAGCACGAAACCGCTCAGGATGAAAAACACCAGCACCGACTCGGATCCCGCGAACAGCACGAACAGCGGCGTCAGCCGCAGCGCGCTCAGGGTGTGCTGCACACTGCCCAGGTGCGGATCGAGGCTCTGCTGCGCGAACAGCGAGACGTGAAAGAACACCACGGCCAGCGCGGCGAGGCCCCGCAGGGCGTCCAGCGAGGCGACGTGGCGGACGGGTGCAGCCGAGCTGCGGGCAACGACGATGGACTCAGACATGGCGCCACTCCTGTACGTGAAAGGACCCTGCGGTTGTGGTTCCTCATCATCACGACATCTGCCCCCCATGTGTGCTGGGCATCCGTTGCTCAGCGCCGTGTTCAGCCGGCCCCCGGGCGCCCGGCCGCACACCGGACTGTAATGATGAGGGTCAGTCCACTGCCCCTGCGGTCCGGCCCAGGCCGCGCGGCCCGATCCCCTGGGACAGGAGGTCCCCCCATGAACGCCCTGACCTGCCCTCGCCGGACCGCCGCGTGACCGGCGCAATGAAACGCGACCTGTGGGGCGCCGCCCAGGCGTATGAACAGTACATGGGCCGCTGGAGCCGGCAGGTGGCGCCGCTGTTCCTGACCTGGCTCGCCGCGCCGGCGCAGCAGCGCTGGGTGGACCTCGGGTGCGGCACCGGCGCCCTGACCGCAGAGATCGCCCGGACCTGCGCGCCCAGGGCGCTGCTGGGCGTGGACACCGCCGAAGGCTTCCTGCAGGCGGCGGCCCGCGCCGTTCCCAGCGCGACGTTCCAGGCCGGCGACGTGAGCCGCACCGGCCTGCCCGGCGCGGCGTTTGACTGCGCCGTGAGCGGCCTGGTTCTGAACTTCACGCCGTCGCCGCACACGGCCCTGCAGGAAATGACCCGCCTGGTCCGCCCGGGCGGGCTGGTGGGCCTGTACGTGTGGGATTACGCCGGGCACATGCAGATCATGCGGCGCTTCTTCGACGCGGCCCGCACCATCGACCCGGGTGCCGCCGCGTTCGATGACGGCGTGAACGCCCCGGTCTGCCGCCCCGCACCTCTGCGCGCCGCCCTGGCCAGCGCGGGCCTGTGGGACGTGCGCGTCACGCCGCTGGACCTCACCGCGGCGTTCGCCAGTTTCGACGAGTACTGGACGCCGTTCCTGGGCGCCACGGGGTCCGCCCCGAAGTACTACGCAGGCCTGCCCCCCGGCGTGCAGGACCAGGTGCGCGGCGCGGTGCGCGCGGCGCTGCCCACCGGGCCCGACGGTGAGATTCTGCTGGCGGTGCGCGCCTGGGCGGCCCGCGGCCAGCTGCCGGACGCCTGAGGGGAAAGCGGCGCCCTCCAGGGTGCCCCCGCCCCGTTACGGGTGGGGCCTCCACAGTGGCTGTGGAGCGGCGCACGCCGCCAGGCGGCCGCCACGGCCTCCGCCCCGCCTTGCCCGGGCGCCTCATCCTGTCGCGTCCGGGGGGGTTCCCGCGCCGGCTGCGCGTCCGGTCCCTGCCCGGTTCCGCCCGGGAACCTCCGCCACAGGGCTTATTGACCCTGGAGAAAGTACAGCGTGGTCAATGCGAAAAGAACGTCACCATCGATCCCGTGAGGCACGCCTTGGTTTTGTCTTGTGCTACAGGTGACGCTGATCGGGCTGAGGTGATCAATCTGGACGGTCTTGCTCCAGCCGACCATGCCAGCAGGGATACGGTTGAGGGCCAGAACAAGTGACAGGCGGGCGACGTTCCGCTCTTCCATCCCGCACAGGATCATGCCTTAACGCTCCAATGCTTAGTTGCAGGGGTGTTCATCCTGGCTCCAATGTCACATACGCATGAGTGGATTTGGTTGCGGTCGCTCGCAGAGTTTAATTGGACCTCTCAACCCTCAGCGGGACAACAAAAACACGAGTGAGGCGACGGTCTCACTCGTATGGTGTTATTTGCCGTCTATTCCCCATAAACGGGATCTACAGGCGCCTGCAGAAGTTGTTTACAGAGTATGGGAATTGCACCCAATGGGAGGGGACACCAACCACATCACCAGAGTACTACAGGAGCGAACTATGGCCCCGGGGAGGTGGAAGACGTCGGCAAAGGGCATCCGGGCAAAGATAACCAGCCCCCTTTATTGAGCCGACTCCATGGACGCGCTGCTGCTTCACTCCCATGGTCTCTGGGAAGCCCACGCAATGTGGCCAGCCTGTTTCAGGCCCGCCGCAGTTGTGAGCCCAGACGTCAACCAGCTAGAAGTCAGCAGGTAGTGCTCCAAGGATGACTTTCAGCACCTGACCCTCTCGATGCGAGGGACGAGCACACTGGAGATCATCATGGGGAAACAGCGAAAAACCTGGAGCACCGACGTCAAAGAAGCCATCGTCCTCAGCGTGCTGCGGGGCGAACTCGGAGTCGCGGAGGCAGCCCGTCAGCATGGAGCCAACGAGAGCCTGATCCACACCTGGAAAACACAGTTTCTGGAGGCGGGCCGTGCCCGCCTCTCTGGTGACCGACCAGACCAGGGCGTGACCATCCTGGAACGGGAGAATGACCGTCTCAAACGCATCGTGGCCGAAAAGGAACTGGAGCTCGATATTGCGCGAAAAGTGCGACGGCTCTGACGCTGGACGAGCTGATCGTTCTCTGGCAGAGCCGGCCGCACCTCAGCCTGCGGCGTTTTGCCCAGTACGCCAGCGTGCCGTACTGGCGGATGCGGGACCATCAGCACAGCGCGCCCGCGCGCTGTGCCAAGCAGCAGCACCGTGACGCACTGTACGAGAAGGTACGCCAGGCGGCGTTGCAGCATCCAACGTCTGGATACCGGCTGCTGTATCAGGAACTCAAAGCTCAGGGCGAAGAGATTGGCCTGCACAAGATCCGTGTCGCACTCGGCGAATTGCACCTTCACCCACCGCTGCCTCGAAAGACCCGGAAACCTTCCCCGAAGGTTTCCGCACCACAAGACTGGCCGGAAGGTCGACGGGTGCAGATTGACGCGACACGGCTGTCGCTGCCCGACGGGGTCTGTTGGATTTACTTCGTGCTGGACGTTACCTCGCGGGTGGTGCTGGCCAGCCGGGTGGTACGGAGCCTGTCGATGCACCTCGCCAAACTGACGCTCGACGAGGCGGTCGCCGTGCTGCGTGCTCAGGGCCACCACAAGCGCATCCTGGTCCAGAGTGATGGAGGCAGTGATTTCACCAGTGACCTCTTTCAACAGGGCTGTTTGATGTACGGCAACTGGGTGCGCTGCAAAGTGTCTCAGCCGGGAGGAACCGGTATCCTCGAACGCCTCAACCGGACCTACAAATACCAGTTCGCCTTCCGCCAGGACTGGCAGTCCATGGCCGATGTCCGGGCCGCCATGCCGGACTTTCACCGCTGGTACAACCACGAGCGCCGTCATTCGGCGCTCGGCTACGCCACGCCTTGGTCTACACTCACCTTATCGGCGAATGCTCGCAACGCCGCTTGAAGTCAAACCTGGAGCATTACCGCATGAGGAATCTCCTGGTGGACAGGCAGGAGATGACCCGTAGAGTCCGACTTTGCTTCCCCGGCTAACCTTTGACACCAGCCTCGTCTCACGACGAGGCTGGACTTCAGTGCAGCAACTGGTCTTCGCACTGTGCCATCACCCGCAACGCGTAGGCGACGGCGCCCAGCATGGTGGCCGTCGTGAGGCCTTGCTCCATCCCCAGAAAGGCCGCCGAATGCAGCGCGTGGCACGTGGTACCAGAGTGCCTCTGAAGCGTGGTCGAGTATCTGCTTTAAGCATTTCCTCACGCTGTTACATCTTCTGATTTCAGAAGGCGGGTCGCTTTACCCTACCGTGGCCAGTCACACGTTGGCGGCATCGAAATTAAATTTGGAAGTCGAAATCACATGCTGGAGAACCCTATGAAACGCACCTCTGCTCTTTTCCTGACAGCCGTACTTCTTTCCTCCTGCGCCACATCCACTCTGCCAGAGGCTACTGAAAGCAACATGGCGCGAAACATGGGAGATCGACCTTCAATATCAGAGCAAACCTGGACTCTCCTCCCCACCAAAACGACAATTCAACAGCAAGGCGCATCAGCCACGCCTGTGCTCGTGGGATTTGCACTTGCCACGCCAGTCACTACGTCAGAACTAGCTCGATTAGCCACTCAGACAGGAGTGAAGTTGCGCGCCGTGTATTACCACACTCCGCTGGCACAGGGAACATCCGCTTACCCATCTGCAATTCAACCGCAAGAGCTGGCGATAAGCTTAAAAGACTTCTTCTCGCGACAGGCAGATACGGGCCTCAAGCGACTAGGCAGTGATGTGGGGGTGCTGCTGAACCAAGAGGTGAATCTGCAATTGGATTTGAAAAACGTTGGGCAGATTAAAAAGTTCATTGCTCAAGGTCCCGAATACAAGCAGATCGCTGTAGAAATTCTGGCTCGTTTCGACGATGCCGACGATGCAAAACAATTATTCGATTCCGCCAGCATTTACGGGTTCCAGGCTGAGGGGACAACGGACGCACTCTCGAATCTTGGCCAGGCAGTGAAGGCGCAAGGCGTGACTACGGATACGGCCGTCCTCTTCAGTTCGGTTCTTCCGCCGTTGCCGCCGCACATGCAGGCTGCACGGAGCGAATACCTGAAGAGACGCGACAGTTATGCATTGCTGTCCAGCAACGACATTGCCAAGCGGATTGCAGCAGCTCAAAAACTTGATCGTGTGGTCATCCAAGGCCAGCCCAAAAAACTTTCGGCGCAGGCAATCTCAGGGAACGGCAATCCCTTTCCGAACCGCGGAACGTTGTATTACACGCCCAACAACCGCGGAACCAACCTTGATGACATCAGATTTACCCTGGCCTGGGACTCACCTGGCGGCTGGTGGATTGGCCCAGCGCGGGACGGACGAACACACCCGGGAATTTACGAAATGGACTTTGTAGACATGGGGTACATCAGCGTCTGGAATAAAGGCTGTACATCACGTTCCGACTTCCCCGAACCCTACGACGATTGCCCCACCTCGGGGGTCAGTGAAAGTGACGGCCTCTCGCATGGCCTCGGGTCTTGGAATGCTTCAGCCATCGCTCCAACTCGAATCTATAACGCAGTCATCGAACTTCAGCGTGTCAGCAATCTCAACACCTCCTTTAAGGTCACCTGGGGAACCATGCAGCACGATTTGTGCAGATCCACGGTCAACCCGACGGTCGCCAATACCTATCCGCAACAGTCTGCCTCGTACTTCACCTGTTCCTCGTCATGGCCGGTTGGTGAACGCGAACCTGCTGGTGGACAGTACTGCTCCTTTACAAGTACTGAGCGCAATATCTGGTGCGTCATCGGGGCCCGCAGCGGGGTTCTTCTCAACAACAGTTACATTACGTATGGACAGACATATAGCGAAAGCTGGAGGTATTGATCTGAGACGCAGAGGTTCCATCAACAAGATCAAGGCACCCCTCTGTCTCCTGTTCACAGCGACGGTCATGGTCAGCTGTGCTCAACCTCAGCGTCAGCTGATTAACACCGTGACCGTGGCTGGGGTTCAGCTTGACCTACTCGGCGAGGACCAACGAAGCGGCACGTTCGGGAACAACCGCGTCACTCAGCAACGGTTGCTGGTTCGCTGCCATCAAGGAAATAAAATCATCTATCGACAGACGTTTTGGCCTGGGCCCAGCTGGGACATCCTCACCACGTCGAACCGGATCAGCATTCGCGGGGAACTACTCGTGATTCGTGGTCCAAGGAACACGGTGACGGTGCCTCGAAACATCTACCGGAACTGCCCCACCTGACGATCCTTCCCATGGTGACATGACGTCCGCTTACCTCAGCCCGGACGGCGGCAGGTGGCGCAACAGACTGCTGGGGCAACCAGGCTCTTTTGCAAACATGGACACCTCAGGGGGTCCATGTTTTTACCTGCGCTCCCAGCAGACCTCTGGCACCCCCAGTTGCAGTTGCATCCATTCCTCTCCTCGAGCAGCGATAGAGTCTTATGACCTCTTATTGATAACGGCATAAGTTAAAGTCCATCAAATGTTGAGGCAGGTCGATGTACCGAACCCGTTGCCAGGCCGTCGTCAGCTTCGCTTTCAGCACGCCCACTGAGCGGGCACAGAAGTTCCCCAGCACATTCCGCTTCACGTACGCCCACACCAGCTCGATGGGATTCAACTCCGGAGCGTACGGCGGCAAAAACACCAGCGACAGGCGTTCGTGGAGATCCACGAACGCCTGAGTTGCCTTCGCTCGGTGAATGCCCGCGTTGTCCAGCACCACCACGATCTCCCCCTGCACATGGCGCATCAGATGCTGGAAGAACCGGGTGACGTCCCCACCCCGGATCGCCCCATGCTTCGTGTGCTGGAAGAATCGACCGTCCGAAGTGATCGCCCCGATAATCGAGCGTTTTTCCCAGTTGGCCGGGAGTGTGACCAGGGGCGTGACGCCCCTGGTCGACCACGTTCGTCTTCGCACACCGTTCAGCGAGAAGCCAACCTCATCCAGGTCCACCAGGGTTGCGCCCTGCGCGACCTTTTTTTCCCAACTCCGGCGCCACCTGTTCTTTCCAGGACGCGATCCGGAGTTCATTGCGTTCTGCTGCCCGTCCATCCGGCATCTGGGGCGTGAACCCCAGCTGACGAAGAATTCTCCGGACGTGATCGGGGTGGTACCACACGTCGAAGTGCCGCCCGATCAGGTCTGCGACTCGTCTGGTGCTCCAGGTCGGGTCAGGGAAGCCATGGTGCAGCGCACCCTCCCTCAGGAGGGTGCGGACCTGTTCGAGCTGGGCGGTGGTGAGTCGGGAGGGGCGTCCTGTCGTCACCGTTGCCTGGAGACTGCCGGTGCGCTTCAGGCGTTTCTTCTAGTTGCTGACGGTGTGTACGGACACGCCGAAGTGCTGGGCAATCACCTGCTGTGAATGCTGGCCCCCTTGAAGCCAGGGGGTCGCCGCCAGTCGACGTTCCTCCAGCTGCGCTCGGGAGTATTTGGATGGATGCCATTCAGCCACACCTCCAGCATACCAGCTCGTATTTACGTCGTTATCAATAAGGGGACGTGAGGTTCTGGCGGATGCCGCGCGCTGGGGGCGCCCCCTACCCTGAACTCAGGAGCCGCCTCTGTCCTGGGGCCGGCGAAGGAATCCCATGAACGCCGTAAACCGCTGTCCGGACCGCCCCCAACTGGAATGCAGACGTCAGAAGGCCGCGCTGACCACCCGGAGCGGCGCCGCCTCCCGCGGCCCTGCCGGACGCGCGACCGCCGGATGGCCCCACGCCGCCAGAGTTCAGAGGGGGACCCCGTGACGCGCGTGAAGTACCCGCGCACGCCGCACCTGCCCTGGTCGCCCGGGGTGGGGCACGGCGACACGCGCATGGTGGACGTCCGGCAGTTCCTGGGGCAGGAGGTGGTCGTAACCGAGAAACTCGACGGGGAGAACACCACCCTCTACCGGGACGGGCTGCACGCCCGGTCCCTCGATCCAAGGCCGCATCCGTCGCGCGCCTGGGTGAAGGCCCTGCAGGGCCGCGTCGGGTACCGGCTGCCCGCAGGGTGGCGCGTGTGCGGCGAGAACCTGTACGCCCGGCATTCGCTGGCGTACGACGACCTCGCGTCGTACTTCTACCTGCTGAGCGTCTGGGACGATGGCAACACCTGCCTCAGCTGGGACGGCACCGTCCGCTGGGCCGCCGAGCTCGGCGTGCCGACGCCGCGCGTGCTGTACCGCGGCCTCTGGGACGAGGCGCTGATCCGAGCCCTGACAGTCGACGAGAGCCGCATGGAGGGGTACGTGGTCCGCACTGCGGCCGGGTTTCCCTTCGCGGCGTTCGCGGCGCACGTCGCCAAGTGGGTCCGGGCCGGGCACGTGCAGACCGGGGCGCACTGGCTGCACGGCGCCGTGACGCCCAACGGCCTGCGGAGGGAGCCGTGACGGCGCCTGAGGCGACCTTCGTGCGTGACCTGCGGCTCAGCGCCGAACCGGACTTCGCGGCGTTCGCACGCGCGCTCGGCGGGACGCTCCCGCTCCTGGAGCAGCTCAGCCGGACGCCGCAGGACCCGGAGTGGCACGCCGAGGGCGACGTGGCGGCACACACCGACCTCGTGCTCGCTGAGGGGTACCGGGTGGCCCGTGAGCAGGCCCTGAACCCGGACGAGCGGCTGGTCCTGACGCTCGCCGCCGCGTTTCACGACCTCGGCAAGGCGCTGACCACCCGGCGGGCCGAGGACGGCCGCGGCGCCGCGCGGGTCATCTCCCCGCGCCACGCCGACCGGGGCCGCTCGTACCTCGCCTACCGCCTGCCGGACCTCGGGCTGCCGCACGCGGTGACCGCGGCGGTGATGGGGCTCGTCGGGCATCACCATGACCTGGGCCGGACCCTCACGGCCGGCACGGCCCGCGCGTACCACCGCCTCGCGCGGCAGATGAACCTGCGGCTGCTGTACCTGCTCGAGCAGGCAGACGTGCGCGGCCGGGTCGCGCCGAACCGGGCGTCGGCGCTGGAGGACCTGGAACTCTTCCGGCTGGGCGCCGAGGAGTTCGGCGTGTGGGCTCAACCCGACCCGTACGCCGGCTGGCGGGACGCGGTCGCGCGTGACCTCGCGGGCTTCGCGCCTGAGTACCAGGACCTCGTGCTCGCGCAGGGCGTGCTCGATTACGAGGCGGGGCGGATTCAGACGCCGGAGGAGGCCGTGGCGCGCGGATACGCTGCCCGCCGGGGCTTCGCGCAACTGGTGGTGACCTGCGGGCCGAGCGGCGCCGGCAAAAGCAGCTGGGTGGCGGAGTACCTGCCGGATTTCGAGGTGGTGTCCCTGGATCGGCTGCGTGAGACGCTGGCAGGAAAACGCGCCGATCAGGGCGTGAACGGCCAGGTGCTGCAGGCCGCCAAGGCGCAGCTGCGCGCCGCGCTGCGGGCCGGGCGGCGGGTGGTGTGGGACGCCACGAACACCCGCCGGGACTTCCGGAGTCTTCCGCTGACGCTCGGTTTCGACTACGGCGCGCTGACCACCCTGGTGGTGTTCCAGCCGCCGCTGAGCAGCCTGTTCGGGCGCAACCCGGCGCGGGTGCACGCCGTGCCCGCCCGCGTGCTGGCCGCGCGGGTCGAGAACGCCGAATTTCCCTACGTGACCGAAGCGCACCGGACGGTCCTGCTTGACGAGTACTTCCGGGCCCTGCCCGCTGGCCCGGCCGGCCGCTAGTCCGCCCGCCGGGGCCTGGGACCTGCGCCGTGCCCGCAGGGGTGCAGGTCCGCGCCGGCGTTCAGACTGACCGGTTCTGTGAGGTAGCGGTCCGGGCGGCCGGCGCAGCCTGGACCCTGGCGGCGCTGCGGTGAGAGCGTCCAGAGGCCGGTGCGCAGCCGCGCCCAGCGCAGCGCGGGGCTGACCGGGCTGCGGTCCGGCCCGCTGGCTTGTTTCCTCTCGTTCCAGGTGTTATGGTTCACCATAACAAAGACACAACGTGTTATGCCCAATGGAGGAAGTGCTATGAAGCGACTGACCCGTGCATCCCTGACCCTCGTGGCCGCCCTGACCTGCAGCCAGGCCCTGGCCGTGACCCGAGGCGGCCAACTCGTGTACGGCCGGTACGCCGATTCCCTGTTCCTCGACCCGGTGCTGAACGACGCGAACCTCGACATCTGGATCCTGACCAACCTTTACGACACCCTGCTGCAGCCCACCAACGACGGCAAGGGTGTGCAGCCGGGCCTCGCGAGCCGCTTCGTGGTGTCCAAGGACGGCAAGGCAATGACGCTCACCCTGCGCCCAGGCCTGAAATTCGCCGACGGCAGCCCACTGACCGCCCAGGACGTCAAATGGTCCCTCGACCGGGCCCGCCAGCCGGACGCCGGGGCGTGGAGCAGCTCCCTCGCGAGCATCAGTTCCATCACCGCCAGCGGCACCACCGTCACGCTGAACCTCAAGACCCCCGACCCCACCCTGCCCGCCGCGCTCGCGACCTTCAACGCCGCGATCATGCCGCAGAAGCTGTTCACGGCCGCGCCCGGCAAGAATGACGCCGAGAAGGCCAAAGCCTTCGCGGAAAAGCCCATCGGCTCGGGACCGTTCGTGCTCAGCGAATGGAAACGTGGGTCGTACATGGTTCTCAAACGCAATCCCTACTACTGGAAGAAAGGCGAGGACGGCAAGGCCCTGCCGTACCTCGACAGCGTGCGCTTCGAGATCATCCCCGACGACAACACCCGCATCCTGAAACTGCAGGCCGGGGAACTCCAGGGCGCGGAATTCATTCCGCTCAGCCGCGTGGCGGAACTCAAGGCCAACCCGCGGGTCAACATGACACTGTTTCCCTCCACCAAGGTGAACAACATCCTGATGAACAACCGCCCGACCCTCAAGGACGGAACCGTCAACCCGCTGAGTGACGTCAAGGTCCGCCAGGCCCTGAACTACGCCACCAACAAGCAGGCGCTGATTCAGGTCGTGACCTACGGCACCGGCAAGGAAATGAAGTCCTACATGTCGTCCACCACGCCGCTGTTCGACGCGTCCCAGAAAGGCTACCCCTACGACCTCGCCAAGGCGAAGGCGCTGCTGGCCGCCTCGAAGTTCAAGAACGGCTTTGACGTGACGGTCCTCGCCACCAGCGGCAGTGCCGACGACCTCGCGCTGCTCACCGCGCTGCAGCAGATGTGGAGCGCGGTCGGCGTGCGGCTCAAGATCGAGCAGCTCGACGCGGCCACCAAAACCGCCCGTTACCGCGCCAACGACTTCCAGATGCGCACCGCCGCGTGGACGAACGACATCAACGACCCCTCGCAGATCACCAGCTACTACGCGCTGTACAGCAACATCGAATCGGTCCACACCGGCTTCAGGAGCGCCGAGATCGACAAGCTGTTCGCGCAGAGCCAGCAGGAGACCAGCCGCGTCAAGCGCGCCTCGCAGTACCGCACGATCCAGAGCCTGTACCTGAACGCCGCGCCCATCGTCTACCTGTACGAAACGCCGTACCCGGTGGCGCTCGCCAAAAACGTCCGCGGCTTCGTGCAGATCCCGCTGGGCAACAACATCTTCGCGGGCGCGTCCCTGGAGAAGTAAACCCGCGCGGCCCCTGCCCGGCCCCCGGTGACCCCCGGCGCCGCCCCGGCCTCCCGGCGGCGGCGCGTGACTTTGGAGGTGTATGCACAGCAACTACGTCCTCAAACGCCTGCTTCAGATCATCCCGACCTTCCTGGCCGTGATGCTGGTCGTGTTCCTGCTGGTGCGGCTGCTGCCGGGCGATCCGGCCAGCGCCATTCTCGGCGACCGCGCCACCGAGGAGATCGTGGCGCGCACCAACCGCCAGCTGGGCCTGGACCGCCCGCTGCCGGTGCAGTTCGGCCTGTTCGTGCTCAACCTGCTGCAGGGCAACCTCGGCGAGAGCATCACCCTGAAGATTCCCGTGCTGCGCCTGATCGGCGAGCGCCTGCCGGTCACGCTGTTTCTCACGGTGTACGCCGCCGCGCTGGGCCTGCTGCTCGCCGTGCCGCTCGCGGTGCTCGCGGCCGTGCGCCGCAACACCTGGGTGGACGCCCTGATCCGCGGCGTGTTCCAGGTGGGCCTGTCGCTGCCGGTGTTCTACGTGGCGCTGCAGCTGCTGACCCTGCTGGGCGCCCGCCTGGGCTGGTTCCCGATCGGCGGCTACGGCACCAGCGTGCCCGAGCACTTCTACCACCTGTTCCTGCCGGCGCTGACGCTGGGCCTGAACCTCGCGGCGGTGCTGGTCCGGACCCTGCGCAACAGCGTCATCGAGGTGATCACCGCCGAGTACGTGGACTTCGCCCGCGCCAAGGGCCTGCGCGCCGGCGTGATCATGACCCGGCACGTGCTGCGCAACGCCCTGATTCCCACCGTCACGCTGCTGGGCCTGAACATCGGCGCGCTGATCGGCGGGGCCGTGATCACCGAAACCGTATTCGCCATTCCCGGCGTGGGCCGCCTGATGGTGGACGCGATCTTCGGCCGGGACTACCCGGTGATTCAGGGCCTGACCCTGACCTTCGCCGTGCTCGTCTCCCTGGTGTTCCTGATGACCGACCTGATCCACGCCCGCCTCGACCCCCGGACGGAACTGTCGTGACCGCCGCCCTGACCACCGCGGCGCCCGCGCCGGCCCCCGCCCGCCGGAGGGTGCCCAAACCCACCCTGCTGATCGGGCTGGCGCTGCTGCTGGTCCTGCTGGGCGCCGCGCTGTTTCCCGCGCCGCTCGCGCCGTTCAGTCCCACCGACTTCGACTACGAGGCCATCTTGCAGGGCCCCACCGCCCGGCATCCCCTCGGCACCGACAATTTCGGTCGGGACGTGCTCAGCCGCGTGATCTACGGCACCCGCATCGACCTGCAGATCGCGCTGTTCACCACCCTGTTCCCGTTCGTGTTCGGCACGCTGCTCGGCGCGCTGACCGGCTACGCCGGGCGCTGGAGTGACGCCCTGGTCGGCCGCCTCGCGGACCTCGTGGTCGTCTTTCCGTTCCTGGTACTGGTCATCGCCATCGTGGCGGTCCTCGGGCCGGGCCTGACGAACATGTACGTCGCCGTGAGCGCCGTCGGCTGGGTCAGCTACTGGCGCCTCACCCGCGGCGAGGTCATGACCCAGAAGAAAGCCGAGTACGCGCAGGCCGGCCGGGTGCTGGGCTACAGCCCCACGCGCATTCTCCTGCGCCACCTGCTGCCCAACGCCGTGACGCCCGCCGTCGTGTACCTGATGACCGACATGAGCCTGGGCATCCTGCTCGGCGCCTCGCTCGGCTACCTCGGCCTGGGCGCGCAGCCGCCCACACCGGAATGGGGCGTGATGGTTGCCGACGGCAAGAACTTCATGGCCACCGCCTGGTGGATCAGCACCTTCCCCGGGCTGGCCCTGACGCTGGCCGGCGTGACCTTCAGCCTGATCGGCGACGGCCTCGCCGACGCCCTGAGGCCGCGCGCATGACCGGCGCCTCCCACCGGCCGCTGCTGAGCGTGCGTGACCTCAACGTGCGCATGCCCACGCCCGCCGGCCCGCTGCACGTGGTGCGCGGCGTGAGTTTCGACGTGCGCCCCGGCGAGATGCTCGGCCTGGTCGGCGAGTCCGGCAGCGGCAAAAGCGTCACGCTGCGCTCGCTGCTGCGCCTGTACCGCCCGCCCGCGCAGCTGACCGGCGAGGTGAACTTCGGCGGGCAGAACCTGCTCACCCTGCCAGAAACGCGCCTGCGCGAGGTGCGCGGCGCCCAGATCGGCATGATCTTCCAGGAGCCCATGTCCGCCCTGAACCCGGTCCTCACGGTCGGCGAGCAGATCCTGGAGAACCTGCGCGAACACCGCGGCCTGCGCGGGCGCGCCGCGCAGGACCGCGCCGCGGAACTGCTTGACCTGACCGGCATTCCCAGTCCGCGCGCCCGCCTGGGCGACTACCCGCACCAGTTCTCCGGCGGCATGCGCCAGCGCGCCATGATCGCCATCGCCCTGGCGTCCGAGCCGAAACTGCTGCTCGCCGACGAACCCACCACCGCCCTGGACGTCACCATCCAGGACCAGATTCTGCGGCTGCTGCTGCGCCTGCGCGAGGAACTCGACATGAGCGTCATTCTGGTCACGCACGACCTGGGCGTCATCGCGCAGACCTGCGACCGCGTGGCCGTGATGTACGGCGGCCGCCTCGTGGAAACCGCCCCCGTGCCTGAGCTGTTCCGCCGGCCCCGCCACGCCTACGCGCTGGGCCTGCTGCGCAGCCTGCCCGGCGCCGGCGCGCGCCGCGAGCCGCTGCAGCCCATTCCCGGCGGTCCCCCGAACCTGCTGAGCCTGCCGCCCGGCTGTCCGTTCGCACCCCGGTGCAGCTTCGTCACGGACGCCTGCCGGGGCGCCGAGCCGCCCCTGCTGACCGTCGCGCCGGGGCACGACAGCGCCTGCGTGCACCACGACCGCCTGCCCAGCCTCGCCGGGGAGGTGGCCGTATGACCCTGGAACACCCCGCCGCGCTGATGGACGTGCGCGGCCTGACCAAAACCTTCCCGGTGCGCCAGAGCCTGCTTGCCCGCCTGCAGGGCCAGCCTCGCCGGGCCGTGCAGGCCCTGAGCGACGTGCACCTGAGCGTCGTGCGCGGCGAGACGCTCGGCATCGTCGGCGAGAGCGGCTGCGGGAAATCCACGCTCGCGCGCTGCCTCGTGCGCCTGCACGAGGCCGACAGCGGCGCGGTGCGCTACGAGGACCTGGACGTGCTGCGCCTGCGCGGCCCGGCGCTGCGGCGCTACAACCGCCGCGTGCAGATGATCTTCCAGGACCCGTACTCCAGCCTCAACCCCCGCATGACGGTCGGGCAGATGCTGCGCGAGGTCCTGAGCGTGCACCGCATGCGCCCGGCCGCCGAGCAGCCCGCCCGCATCCAGGAACTCCTGACCCTGGTGGGCCTGCCCGCCCACGCCGCGGGCCGCTACCCGCACGAGTTCAGCGGCGGGCAGCGCCAGCGCGTCGGCATCGCCCGCGCCCTGGCGCTCGAACCCGAGTGCCTGATCGCCGACGAACTCGTCTCCGCGCTGGACGTCAGCGTGCAGGCGCAGGTCGTGAACCTGCTGCTCGAACTGCAGCAGCGCCTGGGCCTGACCGTGCTGTTCGTCGCGCACGACCTGCGCCTGGTGCGGCACCTCTCGCACCGCGTGGCCGTGATGTACCTCGGCCGGGTGGTGGAGGTCGCGCCCACCGACGCGCTGTTCAGCGCGCCGAAGCACCCGTACACCCAGGCGCTGCTCGCCGCGGCCCCCACCCTCGACCCGGCGCGCCGCACGGCCGCGCCCGCCATCACCGGCGAACTGCCCAGCCCCCTGAACGTCCCGGGCGGCTGCGCGTTCCGCACCCGCTGCCCGCACGCCTTTGACCGCTGCGCCGCCGAGCGGCCCGCGCTGCTGCGCCTGGACGGCGGGCAGGAGGTCGCCTGTCACCTCTACGACCCGCTCCCGCAGGCCACAGGCGCCGGGCCGGGCGCGCCGGTGACCGGATGACCCTGACGCCCGACCCCGCCCCGCTCCTGCAGGACGCCGCGCCCGGCACCGACTGGCCTTTCACGCTGGACCGCAGCCTGGGCGTGCCGCTCGGCGCGCAGCTGCGCGGGCAGATCGAGTACGGCATCGCCTGCGGGGAACTGCCGCGCGGCGCGCGCCTGCCCAGCGTCCGCGAACTCTCGCAGAACCTCGCCGTGGCGCACGTCACGGTCGCGCAGGTGTACAAGGACCTGCTCGCGCAGGGCCTGATCGTCACCGCCCGCGGCCGCGGCACCTACGTCGCCGAGCTGCCCGCCCCGGCCGGCCCGGACCTCGGGCGGCTGCACCAGCTGCTCGGGGACGCGCTGCGCCAGGCGGAAAGCGAAGGGTACAGCGTGCACCAGGTGCGCGGCGTGCTGAACCTGCTGCTCGCCCAGGCGGACCGCGGCCCGGCCGACGGCGTGACGGTGCTGCTCGTGGGCCTGTTCGCCGACGCGACGAGCAGCTACGCCGCCGGCCTGCAGGCGGCCCTGCGCCCCGGGGACCGGGTGCAGGCGGTCACGCTCGGCGAGCTGCGCCAGGGGCACGGCCTGGCGCAGGCCCGGCAGGCCGACGTGGTGCTCGCGCTCGCCCACCGGCTCGCCGAGACGCGCGCGCTGTTCCCCGGCACCGAGGTGCTGCCGGTCGGCTTCATTCCCTCCCAGCCCACCCGCGCGGCCCTGGCGGCGCTCAGTCCGCTGGCCCGCCTGGCGGTGGTCGCCACCTTCGAGGAGTTCCTGCCGACCTTCCTGGCCGGCGTCAAACGCTTCGCGCCGCACGTGCAGGCCCTGCACGCCACGCACATCCAGGCGGACACCCTCCTGGACGTGCTTGACCGCTGCGACGTCGTGGTGTACGCCACCGGCTCGGAACTCGTCCGCACGCTCACGCCGCACAAACCGATGCTGGAATACCGCCACATCATCGACCCTCACGACATCGAGCGGCTGGTGCTGCCCGCCGTGCTCGCCCGCCGCAAGGAAGGACCCTTATGACCCCGATTGAGCGTCAGAACTGGATGCAGGTCGAGCAGTACCTGCAGCGCGACGACCGCTGCGTGCTGCCGCTGGGCAGCACCGAGCAGCACGCCTACCTCAGCCTGTGCGTGGACAACATCCTGCCCGAACGCCTGGCCCGCGAAGCGGCCGCGCCGCTGGGCGTGCCGGTGTTCCCGGTCGTGCCGTACGGCGTCACGCCGTACTTCCGCGCGTACCCCGGCAGCGTGACCCTGCGCGTGAGCACCTACCTCGCGGTGGTCCGCGACCTGCTTGACGGCCTGCACGAACAGGGCTTCCGGCGGATCCTGATCGTCAACGGCCACGGTGGCAACAGTCCCGCGCAGGGCTTCGTGGGCGAGTGGATGGCCGACCATCCCGGCACCCGCGTGAAATTCCACAACTGGTGGAACGCCCCGCAGGTGTGGGCGCAGGTGCAGGCCACCGACCCCAACGCCAGCCACGCCTCCTGGATGGAGAACTTCCCCTGGACCCGCCTGGACGGCGTGACGCTGCCCGGCGGGGAAAAAGCCCCCGCCGACCTGAATGTGCTGCGCCTGCTCGCCCCGCAGGAACTGCGCGCCTACCTCGGCGAAGGCAACTACGGCGGGCGCTTCCAGCGGCCCGACGCGGACATGCAGGCCATCTGGGACGTGGCCGTGAGCGAAACCCGCGCGCTGCTCGACGGCGGGTGGTCGCTGTGAGCGCCGCTGACCCTGCCGTCGGCCGCGTGCTCGTGTGGGGCGCGGGCGCCATCGGCGGCACCATCGGCGCGTACCTCGCGCGCGCCGGGCACGACGTGACTTTCGTCGACCGCGCCGAGGACCACGTGCAGGCCATCACCCGCGCCGGCCTGCACGTCACCGGGCCCTTCGGCGACTTCCGCGTGCAGGCCCCGGCGTTCACGCCAGTCACGCTGCGCGGCGAGTGGGACACCGTCCTGCTGTGCACCAAGGCGCAGGACACCCAGGCCGCCGGCGAGCAGCTCGCGCCTCACCTGACGCAGAGCGGCGCGGTGGTGTCCATCCAGAACGGCCTCAACCCCCTGATTCTCAACGGCACGCTCGGCGCGCCGCGGGTGCTGGGCAGCTTCGTGAACTTCGGCGCCGACTACCTCGAGCCCGGCACGGTGCACTACGCCGGGCGCGGCGCGGTCGTGATCGGCGAGCAGAGCGGCGAACTCAGCGCCCGCGCCCGCGCCCTGCACGCCCTGCTGCGCACCTTCGAACCGGACGCGGTGCTCAGCCCCAACATCATGGGCTACCTGTGGGGCAAACTCGCCTACGGCGCGCTGCTGTTCGCCACGGCCGTCACCAACGACAGCATCGCCGACGCGCTCGCCCGCCCCGAGGACCGCGCGCTGTACACCGAACTTGGCCGCGAGGTGCTGCGCGTCACCCTGGCGCACGGCGTCACGCCCGAAGCGTTCAACGGCTTCGATCCCCGCGCCTTCCTGCCGCAGGCCAGCGCCGCGCAGGCCCACGCCAGCCTCGACGAGCTCGTGGCCTTCAACCGCCGCAGCGCCAAGACGCACAGCGGCATCTGGCGCGACCTCGCCGTGCGCCGGCGGCGCACCGAGGTGGACGCGCAACTCGGCTGGGTGGTGCATTTCGGCGCCCTGCACGGCGTGCCCACGCCCATCTCGGCGCGCCTGGTGGAACTGATCCACGACATTGAAGCGGGCCGGCGGGAACTGAGCCGCGACAACATCGCCGAGCTGCGCAGGCAGCTGGGGCAGGTTCAGGCATGAACCTCACCTTCGACGGGCAGACCGTGATCGTGACCGGCGCGGCGCACGGCTTCGGCCGCGCCATCGCCCACGCCTTCGCCGCCGACGGCGCCCAGGTGTACGCCTGCGACGTGCAGGACGCCGGGCTGCAGGACACCGCCCGCCTCGCCGCGGCCGGCCCGCCGCTGCGCGCCCGGCACCTGGACGTCACCGACCCGGCCGCCGTGCAGGCCGTCATCGGCGCGGCCGCGCAGGAGACCGGCCGCATCGACGTGCTCGTCAACAACGCCGGCGGCGTGCTCGGGCAGGTGGGCCGCCCGCTCGAGGAGATCACGCCCGAAGACTGGCGCGCGATCTTCGCGGTGAACGTGGACGGCGCGTTTCTGTGCGCGCAGGCCGCCGCGCCGCACATGAAACGCCAGCGGCGCGGGCGGATCGTCAACATCTCCTCCGGCGCCGGGCTGGGCGTCAGTCTCACCGGCATCCAGGCGTACGCGAGCGCCAAAGCCGCGCAGATCGGCCTGACCCGGCAGCTCGCCCATGAACTCGGCGAGTTCGGCATTACCGTGAACAACGTCGCGCCGGGCTTCGTGCGCAGCAACCCCACCACCGAGCGGCAGTGGGAGAGCTACGGCGAGGACGGCCAGCGGCGCCTGGTGCAGGGCCTCGCCCTGCGGCGCCTGGGCAGCCCGCAGGACATCGCCGCGGCCGTGCAGTTCTTCGCGTCCGATCAGGCCGGCTGGATCACCGGGCAGGTCCTGAGCGTGGACGGCGGCCGGTGAGCGCCCGCCCGCCCGCCGCGGACGCCGGGCTCGCGCAGGTGCTCGCCACCCTGCAGGGCCGCTCGGCGGCCTCCCTGAACGACCTGCTCGCCTTCGCCGCCATTCCGAGCGTGAGCGCCCAGGCGGCGCACGCGCCGGACGTCCGGCGCGCCGCGGACTGGCTGGCCGCCCGGCTGCGCCAGGCGGGCCTGGCGGCAGTCGAGCAGTGGCCCACCGCCGGGCACCCGGCCGTGTACGCCGAGTGGCTCGGCGCGCCCGGCGCGCCCACCCTGCTGGTGTACGGTCACTACGACGTGCAGCCGCCCGACCCCGAGGACCGCTGGCGCACGCCGCCCTTCACGCCCACCGTGCAGGGTGAGCGGGTGTACGGCCGCGGCGTCAGCGACGACAAGGGCCCGCTGCTGATCGCCGTGCAGGTCGCCGACGCGTACCTCAGCGCCCTGGGCCGCCTGCCCGTCAACGTGAAGTTCCTGTTCGAAGGTGAGGAGGAGGTCGGCAGCGCCCACCTGCCGGCCCTGGTTGCCGCCCGGCGCGGGCGCCTGCAGGCCGACTTCGTGCTCAGCGCCGACGGCGGCATGTGGAGCGCCGAGACGCCGTCGCTGACCGTCAGCGCGCGCGGCCTCGCGGCGCTCGAATTCACGGTGCGCGGCCCCGCCAAGGACCTGCACTCCGGCCGGCACGGCGGCAGCCTGCACAACCCGCTGCACGCCATCGCCGCGCTCGTCGCCAGCCTGCACGCCGCCGACGGCCGGGTCGCGGTGGACGGCTTCTACGACGGGGTGAGCGACCGCACGCCGGCCGAGCGCCAGGCCATCCGGGCGTTGCCGTTCACCGACGCGGCGTACCTCGAGCAGACCGGCGCGCCCGCCACGTACGGCGAGGCCGGGTACAGCACCCTCGAACGCCAGTGGACCCGCCCGACGCTGGAACTCAACGGCCTGTGGGGCGGCTACGCCGGCGAAGGCAGCAAAACCGTGCTGCCCGGCGAGGCGCACGCCAAAATCACCTGCCGGCTGGTGCCGGGCCAGGACCCGGCCCGCATGCCCGCCCTGATCGAAGCTCACCTGCGCCGGCACCTGCCGCCCGGCGTGACGCTGGAGGTGCGCGCGGGCGCGCACGGCGCCCGCGCGTACGAGCTGCCGGCGGCCCACCCGGGCCGCCGGGTGGCGCGGCAGGTGCTCGAAACCGTGTACGGCCGCGCGCCCCTGGAGGTCGGCATGGGCGGCAGCATCCCGGTGCTGGAGACCTTCAGCGAACTGCTCGGGGTGGACACCGTGTTCTTCAGCTTCGCGGTGGGGGACGAGGACATCCACGCGCCCAACGAGTTCTTCCGCCTCGCGCGCCTGGGTGAAGGCCAGGAGGCCTGGGCGCGCTACTGGGCGGCCCTGGCGGCGGACGCCGGGCCGGGGGGCCAGCCATGACCGACCCGGCCCTGCGCGCCTTCGCGGCCCTGCTGCCGGACGGCGACCTCAGCTGCGCGGTGTCCGACGCCCTGGAGCGCGGCGGCGCGCTGAGCGCCGCGTTCCGCCCGGTGTGGCCCGGCGCGCGCCTGCTCGGCCCGGCCGTGACGGTCCGCACCTTCGGCACCGACCTGAGCGCGGTGTTCAGCGCCATCGACACGGCGCCCGCCGGCAGCGTGCTCGTCATCGACTCGCACGGCGTGACGAACTCCGCCTTCTGGGGCGAACGCACCACCCGCGCCGCCCAGGCGCGCGGCCTGGCCGGCGCGGTCATCGACGGCGGCTGCCGCGACGTCAGCGCCGTGCGCCGGCTGCAGTTCCCGGTGTTCAGCACCGCTGTGACGCCCAACGCCGGGCTGGGCGGCGCCCACGGCGCCGTGAACGTCCCGGTCGCCCCCGGCGGGCAGCCTGTCTTGCCCGGCGACCTGGTCGTGGCCGACGAGAACGGCGTGGTGATCGTGCCGCGCGCCCGCATTCCCGGGGTCCTGGCGGCCGTGGAGGCGCTGCTCGCCGCCGAGCAGGCCCTGCTGGCCCGCACGGCCAGCGCCGCTGACCTGCAGCCGGGCCCGGCCGAATGACCCCCCGCGGCCCGGCCCGGCGGCCCCGGCGAGCGCGCCCGGCCGGGCCCCGCCTCGCTGTCCCCCGCCCCCTGTGCGGCGCCGCTCCCCTGCCCCCGGAGGCCCCATGACTGACTTTGACCGCCTGAGCGCCGAAATCAACGACCTGCTGTGCATCCTGAACGTCCTGAACTGGGACGCGCGCACCCAGATGCCTCCGGGCGGCAGCGCCGCGCGCGCCCAGCAGGCCGCGACCCTCAGCGGCGTCGCCCAGGAGAAACTGCTCTCACCTGCCTACGAGCAGGCGGCCCGCGCGGCCCTCGCCGCGGACCCCGCCGACCGGGCCGCGCAGCAGGCCCTGAACGCCGCGGCGGCGCTGCGGCGCGTACCGGCCGCCCTCACCCGCGACCTCGCCGCCCTGAAAGGAGAGGCGCAGGACGTGTGGGCCGGCGCGAAAGCCGCCAGTGACTTCGCGCGCTTCGCGCCGTACCTGCAGCGCATGGTGCAGCTCAGCCGCGACCTCGCCGGCGCGCTCGGGTACGAAGACCACCCGTACGACGCCCTGCTCAACCTGTACGAGCCGGGCCTGAGCACCGCCACGCTGCGGCCGCTGTTTGCGCGGCTGCGCGCGCACCACGTGCCGCTGCTGCGCGCGGTCATGGCCCGCCCCGCGCCGCGCAGCGACTTCCTGACCCGCAGCTACCCGGCGGCCGCGCAGCGCGCGTTCTGTCTGCAACTCGCCCAGGCGTTCGGCTACGACCTGACCCGCGGGCGCCTGGACGCCTCCGCGCACCCGTTCGAGATCAGCTTCACCCGGCAGGACGTGCGCATCACCACCCGCTACCAGGAGCACTTCCTGCCCGGCGCGCTGTTCGGCACCTTGCACGAAACCGGGCACGCCCTGTATGAGCAGGGCGTCGCGCCGGAACTGAGCCGCACTGCCCTGACGAGCGACCTGCTGGGCCTGTACGCGGTGGGCGGCGCGAGCTTCGGCACGCACGAAAGCCAGTCGCGCCTGTGGGAAAACCGCGTGGGCCGCGCCCGCGCCTTCTGGGACCTGCACTTCCCGGCCCTGCAGGCGCACTTCCCCGAGCAGCTCGCCGACGTCAGCGCCGAGGAGTTCCACCGCGCCGTGAACCGCGTGCAGCCCAGCCTGATCCGCGTGGAGGCGGACGAACTCACCTACGACCTGCACGTCATGCTGCGCGCCGACCTCGAAGCGCAGCTGATCAACGGGGAGCTCAGCGTGCAGGACCTCCCGGCCGCCTGGAACGCCCGCGTGAAGGCCGACCTGGGCCTGGACGTCCCCGACGACGCGCGCGGCGTGCTGCAGGACATTCACTGGTCCACCGGGTACTTCGGGTCCTTTCCCACGTACACGGTCGGCAACGTCATGGCCGCGCAGTTCTACCGCGCCGCCCACTCGGCCCTGCCGCAGCTCGGCGCGCAGCTCGCCGCCGGAAACTACGCGCCGCTGCGCGCGTGGCTCACCGAGCACCTCTACCGCCACGGCCGCACCTTCACGCCGCACGAACTGCTCGTCCGCACGACCGGCAGTGGCCTGGACCCGCAGCCGTACCTGGACTACCTCACTGAGAAATTCACCGGGCTGTACGCCCTGGAGGCCCACGCATGACTCAAGCAACCCAAGCAACGCAACGCCGGCTGACCGGCAAGGTGGCGCTCGTGACCGGCGCCTCCAGCGGCATCGGAGAAGCCACCGCCCGCGCCCTGGCCCTCGAAGGCGCCGCCGTCGCGCTCGTCGCCCGGCGCGCCGACCGGCTCGAGCAGCTCGCCGCCGACATCCGCGCGCAGGGCGGACAGGCGCACGTCTGCGCCCTCGACCTCGCCCAGCCCGGCCAGGCCCAGGTGGCCGCGCAGCAGACGGCCGCCGCCCTCGGCCGGCTGGACATCCTCGTGAACAACGCCGGGCTGATGCTGCTCGGCCCGGTCACCGGCGCGGACCTGAGCGACTGGGAGCGCATGCTGGACCTGAACGTCCGCGCGCTGATGACCCTCACCCACGCCGCCCTGGCGATCATGACGCCCCAGCGCAGCGGGCACATCGTGAACGTCTCCTCGGTCTCCGGCCGCGGCGCCAGTCCCACGAGCGCCGGCTACAGCGCCACCAAATGGGCGGTCGGCGGTTTCAGCGAAGGCCTGCGCCAGGAAGTGCGCCTGAGCGGCATCCGCGTCACCGTGATCGAACCCGGCGTGGTCGCCACCGAACTCACCGGCCACATCACCCACACCCAGACCAGGGAAACCTACGAAAGCCGCGTCAGCACCATGACGCCCCTGGAAGCCGAGGACATCGCCGCAGCCGTCGTGTACGCCGTGACGCAGCCGCAGCGCGTGAACGTCAACGAAATCCTGATCCGCCCCCTCGACCAGGGCTGAGGCCCCGGCCGGGCGGCCCGCACCGCCCGCCTCAGCGTTCCTGCTCGCCCTGGCGCGCGTCGCCGCTGAAGGCCTCGCCCATCCGAGAGACGCTGCGGACCACCGCCGTGATGTCCTCAAGGGTCATCAGGTGCAGCGCCTGCGTGCCGTCGGGCGCGAGCACCGTCCAGGCCTCCACCTTTATTTTCTGAGTGCCGGTGCCGGGGACGTCCAGGTCAATCACGTACTGCGTGAGCGGCGCGTCGGTCAGGACCAGTTCGTTGAGCCGCTCCTGAAGCTCCCACAGGTCCAGCTGACGGCTGCCGAGCGTCTGCAGCCGCTGCCCGAGCGCCTGCTCCGGCGAGACGCGCAGCAGCTCGTAGAACGCCCGGTTCGCCGCGACCACCCGCAGGTCGTCGTCGAACACCACCGCCGGGTTGAGAATGGCATTGAGCAGCGCGTCCGAGTACCGCCCGGCGTACGCCAGCCTCGTCTCAAGCGCCTTGACAGTGTCGATGTTCGTGAAGGTTATGGCGGCCCCGTCGATGAAATTGTCGGAGGTGCGGTACGGCGTGACGCGCATCAGGAACCAGCGGCCGTCGTGGGTCTGCACCGGCGTCTCGAACGGCAGAAGGGTGTCGAGCACGCGGGCGACGTCCCCTTCAAAGTCCACGTCCCGCAGCCGCACGTTGATGTCACCGATGTGCCGGCCCACGTCCGTCTGGATCAGGTTGATGACCGTCCCGATCAGGGGCGTGAAGCGCTTGATCTTCAGGACGTTGCCGAGAAACAACGTGGCGATCCCGGCACTTTCCAGCTGGAGTAGCGCCCCCGCCCTCAGCGTCCGCCTCCCGGTGTGTCGTCCGCACCCGGTCCGGCGGCCGGCGGGCCCTGAGTGGCCTGCAGCGCCTCCTGGCGCAGCCGCTGGCCGCGCGCCCGGGCCTCCCGGGCTTCCTGGCGGTACGCGCGCGCCAGGTCCGCCTCCCCGGCGTCCTCATGGTGCCTCTCGAGGTGCTTGAGCAGCATCACGTCCTCATCAAGTGCCCGCGCGGCGTTCCACAGGCTCGCCTCGACCGAGGCGCGCAGCTCACTAAGCAGGCTCGCCCCGGTGTGCGCATGCCCGGTGTGGCAGCGGAAGCGCAGCGCCTGGCCTTCGCGCAGGCGCACCATCACGCTGTGACACTCCGGACGGGTGAACTGTGACAGCGCGCCGGGCGTCAGCAGGCCCGACGCGAAGGCGTTGTCCTCATGGGCCACCGCGACTTCCAGGTCAAGGCGGCGCCGCTGCTCGTCATTCATGAGACCCTCCTGCGGCGCCGGCGCCGTGATCAGCGCGCCCAGCGCCGGCGCGATGCCCGCGGCGGGAACGATGTGGTCCACCGGCACGCTCCGCAGGGCACTGAGCGGCATGGCGGGGTACGCCGCGTCCTCGGGATGCTGCACGACCGCGCGCCCCCCCAGCTGCTTGATGGTCTACAGGCCCGACGTGCCGTCGTCCAGCAGCCCGCTGAGCATCACGCCGGTGGTGCCCGCGCCGTGGCTGGCGGCGGCCGACCGGAACAGCACGTTATTGGAAGGCCGGGAGCGGTTCTCCTTCGGGTCGCGGGTGGTGAGCAGGTGATGGTCCGGCGGCGCGACGAACAGGCACCCGGGCCGCAGCGGTTCACCGTCCTGCGGGTGCCGGGCGGGCAGAGGCCCGCAGCGGGTCAGGCGCTCAGGCAGGTGGCTCGGGTAGTCGGGGGAGACGTGCACCACGATCAGGACCGGGGCCGGAAAGTCCGGTGGCAGCTGGGCGACAATCTCGCGCAGCGGGTCGAGCGCGCCGGCGGACCCGCCGATCACCACGAGAGGAGCGGTCATGCCCTGATCGTCAGCAGCTTGCGGGCAACGGGGGAGCCGCTTTGACTTACGGGGCTTAAGGCGGGGCTCATCTGGCACGGGACGTGCCGCTGTCAGGTCTTGATCTTCAAGCGATACAACCGGAGTTATGAAATAGCGCTGTCCCCGGACTTCCCTGGCATGCTGTTCCTTGCTGCTGTTGCTCAGGCCTGCTCAACATCGGAATCGGGGCACTCCGCAGGTCAGACGCGCCGACTGCTCATTCGGAATCGGTGCACTCCGCAGGTCAGACGCGCCGACTGCTCATCAGGAGACCTTCAAGACCTCATCCGTGCGGTCCCTCCAGATCAGGTCTGGCGCTGCAGCTCCACCTCGGATTCACACGACTGCGCCGCCGGGCGGCCTGAATGTCCAGGGTGTGACGGGTGGGGGAGAGTCCGGGCCTGAGCGTCCGCAGCAAGCCAGCTGCCGCGGCGCGGTGGGCCAGGGGCCGCTCAGGCTCTGGAAGAGTGACGGCGGTCCTCTGTGCGGTGCGGGTTGGAGTGTCTGGCGCTTGTGCTATCTGCTGACCGTGGGCTGTCACGCTGTGATTCACTGATAGTCCCGGGCGTCCGGGTACTCGGCAACCCGAGTGATCAGCCCTGTGGCCTTCCTTGTTCCTCTGTTCTTCGGTGCTTTGGCTTATACCTGCCTGGCACGTGAGGTATGGCTGCTGCCGGCCGGGGCCCCGTGCACCGGAAGCCTACGCAAAGAGCAGTCAAGGAGCAGTGCGGTGCTGGGTCCGCCTGCCTCCTGTGACCTGCAGTGCTGGCTTGGGCGCTCTGCGCGGCGACTTTTGGTAACGGCCAAGTGCAGGGGTCGTTCCGGATAGTTGTAGGGGCGCTGCGGAAGCCGTAAGCCCGGGCGGTTGCCAAACAGCCACAGCGTACGCCCAGGCCACACCACCGAACGGGAGCCATTCACGCTGCGGACCAGGAGGCCCTAAGCTTTGAGCGCTCTGGTGCCAATCACCCGCTTTGGAACAACCAACCCTAACCCGGCAGAGCTCAGACCGGTGGTGTACTTTTATAACTTCGGTTATTCCCTTTGATATATCCTTGTTGACGTCAACTTCTGCTGTTCGCAGTGCCCCCCCTTCAACAGGAGACCGCCATGACCGCTCCCCATCCCCCCTCCACATGAGCGGCGCCGCCCGCCGGCCCGCCGCCTTCCGCATCGGTCAACTCCTCGCCGCCGCCGAGGCCGCCACCCAGCTTGACCCGGCCCTCACCGAACTCGCCCGCACCCGTCCCGCCGCGCTCATCAGCCGCCTCCACCCGCAGGTCCCCACCTGGGACGCCCCGCTGATCCGCCGCTGGCAGGCCATCACTGCCCACGTTCCCGACCCGGCCGACCCACCACTCGGCGACGCCGCGCAGACGCAGCTCACGCTCGGGTACTGGCACGAACACCTGCACATTCACCGCGCCCGCCGCGTCCACACGGCCCGGCAGACCCTCGGCCTGAACCAGACCGACTGGGCGCACGCCCTGGGCGTCAGCATCAAAACCGTACAGGCCTGGGAACAGGGCGTGAACAACATCCCCGAGGAGTACGAAAAGCTCGCCGAAACTCTCACCCAGCGGTCCTGACCACCCCCGCCCGCGCCTGATGGGCGCGCAGTTGGGGGGCGCAGCGGCGTCAAGTGCATGGGCGCCAACCCACCGGTGTCCACCTGACACGTCGCCCTCTCGGGCGTTACTGAGGCGCGCCAGGATGTAGGCCCGCCGGGATCAAGCGCGCTCCGCCGTGGCGGGCGGGTGTGAGGAAAAGATGCATGGTCCGTCAATATTGTCGGGCTGTTCGCCGCTTCATGAGCGTGCCATGCTGCCCTCAGGAGGAAACCTCATGACCCACACCGCCACGAAAGCGTTCCTCGTGCTGATGCTGGCCGCCGCTCCACTGCCGGCCCTTGCACAGGACACCAACACCACCACGGACACCACGACCACCGACACGACCAGCACGGACACCACTGGGACCGACACCACCGGGACGGACGCCACAAGTACGGACACCACCGACACGACCGGAACGGACACCACAGGCACGGACGCGACTGGAACCGACACCGCAGGCACCACCGACACCGCGACCGACACGACCAGCACGGACACGACCAGCACCGATACGGCAACGGACACGACAAGTACCGACACGTCCACCACCGAGGCGACCAGCACGGACACCGCCACCGATACCGCCGCCACGGACGCCACGAGCACCGACGCGACCAGCACGGACACTGCCGCCACCACAACCACCACTGACACCACCACCACCCAGACGCAGACCGACAACGACGACACCAGCTGGGGCTGGCTTGGCCTGCTGGGTCTCGCCGGGCTTGCCGGCATGCGCCGCAAGCCCGCCACGACCGTGCACACCAACACCACCACGCACACCACGCCCCCGCGCTAAGCCCCATCAGGCAAAGCACAGCAGGCGGCCTCCGGGCCGACTGCTGCTTTGCCTGATGGGCTGCGCCCCACGTCTTCCGGCCCGCCCGCCCCCTCCCCGCAGCGCCCGGCCCCGGGAACGCCCGGGCCGGAAAGTACTCATGAAGTTCAGGCCAAAGCAGGACCTTTACGCTTCTGTGCTGGACTTCATGGCCATCAGCTGGCCGTTCACACGGCGCGCCAGGTGATGAACCACGCGACTGCAGAGGCAGGACCTGACCGTCCTGTTTCTCGACCAGCTCCAGAACATCGAGAGCGCCGGGTGGCAGGATAGAGCTGGCTGCGCAGGCGTCCAGCCGCCTGGACCTTGCTGCAGGGCCTCTCCCTGCACATTACCCAGACGCACCGGCAGGTCCAGCGTGCAGAGCCGGCGTCTGGCGCAGTTGCTCAGCTGGCTCTGCACGCCGCCGGGTGATGCCGTCAACCTCCGCAGGCAGGGCGCCGTGCAGGAAGCGCAGCGGCTCCCGCGTCTGGACGCGCCGCGCCGGACGTCCTGGAAGCGGCCCTGATCGCCTGCCAGCAGGCGCCGGAGCACGACGAGAGCGCCGGGGCCGCCTCGCCTGTCCGCGCAGCTGCTCGAGCTGAGTCCCGGTGAGAAGAACCGCACCGGGAATCCAATCACCCTGCTGGCGCAGCGCATTATTGTTCCGGCCATGAACGCCTCAGCCGCTGGAAGGAAGGGGGACGGTGCCGGCCCTGTCCCCCTTGGCGCGCCGCTCTCCTGGCGCGCTGCTACACGGCCGCGCCCCGCGCCCGTATACTGCCGGCACCGTATGGTTCGTCCTTCTCTGTCCGCCCGTCCGGACGCAAACGCGCCGCGTCCGGTGCCTGGGCGCTCGGCGCCGTACGCTCTGGCGGTCATTGCGTCCGCGCTGGCCTTGATGGTGAGGCTGGCCCTCAACGCGGCGCTCGCCACGACGGCGCCCTACACCCTGTCACTGCTGGCCGTCACGGCCGCCGCCGTGAACGGCGGGTTCCGGGCGGGCCTGCTGGCGACCGTGCTGAGCGCCGCGGGCGTCAACGTGCTGATCACCGCGCCCGCATGGCGCCTGCAGCCTGTGCCGCAGGCGGTGAGTCTGGTGGTGTTCCTCGTGGTGGGGGCGGCGGTCAGCTGGCTCGGCTCGAACCGGCTTGAGGCGCTGCGGCGCATCCAGGCGGCGCACCAGGCGCTGGAGGAACGCGAGGCGCAGCTCCGGGCGCTGTCAGACAACCTGCCAGGCGCCATGACGTACCAGGCGGAGGGAAGTCCGGGCGGCCGGACCGGCGTTCTGTACGTCAGCGCGAACGTGGAGCGCCTGAACGGCGTGACGCCCGCGGAGGTGTACGCCGCACCGGACACGCTGTTCCGCCGGATTGACCCGCGCGCCGCGGCGCACCTGCTGGCCGCCGAGGCGAGCGCCGTGCAGACGGGGCAGCCGTTCGAGGTGGAAGTGCCGTTCTGCCTGCCGGACGGCGCGCGCCGCTGGATGCGCCTCGCGTCGCAGCGGCGCACGCTGCCGGACGGGCGGGAAGTGTGGGACGGCGTGCAGATCGACGTGACTGAGCAGCGCGACACGCAGGAGGCCCTGCGGGCCGTGAACGCGCAGCTTGAGGAGCGCGTGCGGGAACGCACCCGGCAGCTCGAGCGGTCCAATCAGGAACTCACGCAGTTCGCGAGCGTGGCGTCGCACGACCTGAAAGCCCCGATCCGGACGGTCGTGAATTTTCTGCAGCTGCTGGAACGGCGCGCCGGCGCGCAGCTTGACGACCGGGCCCGGGAGTACATCCGCGTGACGGTGGACGCAGCCGGCCGGATGAACCAGCTGGTCGACGACCTGCTGACGTACAGCCGGGTGGGCCAGGAGCGGACGCGCGGCCCCGTGAACGCGCAGGAGGTCCTGGAGGGCGTGCTGCGGGACCTGAGCAGCACGCTGCAGGACCGGGGCGCGGCCGTGCAGGCCGGGCCGCTGCCGCCGCTGCAGACCGACCCGGTGCAGTTGCATCAGGTGCTGCTGAACCTGCTGGGGAACGCCGTGAAATTCCAGCCGCCCGGCCGGGCGCCGCAGGTGTGCGTGCAGGCGCGCCCGGAGGGCGGCCTGGTGCACGTCACCGTCCGCGACAACGGCATCGGCATCGCCCCGGAGCACCAGGAGCGCATCTTCGAGGTGTTTCAGCGGCTGCACACGCAGGAGCAGTTCGCGGGCAGCGGGCTGGGGCTGGCCATCAGCCGCAAGATCGTGGAGGAGCATGGCGGGCAGCTGTGGGTGGAGAGCGTGCCCGGGGAGGGCAGCACCTTTCACTTCACGATGCCGGGCGCCGAGGCCGGCGCCTGAAACGCCGGGGTCCGGGCGCTCAACCCGCGGGTGCCGGCCGCCTGTGGCCCCGCACGGCGTGAGCCCCGGGCGGACGCATCTGGCCAGGGAAGGGAAAAATTCGTGAACGGCCCAGGCCGCTGCGGCGTATGCTCCAGGGGTGACTTCCGCCCCTGTGCCTTCCGACGAGGCGGCCCGGCTGCTGGACCTGGCGCGCTACCAGGTGCTCGACACGGCGCGCGAGGAGCCGTTTGACCGCGTGACCCGCCTCGCCGCCCGCCTCCTGAGCACGCCCGTCGCCGTCATCAACCTCATCGACCAGTACCGGCAGTGGAGCAAGGCCATGGTGGGCCTCAGCGCCGCCGAGGCGCCGCGCCAGGAGTCGTTCTGCGCCTGGACCATCGGCGGGGACGTCCCGTTCGTCATCGAGAACGCCCCGGCCGACCCGCGGTTCCGGAACAACCCGATGGTGACCGGTGACCCGCACATTCACATGTATGCCGGCGCGCCGCTCGTGACCCCGGCCGGGCACCGCATCGGCACGCTGTGCGTCACCGACTCCCGCCCGCACACCCTGTCCCCGGAGGACCTCGCGTGCCTGCAGGACCTCGCGGCGATCGCCATGCAGGAGCTCGAGCTGCGCCGCGAACGCCTCGAAGCGGCGCGCTGCGCCGACGCGCAGCGCCGGCTCGCCGAGGAGTACCGCCGCACCCTCGACCAGGCGCGGGTGGTGGAGGGCGTCACCAGTCTCATGACCCTCGGCCTGCCGGTCGACGACGCGCTGGAGAACGCCGCGGGCCTGATCCGCGAGGCGGCGGCGGCCGACGTCATGGCGGTCCTCACCTGGGCGGGCGGGGACCTGCGCGCGCAGGTACTGGGGGCCGCCCGCGCGGCGCCGGCGGACCTGGACGGGCTGCGCGCGGCGCTGCTGTTCGGCACGGCCGCCCCCCTCGAGGCGCTGCGGGACCGGCAGGAGCCGCTGTACATCGAGGACTACGCGTCCCGGCCGGACGTGATCGTGCGCCTGGCGCGCGCCGGGGTGACGCAGGTGGCGGCCGTGCCGCTCGGGACGGCAGGCGGCGCGCAGCGGCTGCTGCTGGCGCTGCGCGCCGCCGTGAACGACGTGGACCGCTGGCGGCTGCAGGACCGGGCGTTGCTGGAAGTGACGGGCCGGACGCTCGCGCACGCCCTGCGCCAGCAGCCCTGAAGGCGCAGCGGCCCGGCGTCTGTTCCTGTATTCCCGGCGGTCCGCGCCCGCACCGCAGTCGGCGCAGGCGGGTTCAGAGGGTCAGCGCAGGCACTTTCGGACACGCGAACCAGAACGTCGCGCCGTGCCCGACCTTCCCTTCGGCCCACGCGCGGCCCCCGAGGCGCTCACACAGGCGGCGCACCACGGCCAGGCCGAGTCCGGCGCCCTCGTACGCGCCGGCCGGGTGCAGGCGGGCGAACAGGTCGAAGGCCCTGTCCCTGTGGCGCATGTGAAACCCGACCCCGTTGTCCTGCACGCCGATCAGGTAGGCCTGCGCCGTGTCCTCCACCAGCACGCGCACGTTCGCGGCGTCCCGCGTGCGGGTGAATTTCAGGGCATTGCCCAGGTACTCCCCGAGAATCAGCTGCAGCGCCCGGCTGTCGCCCAGCACGGTCGGCAGGTCCCCGGCGGTGACCTGCACCTCGCGGCCCTTCAGGCGGGGCTGCAGGTCCTTCATGACGTCCGCGAGCACCTGGTTGAGGTCCACGCTCCTGAGCCGGACCCGCAGCTGCCGCGCCTGCACGTACTGCGTCAGGCAGCCC
This sequence comes from Deinococcus taeanensis, assembly GCF_020229735.1. Classification (NCBI taxonomy): domain Bacteria; kingdom Thermotogati; phylum Deinococcota; class Deinococci; order Deinococcales; family Deinococcaceae; genus Deinococcus; species Deinococcus taeanensis. The sequence continues at coordinate 50,032 of NZ_CP083456.1, read as the reverse complement.
AGGAGGCCGAACGTGGCGCCCAGCGCGTCCCGCGTCAGGTGGAGGTGCGGGCAGCGCTGCGCCGCGGCGGGCAGCGAGCGGCAGTGCAGGTTCAGGCCCGTCTGCACGCGGGCGAGCTGCAACTGCAGCTGCACCTGCGTGGCCCCCACCACCTCGCGCACCTCGTCGTCCAGCCGGCGGTGTCTCGCTTCATGCGACGCCAACTGCGCGCGGAGCCCTTCGGCCTCGTCCAGCAGCGCGCGGTTGGCTTCCTTGAGCGCCGTGACGTCAGTCATCACAAGCTGGCAGGTGGGGGCCGCCCCCGGTGCCGGGCACACGCGGACCCGCACCATCACCGCCTGCAGGGCCCCGTCGGACGTCACGAGGGTCAGCTCCGCGCCCTGGGAGGCGGGGCCCGCGAACACCCCTTTGAGCAGGGCGGTCAGGGTGGGTTGTGACGCGGGGGAAAGCCACTGCCCCAGGCGCCGGCGGGTCAGGGTGGGTGCGTCCGCGCTGAGCAGGGCGTAGGCCTGGGCGTTGGCGTCCACGATGCACCCGTCGGCGGTCAGCAGGAACGCGGCGTGGGGCGCGTCGGTGAACAGCTGCCGGGCGGCGCGGGCGTCCGCTTCGGCGGCACGCAGCTGCGCCTGGACGATCAGCAGTTGGGCTTCGAGGGTGGCGTTGAGAGAAACGGAAGCGACCGGAGCGGAGCGGCTGACGTCGTCGACGTGGCTCATGGTGAACCTGCTGGTGAAGCGGGGGTGAGGATGCGCTCCGGGGCCACTTCAGGACCACAGAGCAGAGCTGAGGATCAGCGGTTCCAGGAGCATACCAGCCGCGCCCAGGCGACACTGTAACGGCTGAGCCCGGCGGCGGCGGTCCGGTGGCGTGCCCGCAGGAAGGTGAGGGGCCGGACGCCAAACACCTGGAGGCCCGCGCGGCCGGGCCGCGGCTGATAGCATGGGCGCAACGGTGAGGACGCACGCATGAAAGTCAGGCAGCTTGAAGCTCTGCTGGTCCAGCGCGGGTGGACCTACCAGCCCCGGATCGGCACGCCGCACCGCCACTGGTTGCACCCGGCGGGCGGGCTCATCACCTTCAGCGGAAACACCGCGGACGAATGCGACCCCGCCCAGGTGACCGCGGTCCTCGCGCGCCTGGGGCTGTCCCGCGCGGACCTGCTGCCGGACACCGGCGCGGCGTGCGCCCCCGGCACGCGGTGACGTACCTCGCCCTCATCACCCGGACCGCCCTGGGGTACGCGGGCCTCATTCCCGATCTGACGGTGCTGGCCACCGCAGCGACCCGCGACGAGGTGGCCGGCGCCCTGGCACAAGGCCTGGCGCTGCACCTGCTGGATTCTGCCGCGCCGGCGCCCCGCCCGTGGGCCACGGGCCTGGCCGACCTGCCGGGCGACCTTCAGGCCGCCTACGCGGGCCGGGAGGTGGAGCAGCTGCTGGTGTCGCCCGCCGCCCTGAATCCGGTGAGCCTGCAGGTGGCCCGGGCCGTGGCGGCCAGCGGCCTGAGTTACCGGGAGGTGGCCCGGCGCGCCGGGATGGACCCCGCGGCCCTGGCGCGCATGACCGACCCGTTCTTCCAGGCGCACACCATGGTGGCCCTGCAGCAACTCGCGGGCGTGCTGCGCCTCGCGCTGGACGTGGCGTTCGTGAGTCCGGTCGACCTGCCGCCGGGCGCGGTGGTCGGCGCCGCGTGGCGCGGCGCGCTCACGCCGCTGCTGCGGGTGCGTGACGTGCCGGAGGTGCTCGACGCTGACCTGCCCCTCACGGTCCGCTCCGACCGGGGCGCGTTTCAGCTGCTGCGTCCCGCCGCCGCGCAGCCGGAGAGCAGCGGCAGCACGGTGTATGAAGTGCGCGAACTGAGCTCAGCGCGCAGGGCTGGAAGGGAACTGAAGGCACCAGCCCCGGGACTCGCCGCTGCTGGCGGCGGTCAAGCGTTCTAGGACCGCGCGGTCCCCGGGGGGGTGGTGTCCGGGCGGCGCCGGATGTCGGCCCCCAGTCGAGCCTGCGGGACAGTCGAGGCTGGTGACTGGCTGGCCCGGTCGCATCTGCCGGCCGTGCGGGCAGCCCAGCCGAGCCCGGCAACGGCGGTGTCAGCAGGCGATGGCGTACGCTGCCAATCGCAGAGCGCAGAAAGACAGCTTCGCCGCCATTGCCGCAAAACTGAACGTGGCCGGATTCCGCACCAGGAAGAGCAGCCTGTGGGCCAGCGTGCAGGTCAAGCCGATGCTGGATCGATCACCTGCGTGACCTATTGATACCGGTTTAAATCGGAGTTGCCGCCATCAGCCGTTGTGGCAGGCTGATAGACCGCACCCGCTGCCACCCCGAACGGAGCCGCTCTTTGCGTTCTTTGGTGGTTTTGGCACAGAAATTGCCGAGCACGTTGCGCTTTACGTACGCCCAGACTTTCTCAATAGGATTCACTTCTGGCGAGTAGGGCGGCACATAGACCAGGGTGAGGCGTTCTCCGGTCTCCACGAAAGCCGAGACGGCTTTCGCTCGGTGAAAGGCGGCATTGTCCAGCACGAGGATCACCTCACCTGGGACATGCTTCAAGACATGTGCCAGGAACGCCAGTACGTTGGACGTCTTGATGGCGCCTCCCTGCGTGTGCTGCAGGAAGTGCCCCGTACAGGTGATTGCACCAATGGTTGACAGCTTCTGCCAATTGGCAGGAAGACGCACACTGGGCGTCTTTCCTTGGGCGCCAACGTTCGGCGCACCACACCGTTCAAGCTGAAGCCCACTTCATTCAGATCCACCAGGGTCGCGCCGAGCGAGACCTTTTTTTCGACCGCTGGGCGCGTGGTCTGCACCCAGATTCGCACCGCAGTCTCGTTCTACTCGAGCGCGCCTGTGCTCGGTCGTTGAGGTGAAAAGCCCAGTCGGCGAAGCAGCTTGCGAACATGATCGGGGTGAGACCACACGCCCAACCGACGACCGATGACCTCACGCATCCGAGGCGTCGCCCAGGTGCCATCCGGAAATCCAAACGCGCGAGCACCCTCCTGGAGGAGGGTGCCAAGCTGTTGCCGTTGTTCCGACGTCAAGCGGCCCGGCCGACCGGGCGTGACGGTGGCGTCCAGACCGCCCTGACGTTTGAGGCGCTCCTTCCAGGTGGAGATGGTGTGGATGGAGACACCACATTGATTCGCCATCTGCTGGGTGGTCTGACCACCGGCTTGGATGACGGGCAGGGCGGCGAGTCGTTCGTCGAGCTGGGCGCGGGTGTACTTGGAGGGTTGCCTAGGAACCATACTTCATCCAAGTGAGCAACTTGTATTTGGACCGTTATCAATAGATGTGGTTCCCTGCCGCAAATTTGCGTTTGTCTGGTGAAGCAGCGTTGTTCAGTCGCCGCTCGAGACAGAGCCAACCGGGTTGCGAAGCCGCCCTTTTCGAACGCCGGAAGCCGTGTTTTTCGTACCACGCGAGGAGCGCCGGGTTCTCCTGCAGCCCCGTGGGGGTGACTTCTGCGTAGATCCTCCGAAAACCACAGGCTTGTGCTTCGTCAATCACAGCCTCAAGCAGCAAGGTGCCCCATCCATTCCGCCGGTGCTTGAGCGGCTTTCTCAACATGCGAAGGAAGCCTTGTGGTTGGTGCTGCTCTTCAATCATCAGATCGCTGAGCATGTAGTCCATGTCACTCAGTGCTGCGCAGTTGGCGTAGCCAATGCGTCTCTTACCAATCAGCAGTTCAAACACAGCGGCGAAGCCGGCATTGGACACCCTTAAGTGAGCCTTTTGCCCGGTCTTCTGGTTGCGGACGACAGATTCAACAGGCTGCGGAACGTCCACACTTGAAGATAATGGAGGCTGCGGATGGTGTTTGTCATCTGATGGGTGGATCAACAAAATGACTGGAGTTGCCCCGCTGAGATGGACCGGGCGTGAAGCGGCCCGCGACGAATGTCTGCGTTCCCTGTTGTAGAACACCTCCAGGTCAGGTCACAAGGCTGACCGGGCCTCCTGCCGGGTTACATCGACCGTCTCGGCGACCTCCTTTTGCTTGAGGTTCGCAAAGAAGCTTTCTACGACAGCGTTCTCCCAACAATCCCCCTTCCGGCTCGTGCTGCATGTCATGCCCATCCCCTCCAGGACCGACTCGCGTATTGGTTCCCCCTGTCCGAGTGATACAGCAGTCCCGGTGGGCGACGACGTTCGCACGCCATCCGTAGGGCTGCTAAGGGAAGGTCGGTGGTCATGCGCTCACTCATCGACCAGCCCACCACCCTGCGCGAGTGCAGGTCGATCACCACCGCCAGGTACAGCCACCCTGACGCCCGAATCGGCGCGCACCTGCACGCCACCCACCCGGCCCTGGACCAGCAGCGGGCCTGGATCCGCCGGCAACAGGCGGCGCCCGACGATTATTACTTCGCGAGCTGTGACCAGGCGTCCCAGGCGATCGTCGGCGTGATCGGCCTGAGCAACATCAGCGGGGCAGAAGGCGAATTGGGCCGGTACACCTGCGTCAACGCACCGGCCCACGCGCTGGAAGGCTCACTGCCCCTACAGGACTGGGCGTTGAACGGGCTGGGCCTGGACGTGGTGTACTGCACCTTCACGCTGGACAACCGCACGACCCGGCTGCTCACCCGGATTCAGAACTGGGCGCAGCATCCGGCGCTGCTCACTGATTTACTCACAGGCGACCCGTTGCAGCGGTGGCAGACGGACCGGGAGCGCTTCGCAGGGGTCCTCCCGAAACTCAGGCGGCGCCTCGCGCAGGTGCGGGCTGCGCCTGACGAGGTCGGGGCGTAGACCGGGGGCGGTTTCGACCGCCCTTCACCGTCCTGCGCCGGGTGCTGGACCCTTCAAAACATTTTGGAGGGGCCTTCCTGGCCTTCCTGTAAGGACGCATGGTTTGCAGTCGTCCTGGACAGTGTTTTTTCAGGCGTGTCTGGGGTGAGGGCCAGGCGGCACGGGACGTCCGGGAAGAAGCACAGTCTCTCTCTTACCTAACAGGACTTAGGTAAGAGAGACTACGCCTATCTTGTGGAGGCTGTCTCCCGCCAAGCCCGGCGCTTAAGGATGGACACAGTGGGGCCACCGGTGACGAGGGCGAGCACGGCGCTGGGAAGGTGGAGGGTCACCACTGCGCGTGACGCTGCGCACCTGTTGCCTTGCCGGGACCGGACGCCCTGGGTGCCGGGGGCCGTCGTCGCTCAGGGCTGGGGTTATAGGTACGGCCAGCATCACGCGCCGGGCCGGACGCAGGTGCCGGTCCGGGTGTCTGAGCGGCGGCAGGCGCGGGAGGGCGTCGCGGATTTTCCGGCAGCTCCGGCCTGGGCAGCGCCAGGCCGCTTTGCTCCTCCAGCTGCTCCTGCGCCGGAGCAGTCACTCGCCGGTGGGTGAAGCTGGGGGCGTGGGCTGCGGCGCTTCCTTCGGCCAGAGGGTGTAGCTGAACGAGACCAGGAAGTCGATGCTGAGAAGGACCGACCAGTAATGAATGACCTGAGGGAACACCTCGGTGCGGGCGGGGGCGCCTACCCAGGCGTGCGCGCCCAGCAGCATGGCGCTTGCGAGGGCGAAGGTGCCGGCATGCAGCCACCAGTGGGTCCGTTCTTTCTGAGCCCGGACGGCGCCGTAGACCGGAGGGGGCCGGAGGGGTTTGCGGGTCGCCATGCGGTGAACGGCGCCGTCCAGGGTCTGAATCAGGGTGTGCCCCTGAACGACGCTGAGGGCGACGAAAACAGCAGCGAGCGCGTGGGCGGGGGTGGCTGTGGCGCCCCGGGAGAGGTCAGCGAGGGTGAAGCCCAGCAGGGCGACGTCGGCGAGGGGCGCCAGCGCCAGCAGGGTGGCACTGAGCCGGAGGTGACGCAGGCGATAGCGGGCGAGAAGGCCACTGAGCAGCAGGAACCAGAACGAGACTTCCAGGGTGAACAGCAGGGAGTAGGTCATAGGGCCTCAGCGGTTTTCGCACACTCGTGCGAAAACCGCTGAGGGCAACTTTAGCACAGCTGTGCTAAAAAAAGACATGCCCCGACAAGTAGATCATGACGCGCGCCGGACAGCCCTTGCTCTCGCCGTCTGGCAGCTGATCCGCACCGGCGGCATTGAGCACGTCACCCTCCGCCACCTCGCCGACACCACCGGATGGTCGACCGGCGCCATCCGCCATTACCTGCCCACCCGCGAAGCCATTCTCAGTTTCGCTGCTCAGCATGTCGGGCGCCGCGTCCAGGCCCGCCTCACCGCGGCCCGACCGGCCGGCACGCCGCGCAACCAGCTGCGCACCATGCTGCACGAACTGCTGCCACTGGACGAGGAACGCACCTGTGAAGCGGGCATCTGGCTTGCCTTCGTGGCCCACGGCCAGGCCACCCCGCAGATCGCAGATGCGCAGGGCGTCGCGTTTGACGGCCTTCAGGACGAACTCCACCGCGTCATGCAGCAGCTGCACCGCCACCAGCTGTTGGCGCCGGGCCGCGACCCCGCCGCCGAGGCCACGGCGCTCCACGCCCTGATCGACGGGCTCACCCTCCACCGGCTGATGCAAAAGCTCACCCGGGACCAGGTCGTCACCGCGCTCGACCAGCACCTGGAACGCCTGCTGCCCTGATTCGCACCGGGAAGAAAACCCCTCCGCGCCGGAGGAGCCAGCCGACCGGGACCTTCACCGCGACGCCCCGGTGTCCAGCCCGCTGCCCAGGCGGCCCTGAAGACATCCGGCGGCGTGAACGTGTCGCCGGCCCCGGCCGGTGTGTCCCGGTCTCGTCGCTGCGCCGGACGTTCTCCTCAAGTCTCCCCGCAGTCCAGGCGGCGTGAGCGTGGCCAGGCCGGAGGGGTCCGGCGGCGGACTCCCAGTCAAACCGCTTGAGGCAAGCCCTTCGGCGCCGCCCCCCCCTTCGTCCCGCTGATGCGTTCGCCCGCCCACGGGCGTAGGCTGGCCGCATGACCGACCAGCCCCCACTGACACCCGCCCAGGCCACACGGTTCGTGCAGGCCCTGCTTGAACTGATGGTGACCCACGGCCTCCGGGGGCTCGAAGCCCGCCAGGCGGGGGGCCAGCTCGGGCTGTCGCGGCCCGGGCAGTTCGAGACGGGGGACCTGACCTTCCACTTTATGACCCCGGGTGAACACCGCTCGGCCGTTCAGGCGTACGCCCTGCCTGAAGACCGCGTGCAGGCCAGCCAGGGCGCCCGGACCGAACAGGACATTGAGCCGTTCGTCCGGGCGGCCGGCCAGCTGTTCGACCTGCACGGCGTGGCCACCCTGCTCTTTGCCGCAGGCGGGTACCTGGGGTTCCGGGCCAACGGACCGTCACGCGAGTTCGTCCTGGACGGCATCACCGTGAGGGGACAGGCGTGAGGGCGTCCGGCCCGGCCGTTCTCAGCCGCCGGGCCGGGTCACCGCCAGCCTCCTCCCCTGCCCGGCCCGCTGATCCGGTGCTCCGTCCACAGCCGCGGTGGGCCTTCGCTTCCTGCCTGAATGCACTGCGCCGCTCCTGCCGCTCCCAGTGCCCGGGCACCGGTTGTTGACGTTCGGGAGTCGAGCAGCCTGCGTCTCTGGGGCGGACCCGCCGCCTGAACGCGCTCCCCGCGGTCCCCGGTCCGCACCGGGCATGATCCAACCCGGGACGCGCTGCAGAAGGTGGGCAAAGGACCTGATCTCCGCGTGTCTTGACACCGCCTGATCAATCCCTCCCAGGCTGCCCTTCGCCCGTTCCGCCCGGATTCCCTGGCGGCGCTGGACCCGGCGGACGCCCCAGCCGGACGCGCCGCTTGCGCCGGTGGACGCCCCTCGCCGCCTGCGGGCAGGGCCCGCGGCCGTGATGCATCTGGCCGACGAGTCGTGCACCTGGCGTCCACTGGCGGCGGTGCGAGAGCTGGCGTTCTGCACGTGACGGACCGGGCGTGACGCGCCCCACGTGGTGAAAGGCACCCACGCCGAACGGCAGATCTGCGGTCACCGGCGGGTGACCGGCGCGCCGTTCTTCCAGAGGTCCGCCGCGCGGCCCACTGCTGAGCGGGGCGCCGCGCCAGCAGGACCGCGCGCGGCTGGAACGGGTCGCGCTGACCCTGCCCCGGGGGACGGAGGACTGGTGCACCTGGAGGACCTGATGCCGGACGCTGTGCCAGCGCAGCGCAGCGGTCCGGACGTCCTCCGGCGAGGCTGTGGTGACACGGCCCTGCCGGAGGACAGACGTCAGCCCAGAAGCGAGCGGCGCGCACTGTGGGCTGGGCGGACTGGGGCCGGTGCGCTTTGCCCTGGTCAGAAGGACCCAGGCGGGAAAAAGCCCCACGGCTGAGGTGGGGCGGCCCTTCCGCCTTCACTCGGGCGGGATGCGTTGTTGGGTGGATGAAGCGTAGCGCGCGCCGTGTCACGGGCGCGTCACGCTTTTGGCGGACGGGCCGGCGCCGGGGTCAGCGACAGGGCACCCGGCGCCGCCAGCTGCGCCAGTGGCCGGGCCGCGCGCCTCTCTGTTTTCCAGCCCCGGCGACCCGCGCGCGCCGTACAGGAAGCGGCCCGGGCGCACTACACTTCAGGGGTGATCCCCACTCCAGAAGCCCCTGTGCTGCACCACAGCTTCCTTGCGCTGGAAGGGGGGCATCCCGGAACGGAAGCCGTGGCCGTGCTCGACCGCCAGCTGCGCTTCGCGCTCGTGAACCCGGCGTTCGCCGCGCTGTGCGGGGCGCCCGCAGAGGCGCTGGTGGGACAGCTGATCACAGGGCTGCCGGTACACCGGCCAGCCTGGCTGGCGGACCTCGCCGGGGCGTGCGCTCAGGCCGCGCGGGGGGCCCGGGCGCACGCGGAGCTGCTGCTGCCGGCGTCCGGGGGGGCGCAGCGCGGCCAGGTGTGGCCGCTGCGCGGCGCGTCCGGCGACGTGGCGGGGGTGGCGGTGCGCCTCGAGGGCGCCCCGCCGGGCGCGCCGGGGCCGCTGGCCCTCAGCCGCGCCCTGAACCGGGCGCTCACGCTGGAGGACGTCCGTCAGGTGCTGCTCAGCCACGCGGTGCCTGCGATGGGGGCGTACGCGGGCACGGTGATCGAGGTGATCGACGAGAACAGTCTGTTCATGATGGGCAGCGTGGGGTACGGCACGCCGGTGGAGGAGCGGTGGACGCACTTTCCGGCGAATCCCGGCTTTCCGGTGGTGCGGGCCGTGCAGAGCGGCGCGCCGCTGTTCGCCACCCTGGACGACCTGCGGCGCGACTTTCCGGCCTTCGCGCCGTACATGCGCCCGGGCACGCGCGCCCTGGCGGCCCTGCCGCTGCGGGCCGGCGGCGAGGTGCGTGCAGTACTGACGCTGTCTTTCCGCCAGGAGGCAGGCATCTCCCCGGACCGGCGGCCGTGGCTGCTGACCCTGGCGGACAGCTGCGCCGACGCGCTGGAGCGCGCGCAGCGGCACGACGCGGAGCGCCACGCCCGCGAGCGCGCCACGCTGCTCGCCGACGTGAGTTCGGCCCTCGCCGCTTCGCTGGACCCGCGTGAGACGCTGGAGCGGATCACGGCGCTGGCGATTCACCATGTGGCCGACTGGGCGGCCGTGTACCTGCCCACGCCGGAGGGCACCCTCACCGCCGCGGCCGCCGCGCACCAGGATCCGGAACTCGCACAGGTGCTGCAACAGGTCGTGACGCGGAACCTGACGGGGTCCACCGTGCCAGGCACGCCGGCCTGGGTCATGCAGACCGGGGAGGCGTTCATGCTTCCGGTGGTTCCGGCGGACCTGACCGACCAGCACCCGGATGCCGAGCAGCGCGCGGCGCTGCGCCGCGTGGGCTTTCACTCCCTGATTCACGTGCCGCTGACGGTGCAGGGCCGGGTGGTCGGCGTGCTCGGGCTGGCGAGTGCCCATCCGCAGCGCACCTACGGACCTGATGACCTGGCCCTGGCCGAGCAGCTGGCCGCTCGGGCCGCGCTGGCCCTGGACAACGCGCTGCTGTACGAGGCGTCGCATCTCAACGAGCAGCGCTACCGCTCCCTGATCGACGCGACCCGGCAGACCGTCTGGACGAACACCGCCGAAGGGCTGCTGCTGGGTGAACAGCCGGGCTGGGCGCGGCTGACCGGGCAGGACCAGGCTGCGTACAGCGGCACCGGCTGGGTCGACGTGATCCACCCGGATGACCGGGAGCACAGCCTGCAGCGGTGGCTGGCGTCCGTGGCGGTGTGCGCGGCGTACGACACGGTGCAGCGGGTCCGGACGGTGGACGGCTCCTACCGGCACTTTCAGGTCCGGGCCGTGCCGGTGCTGCGCCCCGACGGCACGGTGCGGGAGTGGGTGGGCGTGCACACGGACATCACCGAACGGGTGCGCGCCGAGGAGGAACTCGAGCGGCGGGTGGAGGAGCGGACGCAGGCGCTGGCGCGCAGCAACGCGGAACTCGAGCGCTTCGCGTACGTGGCCAGTCACGACCTTCAGGAGCCGCTGCGGACCATCGGGGGCCTGACGGGCCTGCTGGAACGCCGCTACGGCGAGCTGTACGACGAGCGCGGCCGGGCCCTGCTGCGCATGGTGATCGAAGGCAGCGAGCGCATGAAGACCCTGCTGGACGACCTGCTGGTGTATTCCCGCCTGGGCGCCGAGCGCCTGACGCTGGAACCCGTGGACACCAACCCGCTCGTGCAGGAAGCGCAGGAACGCCTCAGCGGCGCGCTCGAGGACACCGGCGGGCAGGTCACGTCCGGGCGCCTGCCGACCGTCGCGGGCAGTCCTTTTCAGCTGGGGCAGCTGTTTCAGAACCTGATCGGCAACGCCCTGAAATTTCACGCGCCGGGCGTCGCGCCGCGGGTGCACCTGCAGGCGACGGAGGAGGAGGGCGCGTGGCATTTCACGGTGCAGGACAACGGCATCGGGATGGAAGCCGGGCACCTGGAACGGATCTTCGTGATGTTCCAGCGGCTGCACACGCGCGAGGAGTACGCCGGCACCGGTCTGGGGCTGGCGATCTGCCAGAAGGTCGTGGAGCGGCACGGCGGGCGCATCTGGGTGGAGTCCCGGCCGGGTGAAGGCAGCACCTTCCACTTCACGTTGCCTGCGGCGCCGGCCGGAGGGCAGCGGGTGCTGGCCGGGCGGGACCCGCGGGCCTGACACCGGGCGGAGTGGTCGCCAGGACCGGCGCGGAGCGGTGATGAACCTGCGCCCGGCGTTCAACGTGAGCAGGTGACGTGCCCGGGCAAGCTGGCCGGCGGGGAATGGGCTGGTGGAGGGCCGGCGCGCGGCAGTCAGGCAGGCGGCGACGCCCGTGCGCGGCCGCCACGGCCGGGGACCGCTGCAGGCCGGACCCTGAGGTACACATGGGATGGTCACACCTGCAGGGCACGAACGCTCCGGGCATGAAGTCGGCGTGCCTGCTCGTCTGGGGAACGCAGCAGTCGGGTTGTACGCAGAGGGTGTCAGGCGCCGCAGGCCTGTGTAAGCGCGGCGGCCGTCCCGGTCCTGGCTGCCTGCTGGGAACGCGGGCCATCGGGGCTGAGGGGGTGACCTCGCGCAGCGGTTGCACGGCCGAGCGGTGGGCCGGAGGATGAATCGAGGGGTTGAGCCTGGAGGCGTTCCCCTACCCAGGGTCCGCGTCGCTGTGCGGCGCAGGGCGGGCCGCCAGGTTGGTTCCACCTGGCCCGTCCGGCCGCTGTGCCTTGACGCTGCGGGAATTTCTTCATACAATTAAAAAACCATTCAATGAGAAATGATCGCGCAGGGCGATACAGGAGGCAGGGTATGAAACGGCAAGTCCTCGTTGTCACCGGCATGTTGATCGGCCTGAACGCAATTGCAGCGCCCAGCGTGGCGCAGAAGGTGACCCTCAAGTTCTCCGCGCACTGGCTCAGCGAACAGCGCCGCCCCACCATCACCCGCATCGTGAACACCTGGAACGAGCGCAACCCGAACATTCAGGTGGAATACACCGGGGTGCCGTTCGACCAGATCATCACCAAAACCGTGGCGGGCATCGCCGCTGGCAACGCCCCGGACGTCGTCGTGCTGGACATCCGCACCACCCGCCAGCGCGGCGCCAAGAACCAGATTCTGGACCTGACCCCGCTCGGCGCCAACCAGATCAAAAGTGGCTTCTACGCCAACCTCTGGAACACCGCCACCTACAACGGCAAACAGTACGGCCTGCCCTTCGTGACCGACACCCGCGTGCTGTTCTACAACAAGGCCGCCTTCAAGGAAGTCGGGCTCAACCCGAACAAGCCGCCCAGAACCTGGGACGAACTGTGGACATACGCCGCGAAACTCGACAAGAAGGACGGCAACCGCTGGGTCCGCATGGGCTTCCACCCCATGTTCGGTGACTTCGGCTACCCCGGCTGGCTGACCAACGCCGGGGACAGCTTCTTCGACAAGAGCAACGAGGAAGCCCGCGCGAACAACCCCACCGCCGTCAAGGTCCTGAACTGGATCAAGAAGTGGACCGACAAGTACGGCGCGAACAACTACGCCGCCTTCCGGGCGTCGTTCGGCGGCGGCGCGCAGGACGAGTTCATGTCCGGCAAGGTGCCCATGGTCGTGCGCAACGGCAACTACCTCACGACCCTGCGCGTGAACGCCCCGAACCTTCAGTACGGCTTCGTGGCGGTGCCCACCGAGGACGGCAAGCAGGACGGCCTGAGCTCCTGGGGCGGCGGGTTTAACGTGGAGATCCCGCGCAGCACCAGACACCCGAAAGAAGCGTACGCCTTCGCCCGCTACCTCGCCACCGAAGGCGCCAAGGTCTGGGCGGCCGAGCAGAACGACCTGCCCGGGTACCAGGTCGCCCGCCTCGCCAACAAGAACCCCAACTTCGTGAAACTGGCGAACAACCTCAAGTACACTTTCGTGGACACCGTGCCCGTCTACGCGCCCAGCTTCGAGACGGCCATCAACAAAGCCGTGGACGACGTGCTGCTGCGCAACAAGGAGGCCAAGGACGCGCTCGACGAGGCGCAGGCCGCCATCGCCAAGCAGGTGGCCGACGCCAAACGCGACGCGGCCCGCTGACCCCGCACGCCGGCCGCTGATCAGCCCTCCACGACAGGACGAGCCACGCCGCGTGGCTCGTCCTGTCCGCTCGGTGCCCCCCACAAGGAGCACGCATGTCTCCTCCCAAGATCGTCCAGAAGAGGGCCGGCCCGCGGACGCACGACGTGCCCGGTCAGCTGGAGTGGCCCGCCGCGCGGGTCCGCAGGGGCGCGGCCTTCCTCTCGCCGATCGGCGTGTCGCCACGCACCTCGTTCGTGACCGGCACGCTGGTCCGGAACCACGGAGCGTTCGGCACCGGCCCGGCGGTTCCGGTCAGCCTGCCGGCGTCCGTGCACCACCTCAACCGCGCCCGGGACCGGACGGTCCTGCCGGGCGGGAGGCAGGTCACCAGGCCGGACCAGCCGCGCGGCCTGCAGGAGCGGCCCACCACCGACGTCTCCCCCACCGCCCCCGAGCGGACACCCGGCTGGACGCGCGGCCCGCACCCGGACGAGGGCACCAGCGTCAACCCCCTGCGCTGCGCCCCGGTGCGGCCCTGGCACCTGCAGCTCGCGTACGACGAGGACATGCTGTTTCACCTCCTGGTGCGCCTGCGCCGCTTGTTCCGGTGCGCCTCCAGCCATCCCCACGGTCCGTTCCTGGTGCCGCAGGTGTACGGAGACCGGGACGACGGGCGGGACGTCCCGGCGCCCCACGCGCCGGCAGCGGCCTGGGAGGCGCTGCACCCGGACCCCCAGTGGAGTCAGAGTCATCACGAGGCCGACCGGTGTCGGCTGGATGAGGCCGCGACCCGGCAGGCCCCCCGGGCGTACTGCGCGGCCGTGAGCGACGTGGTTGACCTGGCCGGCCGGATGCCCGCGGAACTCACGCGCCTCGACCTCACCGGCATGCTGGTCGCGTTCCCCAGCGGTCACGGCGAGAGGCCCGGCGAGCACGGCAAGAGGTTCAGGCACACCTTCTGTCCCGACCCGCATGAGCAGCGGGACCTCGTCGCCACGCCGGCCGGTCAGGGCCTCGCCCGGGCCCGGCAGGCCGAGCTGCGGATGGGCCGGGGCGCGCCGCAGTTCAAGGCGCAGATTCAGCTCAGCCCGCAGCGGCGCCTGCTCGTGATGGACGGTTCGCGCGGGCACCCGGGCTGGCGGGCGCCGGTGAAACGCGGCGCGGCGCGGCTGTACCGGCGGGCGTCCTCGTGACGCAGGGCCGTGAGGGCCAGGCCCACCGCCACAGGATTCTGCCGCGCATGGACCTCACGGCCCTGGGCGCCCTGGACGCGGAGATCCGTACGGCCTGGCCCGCCGTGACCTGCCTGCTCGTCGCCCGGAACGGACAGCTGGCCTTCGAGCGGTACTACGCGGGCGGACCGGCCGACCGGCGGGACCTGCAGTCCGTGACGAAAAGTGTCGTGTCGCTGCTGATCGGCGCAGCGCTGCGCCGCGGCGTCCTGCGCGGCCTGGACCAGCCGGTGCTGCCGCTGCTCGGCGGGGGCCGCACTGTGGACCCGCGCTGGGCGGCCGTGACGGTCCGTCACCTGATGACCATGACCGGCGGGCTGCCCTCGGAACTGACCGACCCGGCCTACGACGAAGCCTGGTTCACCAGTGCCGATCCGCTGGCCTTCACGCTGGCCCAGCCTCTGCTGGACACGCCGGGCGGGGCGTTCCGGTACTCGAACGCCGGGGTGCACCTGGTGGGCGCCGCGCTCGCGGCCGCCTGGGGTGAACCGCTTGACGCCCTGGCGGACTCGGCGCTGTTCGCGCCGCTGGGCATCCGCTCGGCGCACTGGGACGTGGACCCGGCGGGGCGCCCGTGGGCGGGCGGCGGCCTGCACCTCACCGCGCGCGATCTGCTGCAGCTCGGGCAGCTGACCCTGCAGGGGGGCCGCTGGGACGACACGCAGCTGACCAGTCCCGGCTGGGTGGCGCGGGCCACCCGCCCGCACCTGCAGAGGTACGCGTGGATGGAAGGCCTTCCCGACGACGGGCTGCTGTGGTGGCCCGCCCGCGAGGGGGGCGTGGAGGGCTGGTACGCCGCCGGGTACGGCGGTCAGTCTCTCGCGGTGTTTCCCGCGCAGGCCATGGTGGTGCTGACTGGCGAGGTCAGCGCGCACTCGTCCCACCGGCACCTCATCCCGGCGCTCGTGCGGACCGCGCGGCATTGACCCGGCCCGCGAGAGGAGAACAGCATGCAGTCAGTCTGGATCGACAACGTACGGATCGTCACCGGAAGTGAAGTGATCGAGCGCGGCCACCTGCTCGTCCGCGGCGGCCGGGTGGCGCAGCTTGGAACGGGCGCGTGCCCGCCCCCGCAGGGCGAGGCGCAGGTCATCGACGGCCGGGGACAGCTGCTGATTCCCGGCATGGTGGACCTCCACATTCACGGCGCGGCCGGACACGACATGATGGACGGCACGCGCCGCAGCATCGAGGTGGTCTCCCGGACCTGCGCGGCCACCGGCTGCACGTCCTTCCTCGTGACGTCGGTCAGCTCCACGCTCGAGGCCCTGCTGACCCTGGTCGACCGCGTCAGGGAGGTCGCCGGGCACGAACCCGGCGCGCGGATCGCCGGCATTCACGCCGAGGGACCGTACCTGAACGCGCTTCGCAAAGGCATGCAGAACGAAGCCCACCTGCGTCACCCGGACCTCGCGGAGATGCAGGCCGTGCTCGACCGCGCCGGGGACCTGCTGAAAATGGTGACCCTGGCGCCGGAACTGCCGGGCGGCCTCGCCCTCACCCGCGCGCTCGCCGCCCGCGGGGTGATCGTGGCGGTCGCGCACTCGGACGCCACCTACGACGAGGCGCTCGCCGCCTTCCGCGCGGGGGCCAGCCACGTCACGCACTGCTTCAACGGCATGCGGCCCATTCATCACCGCGAGCCGGGCGTCATCGTCGCGGCGTTCGAGCAGCGTCAGGTGAGCCTGCAGGCCATCGTGGACGGGGTGCACCTGCACCCGGCGATCGTGCGCCTCATGCACCGCCTCAAGGGCCCGGAGGGCGTGGTCCTGATCACCGACGCCCTGCAGGCCATGGGCCTGGGGGACGGCACGTACGCCTTCGGCGGCCACATGGTGACCGTGCACGGCGGCGTGGCGCGGCTGGCGGACGGCACGCTGGCGTCCAGCACCGTCACGATGAACGAAGCCCTGCGCAACACCGTGCAGCTGGGCGTCCCCCTGACTGACGCCGTGATGATGGCCTCCACCACGCCGGCCCGGCTGCTGGGCCTGCCGCACAAGGGCCGCGTGGCCGTGGGGGCCGACGCGGACCTCGCGCTGCTCGACGGGGCCTACGAAGTGCAGTGGACCATGATCGGCGGGCAGCTGGTGTACGGAGCAGCGTCCCCCTGAGTCTCGGATCCGCCCGGGGGGCCTAGTCGTCTTGGCGCGGCAGCGGGCCGGCCGGCACTTCCGGGGTGCTGGCGCCCAGCCCCGTCTGACTGGCCCAGGTGCCGGTGGCGTTCACCGGGGGGACTACGGCCACGCCGGTGTCCGGGGCGCTGTGCTCGCGGGCCGGCGGGTTGACGAGGTTCTGACTGTCCCGCTCGATTTCCTCGACGGACTTGCCGAGGGGCCGGGTATCGCTGAGGTGGCTTCGGTCGTCACTCATGCCCCAGGGTAGCTGGCGCTGAGCGCCGCCACGTGCGAACCCGGCAGGCGCGCCTTAACCCGGCCCCGCGCGGCGTTTCAGGAAAGCCCTTCAGGCTGCCCCGCCCCTCACCACCTGCCGTTCGCGCGCACTCCTGCGCAGCGCGTCCAGGACCGGCGCCTGGGTCAGGGCGTCCTCAAGCCCCCAGCGCAGGTTGCCCGGCCCGAGCGCGGCGCGCGAAGTCCTCCACCATGACCTGGTCGGGATCGCTGGGGACGGAGGTGCGCGTGCGGTCGCCCAGCGTGAGGGTGGCGGCCGGCCGGTGAGGCCTGAACGGCGCGCCGAACGTGAGGGTGGCGGCCGATCCCACCAGACTCAGCCCCTGGGCGCCGCTGGCTTCGAGGCTGCAGTCAAAATGCGCCGTGAAGCCCTCCCCGAGGTCCAGCCAGCCGGCCAGGGTTGCGTCGGTGCCGCTGGCGTCGTGCGTCACCGCACTGACCCGCCGCGGCTCACGTCCGGGCAGCAGACGAAGGGCGCTGACGGGACAGCCGCCGACGTCGAACAGCGCGCCCCCGCCGCGCGCCGCATCCCCAGCGGTGGTCGTCCGGGCGGTTGAGGGTGAACCGGGACGCCCCACCGGCCGTGCGCAGGGCGCCCAGGTCACCGGCCTGCCGGTGCGCCAGGGCCTATGCGTCCTGCGGGTGGCGGTGCATGAACGGCCCTCGGGGATGACCCTGCTGGCCGCCTGCTGCAGCGGCGTGAGGACGCGCACCTCGTCGGCGCTCAGCATAAACGGCGTCTCTCACAGCACGTGCTTGCCGGCCGCCAGGGCGCGGGCGCTCCGCAGGAAGTGCAGGCCGCTGGGCAGGGCGTTGTACACCGCGTCGACGTCCGGATCGAGCAGCAGGTCCTCAGAGCTGGCGGGCACCCGCCGGAAGCCGTGCTTCGCGGCGTAGCTCGCGGGCGCCGGGTCCCGCGCCGCCACCGCCCAAAAGGCCTGACCGGCGGCCGTCATGGCCGGCGCCAGGGCGTTGCCGAGGCGGGCGGCGCCCAGGAACCCCCAGCGCAGGCTCACGGCCCCCCCGGTTCAGGAGCCCTCTAGCGGCGCAGGCCGCTCGGCCGTGGTGGTCAGCCGGACCGTCTGCCCTGACGCGGCGCTGTCCAGGGTGCTGTGCATCACGTCCAGAACGTGAAGCGCCAGGGCGCCACTGGCGCGCGGCGCGCGGCCTTCGTTCACGCTGGCGATCAGGTCGTGCAGGCCCAGGCCGCGGCTGTTCTGCGCGAAGGGGCGGTCGGTGGGCACCTCACGCCACTCGCGGTCCTGCGCGAGCCTCAGCCGGACCGGCCCGCCGAAGGTGTTCGGGTCCGGCAGGCTGAGGGTGCCTTCACTGCCGTAGATCTCGATGCGGGGCACCTCGGCGTGCCACACGTCGAAACTGGTGATCAGGGTCGCCGCGGCGCCCGACTCGAAGCCCAGCAGCGCCGAGACGTGCGTGGGCGTCTGCACCGCGATGCGCTCGCCGCGCCGCGCGGCGCTCGTGATGACCCGCTCGTCGAAGCCCTGGGTGGCCTGCCCGCTGACCGTGCGAACCGGGCCGAGCAGCGCGGTCAGGGCCGTGAGGTAGTAGGGCCCCATGTCGAACAGCGGCCCGCCGCCCGGCTGGTAGAAGAAGTCCGGGTTGGCGTGCCAGGCCTCCACGCCGTGACTGAGCATGAAGGCCGTGGCCGCCAGGGGCCGGCCGATCACGCCCTCGTCGATCAGCTGCCGGCAGGTCTGCAGGCCCGCGCCGAGGAACGTGTCCGGCGCGCAGCCTAGGCGCAGGCCGCGCGCCTGTGCGAGCGCCACCAGCGCCCGGCCGTCGTCGCGCGTCAGGGCCAGGGGTTTTTCGCTGTACACGTGCTTGCCGGCCTCCAGCGCCGCCCGGCTGACCGCGGCGTGCGCCGCCGGGACCGTGAGGTTCAGCACCACGTCCACGCCGGGGTGGTTCAGCAGCGCTTCGGGGCTCAGCGCGAGTGGAATGCCGTACTCCTGCGCGCGCGCCTCGGCCGCCTGGGGCGTCAGGTCCGCCACGGCCACCACCTCGAACGGTGTGGCGCCGGCGGCGTTGGTCAGGTAGATGCCGCTGATCTGGCCGGCGCCGACAATGCCGACCCGGGTCACGCGGGCCGCCCGGCGGCCCACAGCAGGCCGCGCCGGTGCAGCTGCGCCACGGTGGGGTGCCCGAAATCCGGCGGGTGGTGCCCCACCGAGGAGTAGAACACCCGGCCCTGACCGTAACGCCTCACCCAGGCGGCCGGAATGACCGCGCCCTGAGTCCACGGGGCGTCCCGCCCGTCGAAGGTGGTCGTGGCCAGCACCGTGTTCGTAGGGTCGGTGTGCATGTAGTACTGCTCGCTGTCCACCTCGAACGAGGGGTCCAGGCCCGCGGTGACTGGGTGAGCGACGGGGGTGAGGTCCACGCGGTAGCGGCGGACGTTGCCCGGGTGGGCCACGAACTGCCCGCCCACCATGAACTGGTAGTCCGTGTCCTCACGGAACGCGTCGCCCATGCCGCCGTGAAAGCCGCCCAGTCCGGTGCCGGCCTGCACGGCCGCGCGCAGGTGGCGGCTCTGCTCGCCGCTCAGGCGGCCCATGGTCCAGTTCGGTACGATCAGCGCCAGGTCACCCAGCGCGCCGGGGTCGCTGAGCACGTCGAGCGTATCGGCGTGCGTGACCTGCAGCCCGCCGCTTTCGAGCATGGCCTGAATCAGGCGGGCGAACACCTGCGGCTGGTGGCCGGGCCAGCCGCCGGAAATGATCAGCGCGCGGCCCGGCGTGCCGGTCCGGGCGGGGGCGGGGAACTGCGTCATGGGGTCTCCTTCTGCACGGCCTCAATGTCGGCCAGGGTGGGGGCGTGCGCGCCGAGGCGGGTGCAGGCGGCGGCGGCGCAGGCCAGGGCGAAGGCCAGCTGTTCGGCGGGCGGCCAGTCCGGCCGGTGAAGGTGGCAGTAGAGCAGCGCGGCGATGCTGGCGTCGCCCGCGCCGACCGTGTCGGCCACCGTGACGCGGTACCCGGGATGCTCAGCGTGGCCGCGGGGGCCCAGCAGCCGGGCGCCGGCCGCGCCGCGCGTGAGCAGCACCGTCGCGGCCGGGTTCAGGGCCTGCAGGTGCGCCGCGGCGGCCTCGGGGCCCAGGTCCGGCAGCAGGCCCGCGAGGTCCTCCCCGGACACCTTGATCAGGTCCGCCAGGGCGGCGTAGTGCGCGAACGTGGCCCGGTAGGCCTCGGCGTGCTGCGGGCGGTAGTTCGGGTCGTACACGACCGTCAGGCCGCGGGCGCGGGCCTCGGCGGCCGCGTCAAGAAAGGCGGCGCGCGCCGGGTCGCGCACCAGGGTGACGCCGCCGAAGTACGCGGCGCGCGCGCCGGTCCAGGCCGCCCGGTCCACGCCCGGGAACAGCGAGTCGGCCGCGCCGTGCGCGTAGAAGGTGTAGTGCGCCGGGTCGCTGCGGTGCACGACCGACAGCGCGGTGGGCGCCGCGACCCGCACGGCGTACCGGAGGTCCACGCCGTGCGCCGCGGCCGCGCTGACGAGCTCGGCGGCGAACGGATCGTCCCCGAGCGCGCCGGCGAAGGCGGCCGGCTGCCCGAGGGCGCTCAGGGCGCGCGCGACCGTCCAGGCGCTGCCGCCTGCCCGGGCCTGCCAGCGCTGGTCGGGGCCCCGCACGAAGTCCATGACCGCCCCGCCGAAGCACAGCGCGAGGCTCATGGGCCTTCCGGCGCACGCAGGTGCCGCGCGGCGAGCTGCAGGAAGTCCGGCGGGCCGAACGAGCCGCTTTTGAGGACCAGCAGCAGGTCCTGGTCCGGCGCGTAGGTGCTGGGCAGCCCCGGCGCGAGTTCGCGGACCACGACCGTGTGCGTGACGCCCAGCGCGCGGGTGAGCGCCGCCGAGGTGTCCCCGCCGAGGGCGACGAGGTTGCGCGTGCCGGTGGCCCGGGCCGCCTGGGCGGCCGCGTGCGCCAGGACCGCGGACACGCGCTGGCTGACCGCAACGGCGCTGAGGCCCAGCGTCTCCCCGAGGGCGCGCGCGGCGCGGACCTGCGCCGGCGTGTTCGGCGAGCGCAGCAGCGCGGCGCCGGGCCCGTCCAGGCTGCGCCGCGCGGCCTCGCTGAGCGCCGCGCCCGCCGCGGCCGGATCGCGCAGCGCCAGCGCGACGTCCAGCGCGTGCACCGGGCCGCCGGCCGCGGCGTAGTGCGTGATCTGCGCGTGGGTCTGCGGCATGACCGAGCCGGCCACCAGCAGCACCCGCGCGCTCCGGCGGGGCGCGCCGGCCAGCGGGTCGAACGGCGCCGGGGGCGGCCAGAAGAACGGCAGTTCCTCCGCCAGCGCGCTGGAGCCCAGGAATACCCGTTCGCCGGCCAGCGCCTCGGCGAGCACCTGCAGGTCCGCCTGGGTCTCGGTGTCCGCGAGCAGGTACCCGGCGCGCACCTGGGCCCGCGCGGCCCGCACGGCCGCCGGCCCGGCCCGCACGGTCTCCAGGGGCAGCCCCGCGACCGGGCGCGGCGTCTGCGCCGCGAGGTCCCGCAGCAGGTTGGCCTCGCGGCGCGGATGCACCGGGTCCTGAGCGAATTCCGTGTCGGGCAGCGGCACGCCCCGGACAAAGTGACGGCCGTGAAGGGTGGTGCGGCCGTTTTTCGGAAAGGCGGCGACGGCCACGCCGCTGCCCTCCCCGAGCGCGTCTAGCAGCGCGTCGAACTCGGCGCCGACATTTCCGCGGAACACCGAGCAGGTTTTTTTCCAGTACGCGCCGCACCCGGCGAGCCTCAGCGCCTGCGCGGCGCGGGTCACGCGCCCGGCGGCCTGCGCGGGCGGCAGGAAGCGCGAGTCGGTGTCGATCACCAGCGCGTCGGTCCGCTCGTCGGCAAGGCGCCGGCACAGCGCCTCCCAGTCGGCGTCGGCCGAGAGGATGCGCGTGGCGTAGCCGCGCTTGGCGAGCAGCGCCCCGATGTCTCCGGCGCCGGTGATGTCGTCGGCCACCACGCCGAGGCGCGGCGTCACGCGCTCCATCCCTGCACGTGCGCGAGCAGCTGGGGCCGCTGCGTGCCGGCCTGGACCGGCGCGCCGTGACCGGCGCGGGCGTTGGCCGCCTGGAGTTCCTCGTCGCTCAGGACGCGCGCCTGCCCGCGGGAGGCCAGCCACACGCCCACGTTCTGCTCGAGTTCCTCCAGAATGTCGCGCGCCTCGTCCAGCGAGCGGCCCCAGGTGATCACGCCGTGGTTCTGGAGCAGCAGCGCGTTCACGTCCGGGCAGTGGCGTTCCACGGCGCGCGCCAGGGCCGCGCTGCCGGGCGGGTCGTACGGCAGCAGCGGCACCCGCCCGACGCGCGTGACGGCGTAGCTCGAATGCACCGGCAGGACGTTGCCGCGCTCGTCCGGCCGCGCGAGGCACGACAGGGTCAGCGACGCCGCGGCGTGCAGGTGCAGCACCGCCTGCACGCCTGGCCGCGCGCGGTACACCGCGGCGTGAAAGGCGGCCTCCTTGGACGGCGCCGGGCCGCTGACGCCCGCGCCCTGGGCGTCGCAGCGCGCGAAGTCCTCCGGCACCTGCCGGGCGAAGGCGGTGTTGGTGCCGCTGACGAGAAACCCGTCGCCGGCGCGGTGGCTGAGGTTGCCGCCGGTGGAGGTCGTCAGGCCGCGCGCGTACAGGTCCCGGGCCTGCGCGGCCAGCGTCCGGGCGAGGGCGGCGCTCACGCCCAGCCTTCCGAGGGCGCGTAGCCGGGGCACTCGCCGCGCCGGACGCATTCGTGGGCATACACGAACATGGCCGCCGACCAGCTCTGCCCCCGGAAGCCGCTGGGCCGGCCGGTCTGGCCGTGGTGCCACTCGTTGAAATCCCACGCCAGGCCGGGCGTGCGCGACAGGTGATTGAGCTGCGCGAGGCGCCCGAGCTGCCGGGCGGCTTCGTTCAGGCGGCCGGCCTGGACGAGCGCCGCCACGTAGAACCCGCCGATGAACGGCCAGACGCCGCCGTTGTGGTAGTGGTGCGGCAGGTTGAGGTTGCGCACGCGGTAGTACTCGCGCCAGTCCTTGTCGCCGGGCTGCACCGGCGGGTAGATCGCCCGGACCGGCCAGGGCTCGTTCACGCCGGTCGATTCGATGTAATCGAGAATCCGGTGGGTCTGCGCCTCGTCGGCCACGCCGAACAGGACCGCGGCGAGGTTCCCGAAGGTGTCGAACCGGTCCTCATAGGCGCGAAAGGCCATGTACGGCAGGTAGTACGGCCGCTCCTGCAGCGCGGTGGTGGTCAGCCGGATGGGGTAGAGCCACTCCTTGCGGTGGCGCTCGACCCAGGTCATGTCCTTGTCCACCTCGGCGCCCACCCACAGCAGGGTGTTGATCTTGAACCGGATGTCCGCCGCGCGCGCGCGGTAGGGGCCGCCGTCCTCGCCGAGCGCCTCACTGACGCGCGCCATGGCGCGCTGCGCCGCGAACCACAGCACGTTGGGCCACAGGCTGTTGTAGCGGTTGGCGAACAGGTCCGCCCAGTCCATCGCCTCGTGCACCTCCAGCAGACCGCACTCGTTGCTGTCCTGGTACTCCAGCCAGGTGTAGGCGCGCCGCAGGTGCGGCCAGACGGTCCGCAGGCGGTCCGTGTCGCCGTCCTGCCGGTGGATGTAGTCGTTGCCGAGGATAAACCACAGGCTGTTGTCGATGCAGCCGGCGTGGGCGGTGTCCACCACGACCTGCGGGGCGTTCTCGCCCACGTGCAGGGCGCCGCCGTGCGCGATCAGCGCCGGGTCGGGCATCCCGGTGAAGCCCACGTTGTGCGGAATGTTGCCCAGGCGCGACTGGTAGGCAGCCAGCGTCCGGACCGACTGCCGGGCGATCTGCGGCGCGGCCGGGTCGGTGCACAGCATCAGGCCCAGGCTGCTGATCATGCTGTCGCGCGCCCAGACCTGCTTGTAGGCGGTACTGGAGCCGAGCAGGCCGATCGGACTGCCGTTGCCGGTGACGGTCGCCTCGGCCTGCGCGCGGCCGGTGTCGCTCAGCGTGGGGGCGCCGGTCACGCCGGCGCTCCGCGGGTGGCGTGCGCCTCGGCCGCCCACACGCAGCGGCGCGCGAAAGTGTCGAAGGTGTCGCCCGCCACCCAGTGGAAGTTCGCCCGGACGGCGCGGAGGTCCTCGAACAGCGCGCCGGGGCCGTGCGCACCGTCAAGAACCGCGAGGGCCTGTGCGGCCACCCGGGCCCAGCCGGCCAGTTTCGCCGTCCAGGGCGCGAGGTCTGCGCGCAGGACCGGATCGTGAAGTCCGGCGAGCGCCGCGGCGTGGCCGGCCATGAGGCCCACCAGGGCGCGCAGGGGGCCTTCGTCCGGGTGGACGGCCGTGGCCGCCGGCCGGCCCGGCACGTCCGGCCCGGCCGCGCCGGGTGGACCGCCGCGCGCGGCCCAGAACGCGTCGAGCGCCGGCCACAGGGCGTGCCCGAGGTCCTGCTCGCGCGGCACCAGGGGCGAGCGGCGGGCCAGGTCCGCGAGGAAGGTCAGCGCGGCCGCTTCCTGCGGACTGTGGGTGGCGCGCCGCGCCGCCCGCCCGAAGGCGGCGGCCGGGTCGTAGGCGTGCGGGCCGCGCAGGTACTCGGCGGTGGTGCGCAGGGCCACGCGGCTCGCGGCGCTCAGCGGGCCGGCCGCCGCGAAGTACCCGCCCGAGGCGGCCAGCAGGTCCGGGGCGCGGCCGGTGAGCGGCGCGACATGCGGGTCGTGCTGCATGTCCAGGTCGTTGACCGGGAAGTTGTCCCAGATGACCGGGCGGCGGCGCAGGGCGCCGGTGACGAGCTGCAGGTCCGCGGCGCTCAGGGCGGCGCTGCACACCGCCGGTCCGGTCCAGAACACCTGCACGCGCGCGTCGAGCGACGCGCCCAGAGCCCACAGGTACGCGGCGTTCCCGGCGCCGTGGTACTCGGTCGGGCAGAAGTAGAAGTCACCGTCCGGCGCGAGCCCGCGCAGCAGCTCACCGGCCAGCCACGCCTGCGCGCGCGCCAGGTCAGGGAAGGCCTGGGCGTCGGCGCTGTGCTCGAAGCGGCTGGGCAGATCGTCGAGCAGCAGCGCGAACGAGCGGATGCCCTGCGCCTGCGCGGCGCGCAGTTTGGCGCGCAGCGCCTCCAGGTGGGTGGGGTCGGTGTACCCGAACGCCAGGGCGCTCAGGCCGAAGATCAGCTCGACGCCGGCGTCCCGGGCGTGCGCTGCGAGCCGGGCGAACTGGGCCCACTCGGCCGCCGCGTACGGTTCACGCCAGCGGTTGCGGTGAATGGGATCGTTTTTGGGCGCGTACAGGTAGGCGCCGAACCCTTCTTCGCGCATGAAGTCCAGCGTGGCGTGGCGCTCCGCCCAGGACCAGGGCGGGCCGTAGAAGGCTTCCAGGACGCCGCGCCGGGCGGGCGGCAGGATCGGTTCAGTGGGCATGGGGCGCTCCGGAGGCAGCGTGAATGGTGGCGTGGGCGTACAGGCACGGTTCGCCCGGCGGGCCGCGCAGTTCAAAGTGAATGCGCGCGCCGGACGGCCCGCTGGGCATGAACGGCAGGATGAGGCTGGCGCCCGGCGGAATCCGGACGGGCCGCCGGGCGGGTTCGGCCGCCCGGCCGGACACGTGCAGTTCACCGTCAAAAGGCGCGCCCGTCGGGTTTTCCAGCGTGAGGGTCAGCGGCGTGCCGCTCGGCAGGTGCACCGGTTCGGCCCGGATGATCAGCCGCGCCGCGTGCGGCTGCAGCGTGGCGTGCAGGGCCTCGAGCTGCCGGCCGCGCGCGAGCAGGGCCGCGAAGTACGGCTCGCCGGGTTCGATGGGCGCGGTGTGCCCGCTGAGGATCAGCTGCGGCCGCAGCTGCGCGTACAGTTCGGCGCTGCGGGTGTAGTCGCCTTCGCGGAACAGGTTGGGGTAGGTGTAGGTCAGGCCCAGGCCGTCCGCGTCGCCGTACTGGTCCCCGCCGAACAGCGCGCGTTCCCCGCCGGTTTCCACCAGCAGCGCGCAGGCGTAGCGGGCGTGTCCGGTGAGTTCGTGGGGCGTGATGCGGAACTCCTCCCAGTCAAAGCTCCGCCCCAGGGGCAGCGTCCGGTCGGGCGCCATGGGCTCGAACCACAGGCACGGCAGCCGGTACGCGTCGGGGCGGGTCAGGACGTCCGCGACGTTCTCCGCCGCCCACAGCTGCGCGCCGTACACCTCACGCAGCAGCGGAATGCCGGCCACGTGGTCGTCGTGGTAATGGGTAGGCATCACCGCGTCGATGCCGCTCACGCCGTAGCGGGTCAGCAGCGCGGGCAGGGTGTACAGCCAGGGCCGGCGCGCCTCGCGTTCGGTGCTGCTGGCCTGACCGAAGCAGAAGTCGTACCCGAAATCGATCATCAGCGCGCGGCCGCTGCGGGCCCGCAGGACGTACGCGTTCGCGAGGCTGGTCCGGTTCATGAGCAGCCACGGCCGCAGTTCGGCGTACGGTTCGTCCCGCAGCTGCAGCAGGCGCAGGTTGTGCCGGCGCAGCTGCAGCAGCGGCCACAGCGCCTCGGCCGTTACGCGCAGCGCGCCGGGCGTCATCGGCTCACCGAGGGCGGGCAGGACGTGCGTGAGCTCCTGATCGGCGAGGTCCAGCAGCGACAGGACCGTGCCGGCGACCCCCTCGGCGCCGTGGTAGGTCCACTGCGTGGCGGCCAGGCGGCTGACCTGCCCCGGGCCGGACAGCAGGCCGCCGGTGAACGCCACATGGGCGCGCCGGCGCCTGAGCAGCAGCGACGCGGCCCCGGGGGTCTGGCCCGGGGTGGGCCGCACCGTGAAGCGCAGGCGCCCGAAGCGGTAGGTGCGGTACTCCCGCAGCGGCAGCGTGGCCGCCGGATCCGGCGCCGTCCAGCCGTGCAGGCGGCCGTCGTAGCTGTTGCGCGCGTCCGCCAGGGCCAGGAACCGCTCGGGGTCGAGCAGGCGCGTGCCCTCCCCTTCCGGCACGTACACCGGAATGCCGGCCCGCACCGCGCGGGTGGCGCCGCCCGCCACGTCCCGGTGATGGTGCGTGAGCAGCACCGCGCGCACCCGCCGCACCGCTGCGGGCAGCTCATCGAGCACCGTGCCGTCCCCGATATTGACGAGCACGGCGGCGTCACCGTCGCACACCACGTACACGTGCGCGGAGCTCGTGTGGCGGTACACGCCGGGCAGCACCTCGATCATGCGCGCCCCGCCTCCGGGACGGGCGGCGCGGCAGGGTCGGGCACGGGTGGGCTGCGGAACATGAGCACCTCCTCAAGGGGCCGTCAGGTGGACGGGGCGGCGTCTGGATGCTCCCCGGACGGTTCGGGCGGGCCGTCACGGTCCACCAGCGGGCGGACCTGCGTGGCGGCGAACGCCAGCACGAGGCTCACCAGGACCAGCAGCGTGAAGGTGTTGGTCAGCAGGGCCAGCAGACCGCCCGCTGCGGGCACCACCACGAACAGGTGCGCGGACAGGGGCGAGCGGACCACCGCGCGCAGCGCGGCGCGCCAGGCCCGGCCGAGCGGCAGCCGCTCGACGCTCAGGCCCTCGAGGACGTAGGGTTGCAGCGCGGCGAACAGCCACGCCAGGTACACGCCGAGCAGGGACACGGCGGCGTCCCCGAACGGCCCCAGCCTCCGGCGCCAGAACACCAGGTTGCTGTACAGCACGAAGGCGAACAGCGCGGTGCTCAGGAGCCACAGCGTGCCGGGCAGCAGGTTGCGGCGCAGCAGGGCCGGGTACCGGCGCAGCGCGGCCGGCCGGTCCTCCCGCAGCGCGGCGATCAGTTCGTAGGTGGTGAGGGTGGCCGGCCCGGTCAGCACGGCCGTCCAGGCCAGCAGCACCCACAGCAGGTTGAGCCACACCAGGGTGGTCAGGTGCCGCCACACGAGGCGCGCGCCGCCGCGCAGGGCGCGCGGCACTCTCACGCGCGCCTCCAGCCCAGGGTCACCGGCGCCGCGTTGAGGGCCTGAACGCTCCGCTCGCCGCGCCCCGACCCGCCCGGTCGGGTCAGCCAGACACGCACGTCACGCGGCTCGCCAGGCCGCAGTGAACAGCCGCTGTCCCCAGACGCGCCGGTCACCCCGGGGGCCGCTTTCAGCGTGACCCACGGGGCAGTGAACGCGCTCGCGGCGTGCAGAGTCGTGGGGGGCAGGAGCGTGGCGGGCCGCTTCAGCACGAACCGGACAGGCGGCGTCACGGGTCAGGCGGTCACGGCGCGGCCGGCCGAGCGCACGAAGTTCGAGATCTTGTCGCTGGCCTCGGCGTACACGGCCTCCAGGCCGCGCGCGAGGAGGCCCGGGGGCTGCGCGTCGAGTTCGGCGCTGGTCATGCGCGCCAGTCCCCCCATGGCGCGCAGCAGGGCCTGCTCGAGATCGGTGGCGACGTTCATTTTGCTGACGCCGCCGCCGGGCAGTTCGATGGCGCGGTGCACGGTGGCCGCCGGCAGGCCGCTGCCGCCGTGCAGCACGAGCGGCGTGTCCGGCAGCAGCGCGCGGATCGCGGCCAGCCGGTCGAAATCGATGCGGGGACTGCTGACCGGGTACACGCCGTGGGCGGTGCCGATTGACACCGCCAGGGCGTCGCAGCCGGTGCGTTCCACGAAGGTCAGGGCTTCCCCGGGGACGGTGTACAGCGCCTCGTCCCCCTCGGTTTCCATCTGGTCGGTGGAGGGGAGTTTGCCGAGTTCCGCTTCGACGCTCACGCCGCGGGCGTGGGCGTACGTCACGACCTGGCGGGTCTGGCGGACGTTCTCCTCGAACGGCTGGGCGCTCGCGTCGATCATGACGCTGCTGAAGCCCGCCGCGATGGCCGCGTGAATGACAGGCTCCTCCCAGCTGTGGTCGAGGTGCAGGCACAGCGGCACGCGGCACCCGATCTGCCGCGCTTCGTGTTCCACCGCGTCGCGGAAGTCCTGGGGGCTCAGCCCGAACCAGCCCAGTTCCCGCTGGCTGATCTCGACGATGACCGGGCTGCGCAGGTCCACGGCGGCCTGCAGGACCGGGCGCACGCAGGCGCGGTAGCGGGCACTGAAGGCCGCCACGGCGTAGCCGCCGCGCTGCGCGCCGGGCAGCAGCCCGGCGAGGGTCAGGGCGCCGGGGAGCATCACGGCAGGCCCTTCAGGGGGGCTGCGGACCCGCTGCCGGGGCGGCGGAGGGCCGGCGTGGCGAGGTTCTCGGCGGCCCCGGGCCGCCGGGCCACGCTGGCCTGCGCGGGCCTGATCACGTCCGTGCGGGCGGCCAGGTCACGGCGGGCCGCGGTGACCAGCCGGTCGTGCCCGCCGATGTCCCCTGCCCGCAGGGCGCCGCCGACCTGGGTCCGCTCGAGGTGCGCGGCGCGCGCCGCGCCCAGGGCGGTCATGGGTCCGGCGGGGGTGGTGTGGATGAGGGCCAGGATGCTCATGGGGTGACCTCCACGGTCAGGGCCAGGGTGACGATCTCCCAGGGCCGGGCGGTGAGGTGCACGCCGTCGCCCGTGACCGCCAGGGCCTGCGCGGGCTCCTCGCGCAGGTTCACGCGCTGGGCGGCCGTCAGGGGCCGCAGGGTCCCGACCGTGACGGCCTGCGGTTCGGGCGTCGGGTTGACGAACCGGACGATCAGTTCGGGCCGGTCCTCGGCGCGTTTCAGGGCGGTCAGCAGGACCCGGCCACTGAGGTTCACGAACTGCCCGGCCGGCGGGAGCGTGCCGGTGCGCTCACGGTGACGGTTGCGCAGCGGCACGATCTGGCTGGTCTGCGCCGCGGCGTGCAGCGGCGCGTTGAAGTCGTGCGCGGCCTGCCACGCGTCCGCCTGGGTCCAGGTGCCGGCGTGCGGGAACAGGCTGTACTCGGCGCACACCGGTCCGGGCATCTGCGCTTCGGGCGTGGCGGTGGTGGGGCCGGCCCCACCGGCGCGGGTCAGCAAGTCCTCGCGTGAGAGCCAGCCCACCGCGCGCAGCACCGTCAGGACCAGCGTGCCGCCGGGCGTGGCACTGAACTCGGGCAGGCCGCGGTTGAGCACCGTCAGGCCGCGTTCGCCGTCACTGACGCTGGCAAACGTCATCTGCGGGTGTTCGTGCACCGCCGGCTCACTGCTGCCCCGCTGGTCGCCGGGGAGGGTCACGGGCCGGTCCACCACGCCGTACTGCGTTTCGGCGCTGGAGCAGGTCACGGTTCGGCCCAGCGGGAAGTGCGCCCGCAGGCGGTGGTCGCGGGCCGCGTTGTCGAAGTGCGTGCGGATGTCCACCCGTTTGACACCCGCGAGCAGGGTCACGTCGCTGTGCAGCAGCAGCGGCACGTGCCGGGGGCTGCGGCTCTGACGGTCCCCGGTGAGGCCTTCGGGCAGCGAGAGGGGCCAGGTCACGCGCAGCGTGGCGCGCGCCGGCCCGACCTCCACCCACGAGAGGCGCGGGGTCACGCCGCTCGTGTGAAACAGCTGGTCCCCGAGCGGCCAGGCGTAGTTGTACGTGTCGCCGTTGTCGCCGCCGTCGTCGAAGGCGTTCAGGCCGCTGTAGGTGAATCCGGTGCTCTTGTCGAGCAGTTCGAGGCTGCCGTCCCGGGGGTCGACGGGCACGCGCAGCCAGGCGTTGTCCAGGGTGCCGGGCCCGGCGGCGAGGTCGCTGGGTGCGCCGTCGCCCTTGTCGAGCGCGACGTTCCCGAGCACGGCGTAGGGCCGCACGCGGCCGTGCGCGAGGGGCGTCTCGCGGCGGCGCAGCGCGTACGAGCGGTAGCCGAGGCCCGGCACGTCACGGGCGATGAAGCGCACTTCCGTGAATTCGTTGGCGTCGTGCGGCCGCTGGGCCTCGCTGCCCAGCCAGGCGAACGGCTCGGCCTTCTCCACGTCGCTGCGCACCGTGACCACCTGAAACGGGCACGGCTGGCCGAGGTGGTCCAGCAGCGTCCAGCCTTCGGGCGTGACCTCCAGGAAGCTGTTGAGGAGCACGCGCGCCTCGTCGGTGCGCGCCCAGTTCAGGGGGTTGAAGACGGTGATGACCTCGCCGCCCTGGGCGAACTGCGCGTCCACGCGCGCGGCGATGGACGCGTGGGCGTCCTCGGCGAGCAGGTCGGCCATCTGCTGGGCCTCGTCGAAGCGGGTGATCATCTCGCGGTGCACCTGGTCGATCGAGCAGCCGCAGATGCTGTCGTGCGGGTGGTTCTCGATCAGGCGTTCCCAGGCGGTCCACAGGTAGGTGGCCTCGTAGGGTTCCCCGAGCAGCCAGTGCAGCGCCTGAAGCGGCTCGGCGTACCGTTCCAGCGCCGTCTGCACGCGCGCGTTGCGCTGCTTGAGGTGCAGCCGGGCACTCAGCACGCCGGGCAGCAGGTGGGCTTTGCGCCCGAAGGCGCGGCCTTCGCCCTGCCAGACGACCTGCACGCGCTCCTGCTGGGTGCGGACGTCCTCGACGAACGCGTCGAGGGAACTGAGGCGGTACTCGACGCCGTCCCCGGCCAGCGCGCCGTTGATGTCGCGCAGCAGGCCGGGCAGGCGCGGGTCGACCGGCAGGTGGTCGCCGCCCATGGGTTCGAGCAGCGCGTCGGTCGCGGCGTAACTGCCCAGGTAGGCGCTGGTGCGCCGGGCCCGGCCGACCGTCTGATCGCTCGTGAAGGCCGGGTCCCCGGGGCGGACCTTGTAATGCCCGCGGTAGTACTCCAGCGGCAGGAACACGCCCAGCACGCGGGTGCCGTCGGGCGCTTCCCACCAGAATTCGCTGTGCATCTCCGCCGGGAAGCGCGGGTCCCGGGCGCGCGGGTACAGGTAGGTGTCCAGGCCCACCTCGGCGCCCCCGGCCGGCCCGCCGACCGGCGGCCCGCCGAAACCGCGCCACACCACGGCGCTCGTGATGCCGAACCCCGACAGGATCTGCGGCATCTGCGCGATGTGCCCGAACTGGTCGGGCAGGTACCCCACGCGGCTCAGGGGCACGCCGTACTGCCGGGCGGTGCGCTCCCCGAGCCAGAGGTTGCGCACAGTGGCCTCGCCGCTGACGAGGAACTCGTCGGGCAGGATGTGCCACGGCCCCACGAACAGCCGCCCGGACCGGACATGGTTCACGAGGGCGGCCTGCCGGCCGGGGCGCACCTGCAGGTAGTCCCTCATCACCAGCGTCTGGCCGTCGAGCACGAAGCAGCTGAGGTCCGGCCCGGCGTCCAGCGCGTCGAGGATCGCGTCGACGGTGTGCACCAGGCGGAAGCGGAACCGTTCGCGGGTGCTCCACCACTCGCGGTCCCAGTGGGTGTGGTGGTACATGTGGACCCTCAGGGAGCGCCGGGCGGGGGTCATTTGGTCCTCCGGGCGCGCCACTGCGCCCAGGTGCTCCGCACGAGCGCGTAGTCGGCGGCCGTGAGGGCCTGACCGTCGCTGTCCACGTGCGTGACGAAGTACAGGCTGGGCACGCCCAGCGCGGGTTGCTGCCGGGTGTAGGCGCGCCAGGCGTCGATGTCCGGCATGGGCCAGTTGTCGGTGTCGATGACGTGGTGCGGCAGCGCCGCGCGGGCAACGCGGGCGCGGTGAATCATCTGCTCGGTCACGTCCTGTTCGATGTTCACGTCGTTCAGGCGGATCATGTCCGTGACGTTGGCGAACACCGGGTGGGGGGTGTGGGTCATGACCAGGGCGTCACTTTTGCAGCGTTTGGCTTCATCGCGCAGAATCCACAGCAGCCGGTGCAGCAGCGCCACGCCCCACGCCGCGCCGTGCCGGTTCAGGCCGGGGCCGCTGGGCGTGCGGGCGCTGAAGTCCACCTTGAAGCCGTCCGCGCCGTACTCGAGCAGCATGCGGCGCACCGCCGCGCGCAGGATGGCCTCGTAGGCGGGGCTGGTGGGGTCCGCGGTGACCCTTTCGCCCAGGTCGTTCGTGACGCAGGCGTCGAGCGGCAGCCCTTCGGGATCCCAGGCCTTCCACCACAGCAGCACGCGCTGGCCGCGGCCATGGGCGCGGGCGATCCAGCCGGGCAGGTCCGGCCATTTGGTGAGGTCCACGTCACACAGGCCGTAGGTGGCGCTCCACTTGTCGTCGAGCACGAGCACGCCGGGGCGCAGGTCCTGGGCGTCGAGCACCGCGAGAAACGCGTCGTAGTTCGCCTGGGTGCAGTGGTCGGGGGCGCGGCCGCCGCGCTCACGGACAAGGTGGCACTGGGCGCCCCAGCCGCACTGGATCGGGGTGTGCCACCAGTCGGGCGCCGCGTCCCCCTGCAGGGGCGCGAAGCCCTGCGCGGCGTGCCGCTGGGCGTTCTGGCTGATCGCGTCGTAGGGATCGTCGGTGAAGTTCAGCCGCAGCGTGGGCGTGCGGAAGTGGCCCTGCACGCGGGTCTGTCCTTCATAGGTGAGGCGCAGGGCAAACGCCGTCTCCTGCCCGTCGTAGTGAAAGCTCGTGAAGTTCAGTTCTTCGACCGGCGCGACGATGGACGCGCTGAGCCACCGGACGGCGGGCGGCGCGAGCGGTTCGGCGCGCTGGCCCCCGTGGTAGTCGGGCGCGCCGCCCTGGTCGGCCCCCAGGGCGAGGCGCGGCTCGGGGGCGTCCTGATGAAAGGCGTAGACCAGGGGCGCGGGCGTGAAGAACCAGTGGGCCTTGCCGGGCAGGCTGGTGCCCATGACGTCGATGGCGGTGGACTGCGCGGCCGGAATGGCGCGGTGTTCTTTCTTGTACGGCTCGGGGTTGAACACGCGGGTGAAGAAGGCGGCACTCTGGAAAAAGCCGCTGCCCCAGCGCTGCTGCCCGGAGTAGTGCCCCCCGAAGAGGTGCACGTCGGTGAGTTCGCCCTCCCCGGTGACCTCCACCCAGCTGTCGATGCCCTGCGCGTCGCAGCGCAGCACGAGGGTCTTGTGCTGCCACAGGCCGCCTTCGAGGTGAAAGCGCAGGGTGACCTCGCCGGCGCCGCCGCTCACGGCCGGTGGGTGCAGGCGGGCGGTCCGGTCGAGGCCGTGCGTGGTGTGAAGGCTGGGCGCGAGAAACAGGTCAGTGTAGACGTGCCCGCTGCAGTCCGCGAGCCGGGCGAACGGACGTTCATGGTCCAGGGTGAGGACGTAGGCCGGGCTGTGCACCTGAAGGCCGTTCGGGGTGGATTGGACGCTCACTGGGCTGGTGTCCGTCATGGGGGGCATGGTCACCTCGGGTTGATGTGTTCAGCGACACAGTACTCTATTCCTTAAAATTTTTAAATAACCACCGTCCTTCACCTCACCCCCGCCCGGAGGCTTCATGACCACCCACCCCCGCAGCAAGGCGCTCACGTTTCACCTCGTGGGCCACGCCCACATCGACCCGGTCTGGCTGTGGGACTGGCGCGAAGGCCACGAAACCGTCAAGGCCACCTTCCGCAGCGCCCTCGACCGCCTGCAGGAAAACCCGGACATGGTCTTCGTGCACTCCAGCGCCGCGCAGTACGCCTGGATGGAGCACCACCCCCGCCTGCTGGCCGAAGTCCGCGACGCCGTGGCCCGCGGCCAGTGGGAACCGGTCGGCGGCTGGTGGGTCGAGCCCGACGTCAACCTCACCCACGGCGAGGCGCTCGCCCGGCAGGCCCTGCTCGGCCAGCGCACCTTCGAGCGGCTGCTGGGCCGCCGCGCCCGCATCGGCTTCCTGCCGGACTCCTTCGGCCACCCGGCCACCCTCCCGCAGCTGCTGCGGGAGTCCGGCCTGGACGCCTTTGTCTTTATGCGGCCAGGCGCCAGCGAACTCGACCTGCCCGCCAACCTCTTCACCTGGCGCGGCGTGGACGGCAGCGCCATTCTCAGCGCGCGCGTGGAGTGCTACAACAGCAGCCCGCTGCAGGTGCAGACCAGCCTGGAACGCAACCTCGCGTGGCGCCCCGAGCCCCTCGCGCACTGGCTCGGGCTGTTCGGCGTCGGCAACCACGGCGGCGGCCCCACCCGGCGCGCCATCGCCAACCTGCGCGAACTCGCCGCGCACCCGGAGTGGCCCACGCTGCGCCTGAATTCCCTGAGCGGCTTTTTCGACGCGGTCCGCTCGGCGCCCGCCCCGGAGTACGCCGGTGAACTGCAGCACCACGCGCGCGGCTGCTACGCCGCCGTCAGCGCCATCAAACGCCTCAACCGTCAGGCGGAACACGCCCTGCTGCGCGCCGAGAAACTCGCGGTGATGGCCGCGCCCGCCGGGTACGCCTACCCGGGCGCCGAGCTCACGCGCGCCTGGGCGGGACTGCTGTTCAACCAGTTTCACGACATCCTGGCGGGCAGCTCGCTGCGCAGCGCGTTCGAGGACGCCGAACACCAGCTCGGCGAGGTGCTCAGCATCGCCGCCCGCGTGACCTTCGCCGCCACCCAGGCGGTCGCCGATCAGGTGGACACCCGGCTCGACCGCCGCGACCCGCCGGAGGTGATCCGCAGCCTCCGCTACGACGGCCCCAGCTGGGTCACCGACTACGGCGACGGCGTCCCCGTGCTGGTGTTCAACCCGGCCGGACGTGGGCGCCTCGAGGCCGTCGAACTGGAACTCAACGACTGGCACACGCCGCACCTGCGCCTGATCGACGACGCCGGCCGGGACGTCCCGGCGCAGCGCCTGCAGAATGAAAGCGTGAACGGGCACGGCCGGCCCCGCTTCGTGTTCCAGGCGCAGCTGCCGGCCTTCGGGTACCGGCTGTACCGGGTGCTGGACGAACCTGCCCCCGCGCCGGCGGCCGCGGCGCTGAGTGCCACGCCGCAGCAGCTGGAAAACGAGTTCTGGCAGCTGCAGCTGTGCCCCGACACCGGCGGCCTGCGCCGCCTGCTGGACAAACGCCGCGGCCTGGACCTGCTCGCCGGCACCGGCGCGCAGCTGCAGGTCGTCCGCGACGACACCGACACCTGGGGGCACGGCGCCCGCGCCTTCCGCGCACTGACCGGCGTGTTCACCGGCGCCCGCCTGGAGGTGCTCGAGAACGGACCGGTGCGCGCCACCGTGCGCGCCACCACCGCCTTCGGCCAGTCGACCGCGGTGCAGGACCTCACCCTCTACGCCGGGTCACCCGACATCTGCGCGCAGCTGAGCCTCGACTGGCACGAGCAGCACCACGCCGCGCAGCTGGTGTTCCCGGCGGCGCTGAGTGACGTGACCGCCACGTTCGAGGTGCCGTACGGTCACGTCACCCGCCCGGCGGACGGCGAGGAGGAACCCGTGCAGGCCTGGCTGGACGTCACGGGCTGGCCCGTGACGCCAGAGGTGTCTCCCACCCGGCCGGTCTGGCCCTGCTGACCGACAGCAAGGCCTCCGCGAGCGTCCTGGGCGGCGAGCTGCGCCTCACGCTGGCCCGCAGTCCCGTCTACGCCCACCACGATCCCGCCACGCTCGACCCGGGCGTGGCCTACACGCATCTGGACCAGGGCCTGCAGCGCAGCCGCTGGGTGCTGGCGCCGCACAGCGGGGACTGGCGCGCCGCGGGCGTGCCTGAGCGGGCCGATCAGCTCAACGAGCCGGCCGTGTTCACGCGTGAATACGTGCACGCCGGCCCCTGGCCCGCCAGCCGCGGGGAAGTGCAGCTGCTGGACCTCCCGACCGTCAGGCTCAGCGCCGTGAAGCAGGCCGAGGACAGCAGCGACCTCATCGTGCGCCTGCACGAGTGGGG
Organism: Deinococcus taeanensis; assembly: GCF_020229735.1. NCBI lineage: Bacteria > Thermotogati > Deinococcota > Deinococci > Deinococcales > Deinococcaceae > Deinococcus > Deinococcus taeanensis. The sequence continues at coordinate 14,028 of NZ_CP083456.1, read as the reverse complement.
CGGCCAGGCCGCGCAGGGCACGCTGCGCTGGCGTGGGCACGACCTTCCCGTGACGCTGCGCGCGCAGCAGGTGCTGGGCCTGCGGCTGAACGCCGCGGGCGAAGCGTTCCCCGTCAATTTCCTGGAAGAAGCGCATGACTGAGGCGCTGCTCGCCCTGCTGGAGACCGGAGAGGACGCCGCCCAGACGCACCCGCGCCCTCACCTGCGCCGCCCCTGGCGGGCGCTGGACGGCTGGTGGGACTTCGCGCTCAGCCCGGCCGAAGCGCCGCAGGACGTGAGCTTTGAGGGCCGGATCCGCGTGCCGTACGCGCCGCAGACCCCCGCGAGCGGGCTCGCTCAGGCGCCCTGCCTGACAGAGCGCACCCTGTGGTACCGCACGCGGGTGCAGCTGACGCCCCAGGAAACGCCCGGCGCCGACGAGCGGCTGCTGCTGCATTTCGGCGCGGTGGACTGGGCGGCGCAGGTGTTCGTGAACGGCGCGTTCGCCGCGCGCCACGAGGGCGGGTACACGCCGTTCACGGTGGACGTGACCCGCGCGGCGCGCGCCGGCAGCTTCGAACTGAGCGTCCGGGCGGAGGACGATCACGCCGACCTGGCCCAGCCCCGCGGCAAGCAGGACTGGCGCGCCGAACCACACGCCATCTGGTACCCGCCCACCAGCGGCATCTGGCGCAGCGTGTGGCTCGAAACTGTGCACCGGCAGCACGTCCAGGCCCTGCGCTGGATCCCGGACCTCACGCGGTTTGAACTGACGGCCCTGGTCACGCTGGCGTGCGCGCCCCAGCCCGGCACGCGGGTGCGCCTCGAGGTGTTCGATGGGGAGCGCCCGCTGGCCGACAGTGACACCCTGGTGACCGGGCAGCACATGACGGTGCCGCTGCGCCTGCCGGACCCCGGGGTGGACGACGCGCGCAACGACCTGCTGTGGCTGCCGGACCACCCGAAACTGCTGGACGTCCGCCTGACCCTGAGCGTGCAGGGGCGCGCCGTGGACCGCGCCGAGGGGTACGCGGCCCTGCGGTCGGTCGAGGCCCGCGGGCGACGCGTGCTGCTCAACGGAATTCCGCACCCGCTGCGCATGGTGATGCACCAGGGCTACTGGCCGGACGCCGGCATGACCGGCGACGACCAGCGCTACCGCGAGGACGTCCTCCTGGCGCGGCGGCTCGGGTTCAACGGCCTGCGGCTGCACCAGAAGATCGAGGACCCCCGCTTCCTGTACTGGTGTGACCGGCTGGGCCTGGCGGTGTGGGTGGACCTTCCCAGCGCGTACGCATTCACGGCCCAGAGCCTCGACCGGCTGACCCGCACGTGGCTGGAGGTGCTGGCGCTCTACGCGTCGCACCCGAGCGTGGTGGCGTGGGTGCCGTTCAACGAGTCGTGGGGCCTGCCGGACGTTGCGCGCGACCCGGCGCAGCAGCAAGCGCAGCGCGCCCTGTACTCGCTGACCCGCGCGCTCGACCCGACCCGGCTGGTCAGCGGCAGTGACGGCTGGGAGCAGCTGGTCAGTGACGTGTTCACCGTGCATGACTACACGCAGGTTCCCCAGACGCTGCTGGAACGGTACGGCACCCGCAGCGCGGTCGAGGAGAACCTCTGGCGCCTGTGGCCCGGCGGGCGCGAACAGGGGCTGGCCGGGTTCACGCCCGGCGACCGGCCGGTGATTCTCAGTGAGTTCGGCGGCACCTCCTGGGTGCCGGCTGGAGAGGACGGCTGGGGCTACGGCGTGGTGCGCGACCGCGCTGGGCTCAGCGAGCGGGTCGAAGCGCTGCTCGCGGCGGCCGACCAGGCGATCCTGGCCAAAGGCATTCACGGGTACTGCTACACGCAGCTGACCGACACCTACCAGGAGATGAACGGCCTGGCCGACATGAACCGCGTGCCCAAAGGCGACGTGACGCGCCTGTCGGGCGCCGTGCGCGGTGAACCCCACGCCCCGGGGAACCCGCTGTGGTACTCCGGACGGTGGCGGGGCCGGCGTGACCCGGAGCCCCACTGAATGCGGCCGCGCGGTACAATCGTGAGTCGTCGGCAGACCCAGCGGCGCGTGGGACGGGGAGCGGTATGAATCACGGCAGATCCAGAAGTATCCGGCAGGGCCGCAACCTGCCGGAAGTGCGGGCCGATAACCTCAGCGTGGTCGTGGAGGCCCTGCAGAAACTCCAGCCGATCTCCCGCAGCGCGCTGGCCGACGCGACCGGACTGACGGCCGCGACCATCACGCACATGGTCAACGAACTGGAAGCCTACGACCTGCTGGTCGAGACGCCCTCGCACGAGCGCACGGTCGGCCGGCGGCCCACCCTGCTGACCTTCAACCGCCGCCGCGGTCAGCTGATCGGGGTGGAAATCTCGCGCACGCGGATCCTGGCGATCCGGTCTGACTTCGGCGGGCAGACCCTGGCCCGGCTGGAACGCCCGTTCCGGCCGACCGCGTCGGTGCGGCGCGGCCTGAACGCCATCCGTGAGGTGATTGCCGAGCTGATCGATCCGGGCCTGCCGCTGCTGGGGATCGGTGTGGGCGTGCCGGGACCGGTGAACAGCACCGAGGGCGTCGTGATCGAACCGCCCAACTTCGGCGGCTGGCGCAACGTGCGCGTCACGGACGCCCTGCAGGTGCATTTCGGCGTGCCCTGCTGGCTGGACGACGACGCCAAGGCCGCCGCCTACGGGGAGCGCTGGTACGGCGCGGGCCGGCACGAGGAGACCCTGCTGTACATTTCGCTGCGTTCAGGCGTGGGCGCGGGCCTGATCGTGGGGGACCGGGTGTACCGCGGCGCCCACGAACTCGCCGGCGAGATCGGCCACACCACCATTCACGTGGACGGGCCGCTGTGCGAATGCGGCAACCGCGGGTGCCTGGAGACCCTGGTCAGCGTGCCGGCAATCATGCAGGAAGCCCGGCGGCTGGGCCTGAACGCCGAAGATCCGGCCGGCCTGCACCGCCTGGCGCAGGCCGGGGACGCGGTGGCGCAGAACATCAAAGACCGCGTGTACCTGTACCTCTCGGCGGCGCTGGTCAACGCCGTGAACCACTACGACCCGGCCGTGATCGTGCTGGGCGGGCTGCTCGTGCGCTCCTGGCCGGACCTGACCGGCACCCTGGCCCAGCGGGTCAAGGGACGCTCCTTCGGGTACCTCTCCAAGGACATCCGCATCGTGGACAGCGCCCTGGACCGTGACGCGGCCGCGCTGGGGGCGGTGGCGATCGCGCTGCACAAGATTCTGCGTGATCCTGCCCGGGCGCTGGCCGCCCCGCCCGTGGAGCGCGGCGCGGCCACACCGCCCTGAGGCGCGCGGCTCTTCATGCCGCGCCCGGGGCGACGCTGGAACCGCCGGCGGCCGCTCAGCCTTTCACGCCGCCGGACACGGAGGCGCCTTCCACGAAGTACTTCTGGAAGGTGAAGAACAGCACGATGACCGGCAGCATCACCAGCAGCGCGGCGGCCATCAGGTACTGCCACTGCACGGCCGTGGCGGTGCGGAAAAACTGCAGGCCCACCTGCAGGGTGTAGAGCTTCTCGTCGTTGAGGTACAGCAGCGGACCCACGTAGCTGTCCCAGGCGCCTTCAAAGGTGAAGATCGCGACGGTGGCCAGGGCCGGCTTGGACAGCGGGAGAATCACGCGGCTCCAGATCCAGAAGTCACTGGCGCCGTCCACGCGCGCCGCTTCGGAGTACTCGTTGGGAATGCCCATGAAGAACTGCCGCAGCAGAAAGGTGAAAAACGCGCCTGCGAAGAAGCTCGGCACGACCAGCGGCAGGTAGGTCCCCACCCAGTGGAGTTTCGAGAACAGGATGTACTGCGGGATGAGGGTCACCATGCCGGGGATCATCATGGTGGAGAGCAGGACGGCGAACAGGACGTCCCGGCCGGGAAAACGCAGCTTGGCAAACCCGTACGCGGCCAGCGAGGACGACAGCACCGTGCCGAACACCACGGCGATGGCGTACAGGGCGGTGTTGAAGGCGTACCGGGTGAACGGCGCCAGGGACCAGGCTTTGGCGAAGTTGTCAAAGCGCAGCGGGTCGGGAATCCAGATGGGCGGGTTGGCGTACACCTGCGTGTCCGCTTTCAGGGCCGTGGAGAGCATCCACAGCGCCGGGAACAGCACGGCGGCGCTGATAGCGGCCAGCAGGGCGAACGCCACGGCCTTCCAGAACACGTTCTGGGCCACCTGCGCGTTCATGCGCCGGCGCGGCAGGGCCGTGGTGGCGGGCGTGTTGGGCTGGACGGTCATCAGCGGGCCTCCCCTTCGTAGTACACCCAGCGGCGTGAGACCCAGAACTGCAGTCCGGTCAGCAGCAGGGTGATGATCAGCAGCACCCAGGCCATGGCGCTGGCGTATCCCATCTGGTATTCACCGAACGCCTTCTGCCACATGTACAGGCCGTAGAACAGCGTTGAGTACGACGGGCCGCCTTTCCCGCCCTCGGAGACGATCAGGGACGTTTCCCAGAACTGGAAGGCGGCCGCGATGCCGGTCACCAGTTTGAAGAAGATCGTGGGCGACATCATGGGCACCGTGATTGCCCAGAACTGCCGCACGGGGGACGCGCCGTCCAGCATGGCCGCCTCGTACAGGTGGCGGGGAATGCCCTGCAGGCCCGCGAGGTAGATGATGTACCCGCCGGCGGCGCCCCACATGCTCATGATGATCAGGGCCGGTTTGGCCCAGGTGGGGTCCGCGAACCACAGCGGGGGGGTGCTCACGCCGATGGCCCGCAGGAAGACGTTGATCGGGCCGAAGTCGGGGTTGAACACCCACAGCCACAGCAGCAGCACCGCCACGCCGGTCAGGACCTTGGGCAGGAAGAAGATGGTGCGGAAGATGCGCTGACCGGGAATCTGCTGGTTGAGCAGCACCGCGATGAGCACGCCGGTCAGGACGCTCAGGGGCACCGCGAACAGCACGTAGAAGCCGGTGTTGTACAGCGAGATCCAGAACAGGTCATCGTCGAAGAACAGGCGCCGGTAGTTGTCCCACCCCACCCAGCGCGCCGTGGAGGTCACGTCGTAGTTCGTGAAGCTGGCGTACAGCGACCACAGCATCGGGCCGGCCACGAACACGAGGAAGCCGATCAGCCACGGCGCGATGAACAGGTAGCCGGTGAGCGCTTCTTTCCGCCGGGCCAGACTCATTCGGGCCATATGAACCTCCTTGATGGATTGACGCTACGACGCGGGCGGATGAACAGCAAGGGCACCGGTCAGTTCGGGGGATGATCCTGCGGGCGCGGGTGAGCAGGACCACAGGGGCGTTCGGCGTGGGTAAGTTGCTTAAATATATAAAAAAATTGCCGGCTTTGGTATATGCTCCTGAACAAGGCCCAGCCCCATCCAATTCACCCGACTGCAGAGGAGCCCATCATGACCACGCTTCCGCTGGAGGCCCCCACACGTCATGTCCTGGCCATCGATATCGGCGGCACCAAACTCGCCGCCGGGATCGTCAGCGCCACCGGTGAACTCCTCGACACCGCCCGCACCCCCACGCACGCCGAACAGGGTCCGGACCGCGTCGTCGAGCGGGTCATCGACCTGTGCCGGACCCTGCTCCGCCGCAGCCCCGTCACCGTCGACCGCGCGGGCGTCGGCTGCGGCGGCCCCCTCGATACCCGGCGCGGCCTGATCCAGAACCCACCCAACCTCCCGGGCTGGATCGACTACCCGCTCGTCGGCCAGCTGCGCGGCGCCCTTGACCTGCCGGTGGTGCTGGACAACGACGCGAACGCCGCCGCCCTGGCCGAATTTCATTTCGGCGCCGGGCGCGGCACCCGCCACATGCTCTACCTCACCATCTCCACCGGCATCGGCGGCGGCCTGATCCTCAACGGCCAGCTTTACCGCGGCAAGCGGGGCAACGCCGGCGAACTGGGGCACATCCAGGTGCAGGCCGGCGGCCTGCCCTGCAACTGCGGCGGCCAGGGCTGCCTGGAAGCCTACGCCTCCGGCACCAACATCGCCCGCCGCGCGCGCGAAGCGGCCGCGCAGCACCCGCAGTCCCTGCTCGCACGCAGCGCGCCGCGTCCGGAGGCCATCACCGCGCAGACCGTTCTCACCGCCCTCGACGCCGGCGACCCGGTCGCCCGGGCGCTGTGGAACGACACGCTCGACCTCCTGGCCGCCGGCGTGGCCAGCAGCATCCACGCCTTCGACCCGGAACGGGTGGTGATCGGCGGCGGCATCACCAACTTCGGCGACCACCTGTTCGTGCCGCTGCGCGAACGCGTCGCCGCGCGCACCATGCCCGCCCTCTCAGACGGCGTGGAGATCCGCCCGGCCGCGTTCGCGCAGAACGTCGGCGTGCTCGGCGCCGCCGCCGTCGCCCTCAGCGCAGCCCTGGAGGTTTCATCATGACGCTCACCGCGGCGCAGCATCTCGCCGACCACATCGGCCGGCACCGGACCGCCCTCGACCAGCTCGAACAGCTCGGTCCGGCCCTCGAGGCCGCCGCGCAGGCCTGCGTCCGGGCCCTGCGCGGCGGCGGCAAGCTGCTCACCTGCGGCAACGGCGGCAGCGCCGCTGACGCCCAGCACCTCGCCGCCGAACTGACCGGCCGGTACCGCCGCGAACGTCGCCCGCTGCCCGCCGTGGCCCTCACCACCGACTCCAGCGCCCTGACCTGCATCGGCAACGACTACGCCTTCGAGGAGGTCTTCGCCCGGCAGGCCCAGGCCCTGACGCAGCCGGGCGACGTCCTGATCGGCATCACCACCAGCGGCAACAGCCCCAACATCATCCGGGCCCTGCAGGCCGCCCGGGCGCGCGGCGCAGTGACCGTCGCCCTGACCGGCGCCCTGACCGGCGGGCGTGGCGGCGCGGCCGCCGGTCACGCCGACATCACCCTCAACGTCCCCAGCGACCGCACCGCCCACATCCAGGAGATGCACATCCTGCTGATCCACGTGCTGTGCGAAACCATCGACGACGCCTTTGCCGAGGCGGACCCCGCATGACCCGCCCCGGACGCCGCGCGGTGTTTCACATGATCGGCAACGCCCACATCGACCCGGTGTGGCTCTGGACCTGGCAGGAAGGCTTCCAGGAGATCAAAGCCACCTACCGCAGCGCCCTCGACCGCCTGCGCGACCACCCGGACTTCATTTTCACCTGCTCCTCCGCCGCGCACCTCGCCTGGATCGCCGACAACGAACCCGACATGTTCGAAGAAATCCGCGCCCAGGTACAGGGCGGCCGCTGGGCGCTGGTGGGCGGCTGGTGGGTCCAGCCGGACTGCACGCTCCCGAGCGGCGAAGGCTTCGTGCGCCAGGGCCTGTACGGCCAGCGTTTCTTCCAGACGCAGTTTGGCCGTACCGCGGACACCGGCTACAACCCCGACTCGTTCGGACACGCCGGCACCCTCCCGCAGATCCTGCTTAAAAGCGGCCTGACCCGCTACACCTTCATGCGCCCCGGCCCGCACGAGCAGGCCCTACCCAGCCGCCTGTTCTGGTGGCAGGGCCCCGACGGGTCCAGGGTCCTGACCTTCCGCATTCCGTACGAGTACTGCACCTGGGGCCAGGACCTCGAAGCGCACGTCCGCAAATGCACGACCGAACTCGGCGGCCCGCTCAACGAACTGATGTGTTTCTACGGCGTCGGCAACCACGGCGGAGGGCCGACCACCGAGAACCTCGCGTCAATCGCCCGCCTCACCGCCGACCCCTCCCTTCCGGAACTGCGCCTCAGCGACCCCAGCCGCTACTTCACTGCCGTCGACAGCACCGCTGCGCCCATCTGGACGGATGAACTGCACCACCACGCCGTCGGCTGCTACGCCGCGCACTCCGGCGTCAAGCGCTGGAACCGCGCCGCCGAACTCGCCCTGATCCGCGCGGAGAAACTCGCCGCGCTCGCCGCGGCCGTGACCGGCCATCCCTACCCGCGCCTGGACCTGGAGCGCGCCTGGAAGCGCGTGCTGTTCAACCACTTCCATGACATCCTCGCCGGCACTAGCATCGAAAGCGCCTACGAAGACGCGCGCAACGAGTACGGTGAGGCGCTGGCCACCGCCCAGCACGTCACCAACGCCGCCGTGCAGCGCCTCAGCTGGCGCGTCAGCGTTCCCCACCGTGAAGGCACCCGGCCGTTCGTGGTCTTCAACCCGCACGCCTGGCCCGTCCGCGTGCCCGTCGAACACGAAACCGGCGGCGTCCCGAACGCGTTCACGGTCACCGACGACCAGGGCGCGCCTGTGCCCGCGCAGCGGGTCCGCTCTGAGGCCACCGTCAGCGGCTGGCGCAAACGTCTCGCCTGGACGGCCGATCTGCCCCCCTTTGGCTACCGCACGTACACCGTCCTCCCGCAGGCCGCGCCGGACGCGTCGGCCGTCAGCGCCAGCGACACCCACCTCGAAAGTGACACCTTCCGGCTCGACATTGACCCGCAGACCGGCGGCGTGGCCCGCCTCACCGACAAACGCTCCGGCGCCGAGGTCTTCAGCGACGTGGCCGCGGTCGGCGCCGTCATGACCGACCTCAGCGACACCTGGAGCCACAACGTCTACCGCTACGACCAACCGGCCGGGCGCTTTGAGGGCGCCACCTGCACCCTGCTCGAGCACGGTTCGCTGCGCAGCGCGGTCCGCACCACCAGCCATTACGGCCGCAGCACCCTCACCCAGGACTTCCTGCTCTACGCAGATCACCCATGCATTGAAGTGCGGGTGCGCGTCGACTGGCACGAGCGGCACCGAGTCCTGAAACTGCTGTTCCCCACCCACCTGCATTTTCCCCAGGCGACCTTCGAAGCGCCGTACGGCGTCACGACCCGACCCACCGACGGCAATGAGGAACCCGGCCAGCGCTGGATCGACCTGAGCGGCGTGTACCGGCCCACCGGCGCCGTCCGCGGCCTGAGCCTCATCAACGACGCCAAATTCAGTTACCACGCCCTCGACGCCACACTCGGCCTGACGGTCCTCAGGTCCCCCGTGATCGCCCACCACGACCCTTACGTGCCAGCAGAAGGCGGAGACTACCGGCACATGGACCAGGGCGAACAGCAGTTCACCTACTGGCTCTA